>JAKMCW010000015.1 GCA_022428205.1 Flavobacteriales bacterium
CCCCGGCTTCTTCGGAGACCGGGACTTTGCGCTGCTCCGCCTGTTGCCGGACGGTTCGCCCGATCCCCTCTTCGGAACAAACGGACTGACGACCACCACCTTCGGTACCGCCTTTGACGACGCCAACGCGCTGGTCATCACGCCCGAGAACAAGGCCGTGCTCGTCGGGATGAGCGCCCAGACCAACAACGACTTTGCCATCGCCCGCTACTTCCTCGGCCCCGTCGTCGACGGCGTGGAAGAAAGGGGTCCGGAATTCTCAGTGTACCCCAACCCCACCGATGGCTTCCTTCGAGCGCCCGTTGGAATGGACGTCTTGAAATGGACCCTGAGCGATGCCCTCGGACGCCCAGTGATCGTCCCCTTGAACAGCATAGGCGACCATGTCGAATGGGACCTTCGCGCATTGACTGCCGGTGCTTACCAGCTGACCGTCGACACCCCTGAGGGTCGCTTGTCCCAGCGGGTGCTGGTACGGCATTGACACCATCGATGGAAGGCGACGATCTGTGCCCCTTGTGTGGTTGGCCCTACACGCAGCGTGATGGGGACGAAATGCTCTGCCTCGAATGCGGAAATCAATGGGTGCCGGAATCCAAGGACCCCATAACTTGAAGGCGCATCCAACCTGAGCCATGGCACGCACCCCGACGACTTCCATTCCCCTCGGTTTCGAGGCACCGGCTTTTGCATTGCCGGACGCCGTTACCGGTACTGTCAAGCACAGTGTTGATTTGATGGTGGGCGGCCCGATCGTCGTGGTCTTCATGTGCAACCACTGCCCTTTTGTGGTGCACATCCTGCCTGAGTTTGTGGCCTTTGCAGGGGAATACATGACGCGCGGCGTCAAAGTGGTGGCAATTTCGAGCAACGACGTAGACGGCTACCCCATGGACAGCCCCGACCTCATGAAAGCATTGGCCGAGGAGTTGAACTTTGGGTTCCCCTACCTCTACGACGAAAGCCAGGAGGTGGCCCGGGCCTACGAAGCGGCCTGCACGCCCGATTTCAGCGTGTTTGATGCGGACCGCAAGTGCGTCTACCGCGGACAATTCGATGGGGCCCGACCGGGCAATGACGCGCCGGTCACCGGCGCCGACATACGGCGCGTACTTGACCAACTGTTGGCCGGCGAGGCCGTCCCCGAGGAAGGACAGATTCCTTCCCTCGGTTGCAACATCAAATGGAAGCCCGAATGAGCCAGTACATCCTTGCCCTCGATCAGGGTACGACCAGCAGCCGCAGCCTCGTCTTTGATGCCGCCGGGCGAATCCTGGGAATGGCCCAGCAAGAATTCACGCAGCACTACCCTCAGCCGGGTTGGGTTGAGCATGACCCGGAGGAGATCCTCTCGACGCAGCTTGCCACCGCTCGAGAAGCCGTGGCGTCGGCCGGGCTGACGATGGCGGACATCGCTGCGGTGGGCATCACCAACCAACGTGAAACCACCTTGGTCTGGGACCGCTCCACCGGCAAAGCCATCCACAACGCCATCGTGTGGCAGGATCGCAGGACAGCCGACTTCTGCGACGGGCTGCGCCGCGACGGCCACACCGAAGACATTCGGCAGCGCACCGGACTGGAAATCGACGCCTACTTTTCCGGCACCAAAGTCCGCTGGATCTTGGACCACGTTAAAGGCGCGCGGGACCGTGCCGAACGTGGAGAGCTCGCATTTGGCACCGTCGACAGCTGGCTCATCTGGCACCTCACAGGGGGCGAAGTTCATGCCACCGACCCTTCCAACGCTTCGCGCACCCTCCTCTTCAATCTCCACGACCTCGCTTGGGATCCGGCCATGCTGGACCTTCTGGGGGTACCGGCCGCCATGCTTCCAGAGGTCCGACCGAGCAGCGGCGATTTTGGCCGCGCCAGCGCATTGTCAGGCGAAACCGCTCCACCCATCGCTGGTGTGGCCGGCGACCAGCAATCCGCCCTGTTCGGACAACAGTGCACCCAGCCGGGCATGGTGAAAAACACTTACGGAACCGGTTGCTTCATGCTGATGAACATTGGCACCCAAGCTGTGATGAGCCAGCACCGGTTGCTCACCACCGTAGCCTGGCAGATCCAAGGCGAGACCCAGTATGCCTTGGAAGGCAGCGTATTCATGGGGGGCGCCACCGTACAATGGTTGCGCGATGAGCTCGGCATTATCGGCGACTCGGCCGAAATTGAAGCCCTCGCGGCGACGGTGCCCGATGCCGATGGTGTGGTACTCGTTCCCGCCTTTGCAGGGTTTGGCACCCCACACTGGAACGGACACGCCCGTGGCACGCTGTTTGGCCTGACTCGCGGCAGCGGAAAGGCCCACATTGCCCGCGCCGCACTGGACGCCATCGCACACCAAAGCGTGGACGTACTGCGCGCCATGGAAGCCGATGCTGGAGTGCCCATTCCTGAGATGAGGGCAGATGGCGGCGCCACAGCCAATGACCTCTTAATGCAACGGCAAAGCGACCTTTTGGGCATACCCGTCGTACGGCCAGAAATCACAGAAACGACCGCATTGGGGGCCGCCTATCTCGCCGGTCTTGCCGTGGGATACTGGAGCAGTACCAGCGACATTCAATCCCAATGGACAGCGGAGCGCACCTTCACACCTGGCCTCGACACTCAAGGGCGCCAAACCGCGGACGACCAATGGCAGCGGGCCGTCCGTGCCACCTTGAGCTGGGCCGAAAACCGCTGAGCTCACCCCGTTTTTGACACATGATCCACGCCCCCCTCGCATGAAGCTCTATCGCCCCTCCATGATGCATGCACTCCGCGAAGGAGGCACTTGGGATGTGTGCATCGTCGGCGGCGGGGCCACCGGTCTGGGCATTGCGCTCGAGGCCGCCGCGAGCGGACTCCGCACAGCCTTAATCGAAGGGCGTGACTTCGCAGCAGGCACCTCATCGCGCAGCACCAAATTGGTCCACGGTGGTGTCCGTTATCTGGAGCAAGGCAAGATGGCCCTCGTCTCAGAAGCCCTCAAGGAGCGTGACCGCCTCATGGCCAATGCCCAAGGACACATTGACGATTACGGCTTCCTCATTCCGGTAAAGCGACGTTGGGCCCAATGCTACTATGGCCTGGGCCTGCGCCTATACGACCTGCTCGCGGGCAGCCACAGATGGGGCCGCACCGAATGGGTGGGACGACGGGAAGTCATTCAGCGCCTGCCCCACCTCGCAGAAGCTGGTTTCATCGGTGCCTGGCGGTATCGGGATGGTCGGTTCAACGATGCCGAACTCGCCCTCGGGTTGGCCAAAACTGCAGCGCAGCAAGGCGCTGTACTGGTCAACCATTGTCGGGCAGAAGGATTGATCAAGAAGAAGGGTCACTTGGCCGGAGTCCAGGCCAAGGACATGGTGACGGGCGACACCTTTGCACTCGATGCCAAAGTGGTCATCAATGCGTGCGGACCATACAGCGATGCCCTCTGCAGGCTCGATGACCCCTCCCACGAAAACGAGCTGAGGCCCAGCCAAGGCATCCACCTCGTCTTTGATGCCGACGTCCTCAAAGGCGATGACGCCCTGCTCATCCCCAAAACAGACGATGGACGCGTGCTCTTTGCCGTTCCCTGGCTCGGTAAGGTGCTTGTGGGCACGACCGACACTCCGGTAGACCAGCTCGATCTGGAACCCCTCGCCATGGAAGAGGAAATCTCCTTTGTGCTCGATCACGCCAATCGTTTCCTCGGACTTCAACTCAAGCGCGAGGACATTCGCAGCGTTTTTGCCGGACTCCGCCCCTTGATCCAAGGCAGAAAGGACAACACAGCCAAGCTCTCGCGCAGCCACGAGGTATCGGCGACCCCAAGTGGACTTGTCAATGTGCGAGGGGGCAAGTGGACCACCTATCGCAAGATGGCTGAGGACACCGTGCGCTATCTCCGCAAACATTGCGGACTGGAATTCACCCCAGCAGACACGGCCAGCCTCACCCTTGAGATGGGGTCCCTTCCCCCAAGGGGCATGCACCCCTCGGATGCCCATCAGCTGGCCAGCGCCGTGAAACAGGCTGTAGAAGAAGAAATGTGCCTCACTGTGGAGGACTTCCTCGCCCGTCGTTATCGCACCCTTTTTCTCGATGCCAAAGCAGCACAGCGCATCGCCCCTGAAGTCGCCCAACTGCTCGCTGACATCCGCAGCAAGGATGCCAATTGGGTAGCAGGCGAAGTACGGTCCTTCACAGAATTGGCCAACCACTACCTTCCCGCCCATACCCCTTGATCATGGAAGCCTACATCGCTGAATTCATCGGAACCGCCCTCTTGCTGCTGCTCGGAAGCGGCGTTGTCGCCAACGTCCTGCTCGATGAAAGCAAAGGCAAGGATGGCGGGTGGCTCGTCATTTGTTGGGCCTGGGCCATCGCTGTGTTCTTGGGCGTCTACACAGCGACCACCCTCGGCGGCAGTGGCCACCTCAATCCTGCGGTTACCCTCGGTCTCGCCGCTTTTGGAGGGTTCGACGCGGCCATGGTGCCCGGCTACATCGCCGCCCAAGTCGCCGGCGCCTTTGTGGGCTCGAGCCTCGCGTGGCTGACCTACAAACCTCACTTTGATGCCACAGCTGATGCCGATGTGAAACTCGCCATTTTCTGCACGACACCAGCCATCCGCAACACCCCATGGAACCTCATCACTGAGGCCATCGGCACCTTCGTGCTGGTCTTTGGCGCACTATCCATTTCTGCTCCGACCGACAGCCTTGGCGCCCTCGATGCGTTGCCCGTTGCGCTGCTCGTCCTTGGGATTGGCTTGGCCCTCGGAGGCCCCACCGGGTATGCCATCAACCCAGCCCGTGACTTCGGGCCCCGGCTCGCCCATGCTGTGCTGCCCATTTCAGGGAAGCGCGATGCCGACTGGGGCTATGCATGGGTGCCCATCGTGGCTCCCATTGTCGGAGGCCTGCTCGGGGCGGGGTTGTTCTCAATCCTCTGATCAAGGGCGGCCCGATATCGATTGGTAATGCCCGAGGTGAACGGATTGAACCGCCCCGGGTGAAGCGGGTTGGCCATCGGGACCCACAAATCCAACCCACCGCTTCTCGCCTGGCAGCAGGATGAGACCGTTGTCCTCAAACCGCCCCGCCTCAGAAGTGACCAAACGAAGGCCGCACACCAGGGTGTCGCACCCAAGCCACACCCCCCCTTCAGCGGGCTCAATCCGCACGTCCACGTCCGACCAATCATACAGCGAGGGCCGCTTTAAGGTCGCGGCTCCCCGGTCGGACAACCCGCCGGATTCATGACGCAGGGTCCACGCCAAAACGGCCGCTTCTTCCGGCACGTCAGATGTCATGAACGGATGGTCGCGCCCGCCCAGTGCCATCAAGTCCGTTTTCAATTCGAGCGTCCGCAACGTGTCGCCTTGAAGGTCCAACAACGCCCACGACATGGAGCCGCGCCAAGGTTCTGGCCCGAGGTTCTGGCCCACCAATCGGATGACATCGGTTCGGCTGCGGTCCCACAACAAGCGCACCGGCTGGTTGGCATGGCGAACGGCGTGATGGGCCAACTTCCAACGGCCCGCATGGTCTACGGTAGACCATGAAACCGTCGGCCACACATCATCGAGCTGCCAATACAAGGAACCCGCCGTTCGGCCTTTAGAACAGCGGTGCCGCTCGATTGCTTGCCGCAAACCTTCAGCCTGCGTCAATTGGGTAAGGTGAATCCATCGGTCCAAACGGTCCATCGCCAAGGCCTCTGCCCCGTCGGGATCCAGGAAATAACGTCCGGCATAAAACCGCATCATGTCCCAACCGTCGAAACCCGGTTCAAGCCAGTCCATCTTGCTGCGCTGTCTGAATTGCAAGGCAGTGTCTTCAAAACCAGAGGCCCCAACAGCTTCCAAGGTCCGCCGGTCCGGTACACTTTGCAGGCCAAATTCACTGGCAAATCGACCGGCATCCTCAGTAAAGAAATCGAAGTCTTCTTGGCCAAACCACACCCCCCAATCGTGCTGATCACCGTCCCGGCGGTGCAACGCTGCATTTACAGGATGAGGCGATGAGGGCCAATAAAAGCCGCCCTCCAACTCCTGGACGATTCCAGTCAAGCCGGTGTCAAACACCGCCAAGTAGGCTTCCCATGCCGCAGTCGAATCAGCGGCGTCCATGCCATACATCTCCTGCCACCCCCACTCCTTCCAAGCTTTCTCAGTCTCGTTGTTGCCGCACCACAACGCCAGCGACGTCCTGTTTCTCAGGCGTTTCACCTGCTGCCGCGCCTCCATAAAGAAGTTCTGTTGCCACCCTTGGTCCGCAGGCACCATGGCACATGCTGACATGAAATCCTGCCAGACCAACAGCCCCGCTTCATCGCACCGGTCATACAACGCCTCAGAACCGTAGACCGCGCCTCCCCACACACGAAGCATGTTCATGTTGGCCTCCACAGCATGCTGAACCAAACGGTCCACCTTCCCCGATGCCCGGTCGAGGAAGAAGTCGGCAGGAATCACATTGGCGCCCCGGGCTTGGACCGGCACGCCGTTGACCTCGCACTGAAAAGACCGCCCGAACTTATCCAGTGTTTGCTCCCACTTCAGAGATCGGATGCCCAACCGATGCGCTGCCTCCCGGCCATCCTGATCGCGAAAAACCACCTCATACAAGGGCTGTTCACCCATGCCATTGGGCCACCAAAGCTGAGGATTGACCAAGGTCAGGCCATAGCTGTTCTCTCCACGTGACTGCCAGTCTACCGGCACCGGGACCCCCTCCAATGTGAGGGTCACGCCGAGGCCACGAACAGGCGCGTCAAAGACCACCTCATATCGCGCCGTATCGGCCGTCAACGCTTCGAGGTTGAGTCGGTATGAGGGCAGTTCCTTGGCCGCATTCACCCAGCGCACCGGTTTCCATATGCCAGAGGTCACCAGCCGAGGTCCCCAGTCCCATCCAAAATGATACATGGCCTTGCGCACCGTTGCGCTGACTTGCTCACCCTTGGGCCGCTCCTCGTTGCTGACGGGGATTTTCCATGGGTGCGCATCCAGCGCCTGTTGCCCACGGATGACCGGACTTGAGAATATCACATCGAGCACATCGTCACCGGTAAACACCATTTCTGAAAGCGGGATTCTCCATGAACGGTGCATGTTGTCCGCCAACAACACGGTATCCCCATTTAACATCACCGTGGCATAGGTATCCAACCCCAAAAATTCGAGGGCCCAATCTCCCTCTCCTCGGGGTGCGGTCAGTGCCCTGCGGTAATGCCAATCCCTGCGTTCCACCCATTGGACGCTGTCTTCCTGGGTGCCGAAAAACGGGTCCGTCATCTCGCCATTGCGCACCAAATCCATGTGGACGTTGCCGGGCACTTCGGCGGGCAACCACGTTCCCTTCGAACCTAAAAATGTCCAGCCATCATTCAAATCCAACTGCGCAGGGCCCGTCAAATTCGGGTTGCATCCGGACCACCACACTGCAACTGCGCAGAGGCCCAAGAGGAGGCAATTCTTCATGCAGTACAAGATAGCCGACACAAAAACAGACTTCCACGCCTGCAGTCAGTCAGGGCTGGACGATATCGGGCACCATACACCAGCAGCTCATTGCACTACATTTTGCGCATGAAATGGACGCCCCTCTTTTGGTCACTCATCTTGGGCTTTGGCTGCGGAGTGCCACCACAAGCCCCATCCCATAGCGGAGCTTCGGCAACAGGAATACCTCAGTCCAAACACGATGAATTGCCCCAGGGCTTCGATATCCGGGTATTCGCCGAAGGCGGGAATGCAGGAGAAACTGCCCAAATCACGCTGGTCACTGAGCTCGATATACCCAAAGGCTCCTATGTGATTTCTGCCCTCACCGATCGCGCGTACCTGGGGAAATTCAGCGTCAACTGGAACGACTCCAGTGTCTCCGCGCACAACCTCCTAACGGAGTCTCCCATCTCCATGCCCGGCTTGGAGCCTTTTGACCAGGTCTACATTCCCATGCTAATGGAACCCACCGTACTGAGGCAAACATGGAATTTGCCCAACCCAAGCGACACCTATGACGGGCAGGTCTTTCTCGTCCTCGAGCCACAGTGCGTGCCCTACGCCTTGGATTTTACCGTCGAAAAAGAAAGCAGCGGGTGGGCGTGCACCTATGGCGAAGTGCACCCCGCATACCCGGAGTAAAGCAGGTATTCAATCTTCGGAGGGCGGCGCCACGACAGGTTCTTGCGGCAACTCCAAGATCCGGTTGCTCTCTCCAAGGTCCATCGTGCTGACGTCCCGGAGTTTCCGTTCCATGACATTGGTCCTGGTGTTGCGCAGCTTTTCCAGCTCACCCTTGGCCTTGCCGAGGCGATCATCCACCTTGGCCAGCTGTTCGGTGAACTTGCCGAACTCGGTCTTCACGGCCCCCAGAATGTTCCAGACTTCGCTGCTCCGCTTGGTCACAGCCAAGGTGCGGAATCCCATCTGCAAACTGTTGAGCAATGCCGACATGGTCGTCGGCCCCGTGATTGTGATCCGGTATTTCCGCTGCAACGTCTCAAAAATCCCAGGGTGGCGCAGCACTTCGGCATAGAGGCTTTCTACGGGCAAGAACATGATGCCGAAATCTGTGGTGTATGGGACCTCTACATATTTCTCACTGATGTCCTTGGCAAAGGACTCAATGGTACGGGCCAAGGCCTTTTCTGACGCTTGAATGGCTGCGAGATCACCAGATTCGCGGGCATTCAAGAGGTCCTCGTACCCTTTGAGCGGAAACTTGCTGTCGATGGGCAGCCACACCGCTTCGTTGTGGTCCTGGCCTGGCATGCGCACCGCGTATTCCACCCTTTCGGCGCTGCCGGGACGGGTCGCGATGTTTTCCTCGTATTGCTCTGTGGTGAGCAATTGCTCCAGGATGTTGCCCAATTGGTACTCGCCCAAGATGCCTTTCGTCTTGACATTGGTCAAGACCTTTTTCAAGTCCCCTACGCCACTGGCCAGGTTCTGCATCTCCCCGAGCCCTTTGTGCACTTGCTCCAACCGGTCACTGACTTGCTTGAATGACTCGCCCAGACGCTTTTCCAAGGTCGTCTGCAGCTTTTCATCCACCGTCTTGCGCATCTCATCCAACCGTTTGCCATTGTCCTCACGCATCTCTTTGAGCTGCTTGTCCACCGTACCGCGCACGTCCTTGACCGAGTCTAGGCTTTTCTTGCCCTGGTTGTCCAACTGCTTGAGCAAATCACCGAACCGATCGCGCAGCCCATCAGATTGGGCTTTGCCCTGCTCGTCTACCTGCTTCCGGAAAGCCTCAAAACCATCGGCCAATTCCTTGCGCTGGGCTTGGGCCAGTGCGGCGCCCTCCTTTCTGTTTTCCCTGAACTCATCCCGAATCATGGTTTCCAAGCGGTCCAGCCGCTCCTCCATCTTCAGAATGTCACCGCCCACCGAGGACGACTTTCGGGTCAACACTAAAAAACAGGCAAGGGCCGAAAACAAAGCGGCGAGCAAGGAAAGAATCAAAACTGCAGACATGGGGCGGAAGTGCTGTGAATACCCAAAACGGAAGAGAAAGGTAGCGGGATTTCTCCGCCCCAAAGAATGGCCTTTTCAACGCATCCAAAACGTCTTCTGTCACAAGAAACGGATTGGAGTTCAACACTGTACTTCTCAAAACCCGCTCTCGCTCATGCGAAACGTGACCTTGTATTGGGCTTCTTGCGGCACACCTTACTACAATGAAACACCTTCTTCCCTTTTTCGGAGGCTTCGTGACGTTTTTAATCGTCAGCTCCGTGTTCTACATGGGCATCATGCCTTTCCCTACGAGCTCTTGTGTCGTACCTGAAGACCAGATGAACATCGCCGCCATGATGCTCGGCAATGGCCTCATGGTTGGATTGGCGGCCTACATGATATCCTTGATCGGCAATTTCTCTGCCGCATCCGGAGCCAAACATGGAGCCGTCGCTGGCCTGGCGGCCAATGGCATGCTCAGCGTGTTTACCTATGCTTTCTACACCTGCGAGGGCGCCCACATTTTCGAAATGAATGAAGTGCTCGTGGACATTGTGGCGAACATGGTTTTCATGGGCATCGCAGGAGCGGTCATGGGCATCTTGTACAAGCGTAACGCCGCTAAATCCTAAACCGCATGATGAACGCAAAAACTGCAGCCACTGTGATTGGGGGCCTCTACCTGCTTCAAGCCGCGGGCATCTTCTTGGGTGCAGCAGACATCACCTCCATGGCCTTTGAAGGCGCTGCGGGAAATGACGACGCACTCTGGGTGGGCACCTTGATGCACCAAGCCCTCG
>JAKMCW010000045.1 GCA_022428205.1 Flavobacteriales bacterium
ACGCCTTCTGCCGGCAGATAGTTGTAAGGTCCACGCACGGTGGGGTCGAAGGTCAAATCAAACGTGGGCAGGTTTTCGGGCGTACCCAACGGCAGCTGCCGGTTTGGAAAAACCTCCTTGTTTTCGACCAAGCGCATCAAGTGGTTGGAGCGCACATCGAGGTCGACTTCGCCGTCGGGCAGGCCACCGCCAAAGAAACTCGGGTCAATCGTGTACCAATTGAGGCGGGCGCGGTTGTAGTTGAACAGCAGGCTGTCTTCCACATCCCCTTCCGGGAAAAGATTGGGCTGCAACTTGGGCGTGCTTGCCAAGCTCCACTGCGTCCAAGAACGAATGTCAATCGCACTTTGAGAGCCCTCAAAGTCGTCGATGTACGCATTGCCCTCCTTGCCCACCGCGCGGCTGTGGCCGGGAATCAGATATGCCGCTTCCGCACTCAAGTTGATGTTGGACGGTGACGACGCCTTGATGAAAGGCAGCTTGTCGATCATGTCCGTGAGGAACTGGCTGGAGCGCGAATACGTGAAGTCCGCTCCCATGATGGTGTTGTTGACCGGCTCGTCTCCGATGTTGACCTTTTGGGTCAATGGGCGCTCCCTGAGGTTCAAGAACGTCGCTCCCAAGGCCAGCTCATCACTCGGCGCGTAATCGAAACGCGTTCCGATCATGGTCTTGGTCTGGATGTTGAAGAGGCTGTTGCTCTCGAGCGAAACGCGGATCGGCTGTCCACTTTCCAGCAGACCGTCATTGATGATCCGAACGCGACCAAGGTTGTAGTCGACGGTGTAGTCTTGGTTCTCAATCAATCGCGCTCCACCCGAAGTCACAGTCACGGACCCCTCGGGAATGTTAAGCGCATTGAGCATGATCTCCGAACTCACCTGACTCTGGTACTGGCCCTTGATCCGGAAACGGTTCAGCGAGGGGATTTGCTGTGCCGCCGTCTTGGTGCTGTCGTACAGCGGCTGGAAAACAATGGTCTGAATCAGCGACTCGGCTTGGTCTGGGTCCGTAACACGGTCTTCAATCTGGTCCCGCAACGACTGACCAAAAGGCTCCACCGATGGCAGGAAGACCCTTCCATTCTGGCTGTTCATGGTGCCGCCCATCGTGGCCGCATTGTCCACAAAGTCATACACCCCGTCTGGCTGCAACTGTCCGTTGACATCGATGCGGTCCATGCCCAGCACTTGAATCAAGAGCTCACCATCCAACGGATCGCGCGGAATGTAGTTGAGGTCAACCCCCGTGGCCGGGTCGTTGTACCAGATGCCAATCCTGAAGTCTTCCGAGCTCAATCCGAAAGCGCCCAGCGAATAGACGTTTTTCATCATGAGGTCCCACAAGGGAGCGACGTCACCGTTCTCAAGGCTCACCCGCGTCACCGAGCTCTTCAACATCTTCAGGACAAGGGCGCCAGGAGCGGCGTAACCGTCCTGACTCAACGTACCCACTTGGTAGGTCTCGCCATCCAGCGTGTATTCGTATGCGACCGCCAACACCTCCGCATTGTTGAGCGATTGCCGGAGGCTCACAAAGCCCAAACGGTCGTTGTAGGTGAACTCCGTGGGTGCCAAACGCCTGGCGTTACCCACCCGCTCATAGTGAATGCCCTGGTCGTAAATCGGCGAACCATCTGGCCCTATGTAAGACGCGATGGCCGCTCCAGCGCCACTGAACCCCATGACATTGGGGTCGCTGGTCATGTCGATGAATATGTCGTTGTTGGCGTTGTTCGGCGCCCGATTAAGGTTGATGCCGATGTCAGGGCTGTCAGTCAGTTCAGCAATGGGCAAGTCCGAAGACATGTTATCCGGGTGCTCACCAATGTCCGTGAACGCGAGGATGTTCCGGACGTCCTGCGTATTGGCTTGGGTGTTCACCACATAGACCTCGATCCGCGTGATGCGCGCTCCAGAGTTGACCACGGGCAAGCTCTTCAGGGCGTTGTCATAACTGTCCCGGAAATACTGACTGAGGAAGTAGTGCCGGTTGGCTTCGTAATCGTCCGCTCGGATGTCAAATTCTTGGGTCTGTGCGCCCCCTTGAACCTCGATTTCCTTGCGCTCACCCTTCTGTTGGCTGAATACCGTGGTGTTGTACACCTTGCCCCACTGGGTCTCGAGCTTCGTACCAAACAACGACTGACTGCCCTGGATCAACGTGCTCTGCAACGGCATGCTGATGTTGCCCGCCTCGACGTTTTTCAAGATGTCATCTTCTTCTCCTTGGAAGCCGATGTTCATCTGGTTCTCGAAGTCAAACGTGGCCTCCGTATTGTAGTTGGTTCCGAGGTTGATCTTGTCGCCAATGTTGCCATCGATGGACAACTGAATGCGCTGGTCAAAATCAAAAGTGGTGATGGCCCTGTCGCGCTCCGCCAAACGGGGGTTCTCGGTCCGGCTGTAACGGACACCGAAATTCAATTCGGCAGAACCCTGGGGCTTGATCTCAATCTCGTTTGAACCAAAAATGGTCTCGAACAACTCGGAATCCACCGTCAATTTGGGCGCAAATCCGCGCTCCTCGTCGTCGACTTCCTGCTGCATCTCATCCCAGAATTCACTGAGGTTTTCGTCGATGTTGTACTCGAGGAACTCATCGAGGGTCAAGAAGGTCGGATTGCGGAAGTCAAGGGTGTCACCCAAACGCTGACGGACCACATACTGTCCGGTCGTCTCGTCGTAATCCACCCCATATTCAATCACATCGGGGAAGTCCAAACTCACACCACCCGGGCTCTCCACGGGATTGGGGTCATCCGCGCCATGCGGCAAAGGCAAGTCCAAACTGTCGGTCTGGGCCCAACCCATCGTCGGCATCAGCCACAGAGAAAGCAGCATTCCCGTGGCCCTCGCCGCCCAGGATGTCTTTCGCCTCATTGTGGCCCGTGTCGCAACTGCGTTGCTAATGGTCATGCTCAAGTGGGTCAAAGTCTTTTCAATGCAGCCCGGACAAATTCTTCCACGGTGTCCACTCCCTCAGCTGCCAGCTGATCGAGTACCGTCTCCACCCTTTTTCTATCAAATCCGAGGTTGCACAAAGCGCCCAACGCATCAGAACGGCGTGTATTGTCTCCACCTGCAAATTCTTGGGGTCCTGCCGCAGCGCCTTGGCCTCCAATGGGGGTTTCAAAGGCCGGGTCTTTGCCCATTTTGTCCTGCAAGTCCACCAAAATCCGCTGGGCCGTCTTGGCACCGATGCCCTTCACCGCTTTGAGCGACCCGACATCGCCCTTGCTGATGACATCGACCAACTCGGACGGACTCAAGCCGCTCAAAATCATGCGGGCCGTTTGGGCACCCACCCCGCTCACGCTGGTGAGCATCACAAACAAACTGCGTTCAGTCGCCCCCGAAAAACCAAAGAGCAATTGCGCATCCTCCCGATACACAGCATGAATGAGCACTTTTCCTTCCACCTGACCGGCCAACGCGGACGAGGTATGCAAGCTGATGTGCACCATGTATCCCACGCCTCCGCACTCCACAACGACATGCGTTGGAGTGAGCTCGGTGAAGGTGCCGGTGAGGTGGTGGATCATGGGTTCGAGTGTGCGTCTACGGCAGCAATGCGGATCATGTTCACTATTTCCCGCACATTTGATCCCATCTGCAAGATGTGGAAGGGCTTGCGCAGGCCGAGCAAGATGGGTCCGACCACCTCGAAGCCCCCCATTTCCTGTATGAGTTTGTACGCAATGTTGCCGGCAGCCAGGTTCGGGAAAATCAAGGTGTTGACGCGCCTACCCCGCAGGTTGCTAAAGGGAAACAGCTCTCCGGCGAGTTCGCCGTTCAAGGCCACGTTCGCTTGCATCTCACCATCCACAATCAGGTCGGGATGCTCCTCGTGGAGGATGGCCACCGCTTCGCGCACTTTTTCGGCATCCCGCCCTCCGGCAGAGCCAAAGTTGGAATAGCTCAACATTGCGATGCGCGGAACGATGCGCATGGAGCGCACGGCCTCCGCCGTCTGCAAGGTGATGTTCACCAGTTCGCGTGCTGATGGGTCACGGTTGACCGTGGTGTCCGCGAAGAACATGGGGCCGGTCTTGGCCTGCACGATGTACATGCCAGCCACTTTGCTGACCCCCTCTGCCAGGCCCAAGGTGTGCAAGGCGGGCAACAGGCTTTCGCGGTAATTCCGCGTCAGACCGCTAATGACCGCATCGGCCTCACCTGTCTCCACGAGCATGGAGCCGAAATAACTGCGCCGGCGCATGTGGCCCAGCGCTTCAGAATGGGTCAGCCCCTTGCGTTGGCGCTTGGCCATCAGGTGTCCCGCAAAAGCTTTGACGCGTTCGGCTTCCATCGGATCGGTGGGGTCAATGATCTCCACAGCCGGCAATTCAATGCGGTGCTCCTCAATCATCGCCGCGATGCGCTCTCGTGAACCGAGCAGCACAGGGTCCACAATGCCTTCATCACGCGCAGTCTCCACCGCCTTGAGCACCTTATAATGGTCTGCCTCGGCAAACACGATGCGCTTGGGGTGGCGGCGGGCACGTCCACTCAGATTGCGCACCAAGGTGCTGTCCTGTCCGAGGCGGCTCGCCAATACACGCTTGTAGTCCTCCCAGTCTCGGATAGGCTCTTGGGCCACACCGCTTTCCATGGCAGCGCGGGCCACAGCCGGAGCCACCGTGGTGATCAGACGCGGATCCATCGGCTTGGGAATGATGAAGTCCACACCGAAACCGAGGCCCCTTTCCTCGTAGGCCTCATTGACTTCATCCGGCACGTTTTCCTTGGCCAATGCGGCGATGGCGCGCACTGCGGCCATCTTCATTTCGTCATTGATTGCCGTGGCTCGGACATCCATTGCCCCCCTAAAAATGAAGGGGAAACCCAGGACGTTATTGACCTGGTTGGGGTGGTCACTGCGCCCAGTCGCCATGATGATGTCTGGCCGCGCCGCCATGGCCTCGTCGTATGGAATCTCCGGATCCGGATTGGCCAGGGCAAAGACAATCGGCTTTTCCGCCATGCCCTTGATCATGTCACCATGGACCAAACCTCCCCGACTCAAACCGAGGAAGACATCGGCTCCTTTCAAGGCTTCGGACAAATCTGCAAAGGGTGTCTTAGCGTGGGCCAAAGCCTGCTTGCGATCACCAAGGTTTTCACGTCCTGCATGGATGTGCCCCTTGCTGTCGAAGACTGCGATGTTTTCGAGCCTTACACCCAATTGCATGTACAGGTCGAGACAAGCCATGGCCGAAGCACCTGCTCCGCTGACCACCACACTCACTTCCTCCGGCGACTTCCCTGCCAATTCCAAGGCGTTGAGCAATGCGGCACCACTGATGATGGCTGTTCCATGCTGGTCATCGTGCATGACCGGAATGTTGAGCTCCTCTTTTAGCCTCCGCTCAATTTCAAAAGCCTCGGGGGCTTTGATGTCCTCTAAGTTGATGCCACCAAACGTCGGTGCAATGGCCTTCACCGTTTGCACGAAAGTGTCGACGTCTTTGGCATCCACTTCAATGTCAAAGCAGTCCAAGTCAGCAAAGACCTTGAACAGCACCCCCTTTCCCTCCATCACAGGCTTGGATGCTTCCGGCCCGATGTCACCGAGGCCCAAAACGGCCGTGCCATTGGAAATCACCGCCACCAAGTTGCCCTTGGCCGTGTACTTGTAGACATCCTCAGGGTTCTGGGCAATGTCCAAACACGGTTCAGCGACACCTGGCGAATAGGCCAAGCTCAAATCTCGCTGCGAACTGTAGGGCTTGGACGGTATGACCTCCACCTTACCACGCCGGCCACGGCTGTGGTAATCCAGCGCCTCCTTCCTGCGGATGCTGCTCATCGTTTGGATGCTCTATTTGAACGCGAAGATGGTCCCATCCCCTGCGTACACCAAACCGCCTTCCGGCGACTTATGCTCAGCGGGCTACGCTGAACTTTCTGGTGTGCGAAATGTGCCCGCCTGACTCAAAGGCATGGAGGTAAACACCGGGCTCGAATTCTAACCCATCGATCCATACCATCCCGCGCCCTGGGGCGAGTGGAACACGCTTGACTTCGCGACCCGTCAGGTCAAGGATCAACATGTAGCCGCCTTCTGGCGCAGAATATGCCATGGCAGATTGACCCACCACTGGGTTGGGTGCCAAGGCTTCAAAACCACCTGTGCGGTCCTCCTCGACTGACAAAACACATTCTCCCGGTTCCGTTCCTGCACAAAACAACACGGTGTGGCACACCGTCGGAACGCCCTGTTCGGTGGCGTTGAAGCAGTACTCCAAGGCCGTTACTCCAGCCACACCATTTGGGTAGTAATCCGAAATCAACCAATCCTCTGCACCGAAGGAATTGATGCCCGTGGTGTCCATGGGCTGCAGGGTGATGGCCAGCGGCAACGCGCTGGATGAAGTGCCGTAAGGATAGCAGGTGCCCGCCCAGCAGAAACGCTCATAGGCCCCTGGTTCATTGGCGACGAACGGCAAGTTCATTTCGTCAACAGCCTGGATGACATTCCGCTCGACATAGAGGGTCATGGGATTCTCTGTGGCATTGGTCACAAACCACTCCGCCACCATCACTGTATCAGAGGGTGTTCCCTCCACCACTTCAATGGGATCAATAAGGGTAGGTCCTTGGGCCCAAAGGGGGGCAGAAAAGACACACACCGAGCAAATGGCACATGCCTTGATCAGAAAATCTCTCATAGAACAAAGGTAATACCTGCCTCAGGTCAGAAACCCGAGCCGAATCAAATGACCTTTATATGCTGCCCCGCAACCTTGAAAGCATCTCTAACGACAACGTACAGGAGGATATTGCGCTTGTCTACTATATTTACCCTCCTGCGAAAACATTGGAATCAAACTCAAAACCTCGCTCAATGAAGCACATTTACACCGCGCTATTCGCGCTCCTCATCAGTTTTAACGCGTCTGCTCAATTGCCAGACGGAAGCATTGCGCCTGACTTTACCGCTGAAGACCTCAACGGAGTAGAGCACAACCTTTACGATCTCCTCGACCAAGGAAAGAAAGTCATTATCGACTTCTCTGCAACGTGGTGCGGTCCTTGTTGGAACTACCACAACACAGGTGCCCTGGAAGACATTTGGGAGACCTATGGTCCCGACGGAACCGATGAAGCATACGTGTTCTTCATTGAAGGTGACGACACCACGACCCAAGAGGACCTCGAAGGAACAGGTACCGCTACGACCGGCAACTGGATCGAAGGAACGGGCTACCCCATCATCGACAACGGTGGCAGCATCTTTGACGACTACGACGGTGCATACTACCCCACCATCTACACGATTTGCCCCAACCGCATGCTCGTGGAGAGCGGACAGCTCAGCGCAACTGATCACGCTACCATCCTGTTTGCCAATGACTGTGCAGCGGCCACTCAAGCCAACGATGCTGCGGTGCTCGCATACACAGGTGAGACCATCAGCTGCTCCAACAGCCCTTCTGCTGTTAGTGTTAGCCTGATGAACCTCGGTACTGAGGCCCTCACGAGCGCCACGCTGGAAATGTTCATCAACGGCAACAGCGTCTTGAGCCACAACTGGAGTGGAAACCTCGACACCTATGATATGGAGGACGTCCAAATGGGCAGCCACCAATTCAATGGCAGCACCAACTTCGAAATCCGTGTGACCAGCGGAGACATGAATGACGCCAATGATTTTGTCCCAGGTGCCGTCGAAGGCGCTGCCTCAGCCACGACCCTCTTCTACATCTATCTCCAGACAGACAACTGGGGTGAAGAAACCGGCTGGGAAATTTCCGACAGTGATGGAACCGTGGTGGCCAGCGCTGCTGCTGGATCGCTCACGAGCGAGACCCTCTACGAAGAGTACGTGGGTGTGCCCAGCACGGGCTGCTACACCTTCACGTTGAGCGACACCTACGGTGACGGTTTGTACGCCAGCCAGTGGGGCAATTACGAAGACGGTTCTTGCTACGTCACAACCGTGAATGATGACCTCTCCACTTATGGTTATGTCTACAGCTACAACGGCAGCTACGGCTTCGGAGCTGAGACCCGCGCTGCTGACGTTATGACGGCTGTGGGTGTAGAAGAGCAGGTTGAGCAGACCTCCTTCAACGTCTACCCTAATCCTGTCGAAAACGTGGCATGGATTGACCTCAACCTCGCTGGCAACCAAGAAGTGCGCCTCGACGTGGTCAACCTCCTCGGACAGCGCATCATGAGCCAAGACATGGGCACCATGTCTGCCGGCAACAGCCGCATGCAACTCGACCTCGCAGGTGTGGAATCTGGAATCTACCTGGTCACCATGACCGCAGGAGAGACCACCTCAACCATGCGCGTGACCAAGAAGTAATTTCTGGTCGATATCGTTTTTTGGAAGACCGATGGGGCCGTGCCTCGTCGGTCTTTCTTTTCTTGCAGCTCCTGCTATGAATATGATGAGACTCCTTTCTTTTCTTTTCGTTATGTGTTCGCTGGGCAGTGTTGCCCAAGACGTCCCTTCCATCGAGCTCAAAGACCTCGGAGACTTGACAGTGGATACCCGCGCCTTTGTGGAAGACGCCGAGGGCCCCGTCTTATTTTGCTTCTGGGCCACCTGGTGCAGCCCTTGCAAACGTGAGCTCAACAATTACGCTGACCTCTACCCGGACTGGCAAGATGAAACGGGAGTCGAACTCGTGGCCGTCTCCATCGATGATCCCCGGAGCATGATGCGGGTCAAGCCCTACGTCAACAGCGTAGGCTGGGACTACACCATCCTCTTGGACCCGAACAAAGCCTTTGCGCGGGCCATGCAAGTCAACAACGTTCCCCACACCTTTCTGGTCAATGCCGAAGGGGAGGTCGTTTGGCAGCACAACAACTACGCCGATGGCGATGAAGAAGAACTGTACGAAGAGTTGCTGAAGCTCGCAGGAGAATGAGACATGCTTTACGAAGGGCGAGCGTGCTCATCGCTTTGACGCCCATGCTTTTGCTCGCTCAAGATGACGCCCCTTCAGGCCAAATCACGGGCAACGTCCAAATGCTCTTCCAGACCTATCAGGAAGACACCCTGATCGGGGCCCAGGTGCCTCCGAGCAAAACCGGCTTCAACGCTTTCGGAAACCTCATCTACACGCGGGGCGATTTCTCGGCCGGCATGCGCTACGAGAGTTATCTCGACCCCATCCTAGGGTATCCTGGGCGTTTCAGGGGTTCGGGCATTGGCTACCGCTACGCGCACTACTCCAAAGAAAAGTTCGAAGTCACCATCGGCAACTTCTACGAGCAATTCGGGTCGGGCCTTGTCCTGCGCGCCTATGAAGAGCGTCAATTGGGCATTGACAACGCCCTCGACGGATTCCGCCTCATCCTCAGGCCAGCGCAAGGCGTCACGGTCAAAGGCCTTGTGGGCAAACAACGTTTCGATTTTGATTCCCGGTTGATCAACAGCGACGGCATTTTGCGCGCGTTTGACGGCGAAATCAACCTGAACGATGCCTTTGAACGCTGGGCCGCAGTCGGGACAAGGGTCACCCTCGGCGCCAGTTTTGTGAGTCGCTTCCAGCCGGGAAGCACCATATCCAAAGACACCCTGGTCCTTGAGCTGCCCCAAAACGTAGGGTCTTGGGGATATCGGGCACAGGTACAAAAGGGCGGATTCCAATTCATGGGAGAATACGTCCGCAAAATCAACGACCCCAATGCCGACAACGGCTACACCTATGGTGAAGGAGAGGGCATCCTCCTCAACGCGGGTTGGTCGACCAAAGGCCTCGGGATCAACCTCGGTTTCAAGGGCGTTGACAACATGCAATTCCGCTCTGACCGGAACCTTCAGCTCTTCGACCTTCCCGTCAACTACATCCCCGCCATCACCAAGCAGCACACTTACAATCTGGCCGCCACACTGTATCCCTATGCGACGGTGGTGCAAGGTGAGGTGGGGTGGTCTGCGGAGGTGTTCTACACAATCCCGCGCAAAAGCAAACTCGGCGGGAAGTACGGCACCAAGATCAGCTTCCAATACGCAACGGCAAGCAGCCTCGACACCACCAACTTGAGCGGAGTGGACGGCCTCGTGAACGGTTACCAGCGCAACAGCTGGCGCGCTGGGGAAGACCTCTACATCCGCGACATCAACTTCGACATCAGCAGGAAGTTCTCGAAGGGGTTCAAGGCCAAGTATGCCTTCTTCCACTTTGACTTTAATACCCTTGCCACACCGGTCACCACGGACTACAAAGGCATTGTCAATGCCAACGTCCACGTGGTAGAGACCCAAGTGCGCATCAAAAAAGGCCACAGCCTCCGCACCGAGCTCCAAGCGCTGTTCACCGGCACCGACATGAAGGAAGTGGATGGGGTCATGACCGAGGTAAAACAAGACAAAGGCGACTGGGCCACAGTGCTGGCAGAATACTCCGTGAGTCCGCACTGGTTCTTCTCTGTGTTGGACCAATACAACTTCGGCAACCCTGACCCCGACCAGCGCGTTCATTATGTGTACGGCACTGTCGGTCGCATCGAAGGCGCCCACCGCTTGTCCATCGGATACGGCAAGCGGCGTGAAGGCATCTTTTGTATCGGCGGCGTTTGCCGGGCCGTCCCCGCCTCAAACGGGTTCGAGATCACCTTTACGAGCAGCTTCTGATGATGTTCCTACGCCACCGATTGACCCCCTTCCTCGCGATTGTTGCCCTGCTCGCAGGGTGCGATGTGATTGAGGACCCGATTGTTCCTTTGACCATCAACTACAGCGGCGAAGCTGAACCTCCCACTTTCAGTCCGCTCACCTCAGGACCCCAACATGTTTTGCTGGAGGACTTCACGGCCCATCAGTGTGGAAATTGTCCTCCTGCCGGCGAACTCGCCGAACAATTGGCCGAGGACAATGAGGGACTTGTTCATGTCTTGGCCATCCACGCCGGATCGCTCGCGGCCGTCAGTGACGCGCCTTTTGACACCGATTGGACCAATTCCGAATCCAACGCTTTCTGGAGCCAGCTTTCGTTCCAACTTAATCCCATCGGCCGCGTCAACCGCAGAAGTGGACCGGCCGAAATCGTATCCCCCAACAATTGGACCGCGCTGGTGGGACAAGAGCTCGCCCTGACCCCTGCAGCTCACCTGCAAGGCGCTGTCATTCCAGACCCCATCGTTGCCGCAGATGTGCACGTCCACACCCACGTGACGTTTGCCGAGGCGGTGAGCGGTGAAGTCCGTTTGGCTTTGCTCATCAGCGAAAGTCACCTCATCGCCGCCCAGTTGGATTACGGCAATGACCCTGAGGTCATCCTCGACTTTGACCACAAGCACATGTTGCGCGGCAGCTTGAGCGGCCCCGACGGCCTGGTTGTGGCCACCGATCCGGCTGCGGGCAGCACAGTGCAACTCGACTACACCCTGGTGTGGAATCCCGATTGGGTGCAAGAAAACAGCCATGTGCTCGCCGTGCTGACCAATGCCGATGGTGAAGTGTTGAACAGCCTCGATCTCCCCTGGTCACCATGAGAACTGCATTCCTGATCGTCGCGTTGACATTGGCAAGCGCAGTTTCTGCCCAAGCCCTGCGGTTCGATGGTGGACCCGTGGCAGGCTTCAACGCCTCTCAAGTCCAAGGCGATGACTACACGGGCTTCAATAAACTTGGGCTCTCTGGCGGGGCGTTCATCGACATCCGCAACCCTGACAATTACTGGGGCATCCGCCTCGAGATGCACTATGCAGAGAAAGGCAGCCGCCGAGGTGGAGATCCAGAGGTGGGCACCACCACCATTGAGCTCCGCATGAACTACATCGACATTCCGATTCTGCTGGACGTCAACCTCGGTGACTACCAGGTCGGTGTGGGACCCTATCTCGGTCGCATGATCAAGGCCGAGAAATGGCAGCGGGTATCCGATACCTCGAGCAGCCTTGAAGACGACCTCAATACCTGGGACGTCGGTGGGCAAGCCTATGCCCGAGCCCCTCTGGGCAAGTCCACTTTCTTTCAAGCCCGCATTTCCGGGAGTGCCTTGAGCCTGAAAAAAGACGGCCCAGCGCTCGGCTCGACCCCATTCGGACCACGTGTCCGAAACATTTCGCTCCACTTCGGCATCGGTTGGAGCCTCCGAGGCGACCGCTAAATCGCCCCCTCCCCTCGACTTGGTGCATCCCATCTGGAGGTGACGCCCACAAAATGTCATCGCGTTCGATGACAATTGTCATCCTTTATTCGCTGATTTTCAGGTTATTGTGTGGATGCGCCAAGTCTTACTCCTCCTCCATGCCCTATTGTGGGCCATTCCCTCATTGTATTCTCAAGGCAGCTTTGATGGATGCGACCCCGATGTCTTGTTGGCCGTGGACGACAACTACATCATCCAAGAAGCCGACCTTCCTTCCTTCACAGCCAACCTGCTCAACAACGACATCATCGGCATGGATGCCTTCGTTTCCATCGAAGGTTTGCCTCCCTGTTTTCAAGCTGAGCAAGGCACTGGTTACATTTTCTACGCCGGTAGCGCAGATGGCAGCAGCTGCTGCGGTACGTTCAATTTCGTATACACCCTGCTCACAGGAACGGATCTCTTTTGCACAGCAGAAGTGACCATCACCGTAGAGTGTGGCTCAGACAAGGGAGACTGTTCAGTGATTGTCTTAGAGCCGGGAGTGGTGACCGACCCAGACGTCAATGGTGACGGCACGACTGTAGACGACAGCGCCGCTGCTTGCGTGTATGTCTGTGAGAACAGCATCACAACGGTTCTGGCACCCTATTCCGACCAGAACACCTACGATTGGATCGTCAACGGGGGTGCCCTGATTGGACCACTTCAAGACCCCGCAAGTGTGGAGGTACAATGGACCACAGTAGGAGAAGGAAGCATTACCGTCACCATCACGGGGCCGGCGGGGACGGAAGTCATTCAGCAATGCGTCATCGTAGGCGAAGCGCCCACGGCCGGGTTCACTGCTCCCTCCCCGGTCTGTCTGGAAACCGACGTCCAATTCTTGAGCACATCGACACCGGGCGCCGATCATTTTTGGGACTTTGGCGACGGAAACCACTCGGGTGATGTCAACCCCATCTATGCCTACACCACCCCGGGGACTTACACCGTCATCCTGACCGTGACCGCGCCCCTCCTCAACGCGGAGGGCGATACCGTGTGCTGCTGCCAGGACACCTACGCCATGGACATCGAGGTGTTGGATGAAAAAGGGCCGGATATCGAGTGCATCTCCACCCTCTGCGAAGGCGACAGCGCTTGCTACTGGACCACATCTGGATGTTCCGGCGCGACCTACATCTGGACCGTTACCGATGCCAATGGCGACAACGTCACCATCGACGGCCAGAACTCACCCGAAATCTGTCTTCAATGGGACCAAGGGCCGTTTGGAGAAGTGAGCCTGCAAATCCAAGGCTGCGGCGGCATATGCGACCAACCTACCACAGTCCAGGTCCCCATCATTTCGTCCACCGCCCTCATCTCAGGACCGGAGATTGTCTGCCCCGGTGAAGCCGCCATCTATTCCGTCCCAAAGTGGATGGATGTGGTGTACGATTGGGACGTAACCGGTGGTACCGTGGTCAACGAAGACGGCAACCAGATCAGCATCATTTGGGGCCCTGCTGGAGTGGGCACCATACACGTCGAATATGAGAGCCCCTTCCTCGGTGGCCTCCAAGGTCATGCATACCCCGATTGCGCCGGAGCAGGGGACCTCACCGTCGAAATCCTGCCCGAATTGGAGTTTCTCTCCGCCCCCAACCAGGCCTGCGTGGACCAATCCCTCACTTTCCAGGTAAACGACCCCGCCGTTACCTGGTCGGTCAATGCCCCGGCCACAGGCACTTCTTCCGGCGCCCTGTTCACCGTGGACTTTCCCAGCGCGGGCGTCTATACGGTCACCGCGACCGGTACTCCGGGTATGTTCTGCAACCCTGAGGTGTCCGTTACCGTGCTCATTTCAGACGCGCCCAACCCCGTCATCGTCGGGCCGCTCGAAGGGTGCACAGGTGAAGACCTCCTTTATGCCATTGACAATCCAGAACCAGGGGTCAACTACTTCTGGAGCGTCCCAGCCGGCCAAGGCACGCTGTCCAGCTTCTTCGGAACGAACACCACCGTCAACTGGTCCAGCACTTCTGCCACACACCAATTGACCGTCAATGCCTCCTCCTCTTCAGCGCCGGTCTGCAACGCCACGGCCTCATTGAATTTCACGGCACAATTCCCGGTGACCCCCACGGGCTTGAACGATTACGTGTCCTGTGCCAACCAAATTGAGGCATACACGCTCAGCACCTCTGGCGCTCCTGACGGTGAGACCTTCACCTGGACCATTGTCCCTGCCACGGCTGGAAGTGTCGTAGACGGCCAGGGTACAGACCAAGTGGAAATCCAATGGAACGACTACACGGGTAATGCCACTGTCGAAGTGACCTCCTCCCTGTGCGGCATCCATGAAGTCGGGACTTTCACTGTCAACGTCAACCCGCAACCCGAGCCGGTCATTTCACAAAGCGGCTACCTCTGCCCTGGCGCCATCAGCCCCGCCACCTTGTCCACCACCACGGCGTACAACACTTATGCCTGGACATCGCCCAGCAGTCCGCCAACTACCCCTGGGTCACCCTTCACCGTTGCCACCGGTGGACAACACAGCGTTTTGGTCACGGATTTCAATGGTTGTAAAGGCACCGCTTATTTCACCGTCGAAGCCGCCCCGGTTCCAGTGGCCCTCATTTCCTCACCTGACCCCCAGACCATTTGCTTGCCCCATTCGTCAAGTACCGTCTCCATGTTCACACCGAGTGCAGCAGGGTGGACGCACCTCTGGAATACAGGAGGAACGGGCAGCAGTGAAACCCACACCGTGCAGAATTCCCCGGGCTTGTACACCTACAACGTCACCACCACCATAGCGGCCACGGGTTGTC
>JAKMCW010000063.1 GCA_022428205.1 Flavobacteriales bacterium
ACGTTGGCTTTGAGGGCCTCGCTGGGCTCAGCCTTGTCTGAGATAATGGCGCTCAGTGCATAGATACCGAGGTTGCCTTCTTCCAGTTCGCACTTCTTGTAGGCGTCCACCAGGTTGCTGCTGCCCCGTTGCAATCCTTCAGGCACCCCATGTGGCAGTACATTTTGGATGCCATCGAGGACACTGACTGTGGTGGCTTTGTTGGCTGACGATGTGAGGTGTGCATGGCGCACGAAACCGTACTGCTCGCTGGCGGCCCATTGATAGCGGTAGGTCAGCTCTAGGTCGTGGTTGACCTCTTCAAAAATGACCTTGTTGCCGTAAGCGTTCTTGTAGAGGTTGCGCTCGATGGCGTAAGCCCCTCTGTTCTGCTCTGAAAAAGGCTGCCAGAGCTTGCGGCAGTCACCAGCGTCCACCAGGATGATGGTCTTGCTTCCGGTGGACTCGGCGGCCTCCGTGATTTTATCGTCGGTGTAGTAGGGGAACAAGGCTTGGTCGCTGTTCACCCTGCCAGCGGACAACCCGCCGTTGCTGGCCAAGAACATCCAGTGGTCCGAATGGCTCACGATGCTCATGAAAAATGGACGCATCTGATCGACGGAACTGATCTTGTAGTACGTCTCGCCTCCGATGCTGACCTCTTGGCCTGAAGTGGCTGTTTGCGCCGGCTTGAAAGGCTGTTGCCCACAATATATAGGTGTACGGATTTCCGCTTCTTTCATTTCAACTTGCTCATCGGTTGTTGTTGACCTTGGCGCAATCCTGTGTCTTCCCCACAGTGCGCAGTCAACCGGCTGTGCATTAACAGCAGAGCGAAAATAGTGAGGATGAGTATTGGAAGCCTCCTTGAGGGTACGAAGCGTAGAACCTTTCTGTTGAAGTTTTCCAATCTGACCTCAAATGGCCCGGTTTGACTGTAACCATAGGGAGTAAATCTGCGTTTACTCGGAATTCGTCGTATCTTTTTTAGACACCTGAACGGTCATGAATGCTCCTTTGATTCAGCCCCTGTACAACGAGGTTCAGCACGGTACTTGGTCGACGTTGTACCGACGCCAGCGCAAAAACCTTGAAGACAAAGGGGCGCGTTTGTACCTCGATGCGCTGGACGAAATGGCGTCGTTGACCGAGGCGACCATCCCGCGGGTGGACCATATGTCCGCTGCCCTGAAAGCGCGCACGGGATGGGGATTGGTCATAGTGCCCGGCCTGATTCCCGTAGATGACTTTTTTGCCATGTTGGCCCAACGTCAATTCTGCACATCGACCTGGGTGCGCCGTCCGGACCAGCTGGATTACTTGGAGGAGCCGGACATGTTTCACGACACATTTGGGCATGTGCCGCCGTTGATGAACCCGGAATTCGCCCTGTTCATGCAGCGTTTCGGTGAAATCGGTGTGGACCTTCAAGGCAACGATGAAGCCGTGCTCGCTTTGCAACGTCTGTATTGGTTCTTCGTCGAATTCGGCTTTGTAGAGGAAAAAGGCATGCCCAGGGCGTTCGGCGCGGGCATCATGAGTTCTTATGGTGAGACCCACCACGCATGGGAGCTCAAAGCGGACTTGCGCAGATTTACTTTGGAAGGTGCGATGTCGACACCATTTACCACCACGGAGATCCAATCGACCTATTTCCTGATCAAGGATATTCCGGAGGTGATCCGAGACCTCGAAGCCTGGCGCGCAGGACTTTCTTGAGGCCAATTTCTGCTCGACCTTTGGTGTCGAGATGGATGTACACGACCCAGGCCCACATTGGAACAACCGTTACGCCAGCACCTCGGCAGTGTACGGCTACGGGCCCAATGCCTTTTTTGCCGATGAGTTGAAGACGCTTACCCCGGGACGATTGCTGTTGCCGGGAGACGGTGAAGGGCGCAATGCATGTCATGGCGCCGAGCAGGGGTGGTCGGTGCGTTCATTTGACGCCTCTGAAGTGGGGGTGCAGAAGGGCCTTCAATGGGCCGCAGAACGCGGTGTGCAGATTGAATCTGAGGTCGGAGATTGCCGCACTTGGGTGCCACAAGAGTCCTTTGATGCGATTGGGTTGTTCTACCTCCACCTTCCCGCGGATGTTCGCTCGGCTTTTCACAAACGCGTAAAGACCTGGCTCAAGCCTGGTGGAGCACTCATTTTGGAAGGGTTTGCTCCGGGTCAGCTTCAGTTCAGTTCAGGCGGCCCTAAAAAGCGGGACATGCTGTTCACAGTGGAGATGCTTGAGGCCGATTTCTCAGGCCTTGAGATTCACCATTGTGCCACACGCGAAGTCGAGTTGGACGAGGGACCATTCCACCAAGGACGGGCGGAGGTGACCCGTTTGACGGCCCGTCGGCAAAACTGAGCTTACCAACCCAAGTCGCCTGCGCTGACCTTGGCCACGGTCCCGTTGCCGCTGAGCCACAGTGTGCTGCCATCCGGACTGAATCGGGCTGCATAAAAGGCGCTGTCAGAGAAGTGGCGCCAGTTTCGGCCTCCATCTTCACTGAGGTCTATGCCGCCTGGGGTTCCCACGACTACAACACGGCGGCCGCCGCTTCCCGGTTGGTAGCGGACGGAAGAGCCGTAGCCTGGACCATGATCCTCAGCAACGACCGTCCAGGTTTCTCCCCCGTCTTCGGTGATCGCAGCACGGCCATTGCGGTCGTCCTTGGCCTCCCAATTTCCGCCCCACAGGATGCCGCGCTGGGCGTCTGCAAAATCCATGGAGAATCCGCCGGTCATGGCGCCACCTTGTTGCAAAGGTGTGGGGAAGACCTGCCAATTTTCACCGCGGTCTGTGCTGCGGTAGACCCGAGATGCACGGCCGCCAGACAGCATCCACACAGTGTCGCCCTGGGCGGCGAGGTTGCCGTTGGAGGCGGCAAAGGCCGCTTCGCCGGGCATGGCTTGGGGCACACCGAGGTCGATGAAGTCGGCACAGGGCAGCTTTTTCCAGGTTTGACCACCATCCTCGGATCGCACCACACACAGGCAGGTGCCCAAGGGGTCACCCATGGCGATGAGGGTTTGGTCATCCAGCGCGATGATGGCGTCGAGAAAAGCGGCGCTGTCGTTGTTGATCCAAACACTTTGACGGGGCAATTTGACGGTGCCGTCGGCTTGGATGGAGGCCCATTGTATGTGAGCCGGTGAGGCGATGGCGGTGGCGATGACAGCCTCGGAGGTCACCGCAATCCCGCGGAAGTGCAACGGCGCCATAGTGTCAGAGACCATCACGCCTTGATCGGCCATCCGGCGAACAGTGCCCGCGCCCTCATTGTGGGTAATGTGAACCCACTCACCGTTGGACCCCGCGAGCCACGCTTCGTTGGGTGAAGTGGATGCGATGGCCCTCCAGCTTCCAGGTATGGACATGTGCAGGATGCCTTGACGGTCTTGATGCCAGTCGGTCGAACCGCAAGAAGCCCAAAGCAAGGGAAGGGCAATCAGCATCGCCTTGATGTGGGTCCCGGTTTTTGATGGATGTTTGGGCATGGCTTCTTTGGACGTTTTCACTTGGGGCAATTTGGCTTTGAATCTGATACCGGGTGCCATTTTGTGGGCCATTCAGGCGGTGGTACGCAGAAACATGCCCCAGACACCCAATGGAATTTATGGTTACCGCACCCCTCGGTCCATGGCGTCTCAAGCGGCATGGGATTATGCCAACCAGCGTTGTATCGACTTGTTGGCGTGGTGGAGTTGGCCGGTGATGGCTGCCGCCATCCCGTGTACGTTTTATTGCGCTTTGGATGATGCTCAATTGTGGCTGTACATGGCGATGATGGTGTTTTGTATCTGGCCCCTTGCGGTGGTGGAGTGGGAGCTGTCACGCGGAAAACACGA
>JAKMCW010000091.1 GCA_022428205.1 Flavobacteriales bacterium
GGAAGCTGGCCGAGAAGGAAGGCATCCAAATCCGGATGTATTCCATCATCTACCAGGCCATCGAGGAGATGAAGGAAGCCATGGAAGGCTTGCTGTCCGCCAAAATCGAGGAGCGCATTGTGGGTACGGCGGAAATCCGCGAAACCTTCAAGATTTCCAAGGTGGGTACCATTGCGGGTTGCTTCGTGACAGACGGCGTGATCCAACGGAACCACAACATCCGCGTCATCCGCGAGGGCGTCGTGGTGTACACGGGAACACTCGGTTCACTCAAGCGCTTCAAGGACGACGCCAAGGAAGTCAAGAAGGGCCTCGAGTGTGGTTTGAACGTAGACCGCTTCAACGACATCAAGGTGGGCGACATCATCGAAGCTTACGAGGAAGTCGAAGTGAAGCAGACATTGGAAGACTGAGCCTATGGTAGGGAAGCCCAACAGCAAGCTTCCGGACCTCGGCACCACCATTTTTACCGAGATGACCGCCCTGGCCAACCGCCACGGTGCACTCAACCTCGCCCAAGGATTTCCTGACCTGCCACCCCCGGAAGGACTTGTAGAATCAGCCGTTCGCGCCCTCAGAACTGGCGTACACCAATACGCGCCCATGGCGGGACGTCCCGATCTGCGAGCGTGGATCTGTGGACATCACCTCGAACGGCACCACCACCATTATTCGGTAGACAGCGAGTGTACCATTGGTGCGGGCGCCTCTTCCCTTTTGTTCGCCGCGATACAAGCCCTCGTCCACCCTGGAGACACGGTGGTGGTCCAATCTCCAGCCTACGATTTGTACGGTCCAGCCGTGCAACTCGCCGGCGGCCACTTGCACCAAGTTCCCTTGCTCGATGGCACAGGCCAATGGGACCTCGACGCCCTGCTCGAAGCGTGCACCCCGCAAGTGCGGATGGTGATCCTGAACACCCCGCACAACCCCACCGGGACAGTCTGTCCTCCGGGGTTCCTCGACGCCCTTGCCGGGCATTTAGAAGGCACGGACACCCTCGTGCTCTCGGATGAAGTCTATGGCCCCATCGTCCACGACGGACGGCCGGAGGTCTCCCTCGTTGCATGCGAGGGGCTCAGAGACCGCGGACTTGCCTTTGGGAGCTTCGGCAAGCTTCTGCAGGCCACAGGTTGGAAGATTGGCTGGGCCGTAGGTCCGGCTGCCCTGACCGCTGAATTGCGCAAGGTCCACCAGTACGATGTCTTCTCCACCGGCGCTCCCTTGCAGGCCGCCCTCGCGGCATTCCTCCCGACTGATGAGGGACAACAACATCTTCAAGGCCTCGCGGGCATGTACCAGGCCAAAAGAGACCGCCTCCTCGCAGGCCTTGCTGACACGGGCTGGCACTGCACACCGGCGCAAGGCGGATTCTTTCAGGTACTCGACGCCCGCGACCTCGTAGAAGGAGACGACGGTCACTGGGCCCGCGAATGGACGCGTACCCACGGCATCGCCACCATCCCACTCTCGGCATTCTACGCTCCCCCTGCCCCACAGGTCCGCCTTTGTTTCGCCAAAGAGGACGCCACATTGGACGCAGCCATAGAGCGGCTGCGCCACATTGCCCGCGATCATGCCCTCTGAACGCCTTCACATCATTGGACTGCAAACCGACCTCTTCTGGCGGGACCCCGAAGCCAACCTGCGCCACTTCGACGGCCTCCTTGAAGGGCTGACCTCTGCACCATGCGATGTCATCGTCCTCCCCGAGATGTTGACCACAGGATTCAGCTGGCCGCCCATCGACCCACATGGCGGGCCCCATGCCGTTGTGGCGTGGATGCAAAGCTGGGCAAACCAACTGGGCGCAGCCCTCATAGGCAGTATTGCCTGCTCAGATTCAGCGGGCCAACCGCGCAACCGGTGCTGGTTCGTCCCTCCCACAGGCGAGGGGAAGCCCACATTCTACGACAAGCGCCACCTCTTCGCCCTGGCCGGTGAACACGACCACTTCAAAGCGGGTGAAGACCGGGTGGAAGTTGACTTTCGCGGCTTCCGCATCCTGCTGCAAGTCTGCTATGACCTGCGCTTTCCCGTTTTTGCACGCAACGACCGCAACCGTCCCTATGACCTGGTGGTCTATGTCGCCAACTGGCCAGAAAAACGAGCCGCTGCTTGGCGCACCCTCCTTCAAGCCCGCGCCATCGAAAACCAATGCTTCGCCGTGGGCATCAATCGGTCTGGCTCCGATGGCCAGGGTCACCAATACTCCGGCGACAGCCTCATAGTCGATTTCGCCGGCACCCTATTGGCGGATGCCGGAAGTGAAGGAAAACCCCAAATACTGGCAGCCACGTGCGCGAAGGACGACCTCGACGCCTTCCGTTCTCGCCTGCCCTTTTTGGACGACGCAGACGCTTTTACTTTGGGCTGAGCCTCGGCTAAGCCTTACTTGAAGGCGTTCTCGCCGGTAATGTCCAAGCCCGTGATGAGCAAGTGGATGTCGTGGGTTCCCTCATAGGTGATCACCGACTCGAGGTTCATCATGTGGCGCATGATGGGATACTCCCCAGTGATGCCCATGCCTCCGAGCACCTGACGGGCTTCTCGGGCGATGTTGATGGCGATTTCCACGTTGTTGCGCTTGGCCATGGAGATCTGGCCACTTGTAGCCTTGCCTTCGTTGCGCAACTGTCCCAGGCGCAAGGTCAAGAGCTGGGCCTTGGTGATCTCCGTGATCATCTCGGCGAGCTTCTTTTGCTGCAACTGGAAACCGGCAATGGGCCGGCCAAACTGCTCGCGCTGCTTGGCATAACGCAAGGCGGTATCATAGCAATCGAGTGCAGCGCCGATGGCGCCCCAAGCGATACCATAACGGGCACTGTCAAGGCAGCTCAGTGGTGCCCCCAGACCTGAGCGGCCGGGGAGGATATTGGCCTTGGGCACCTTGACATCCTCGAAGATCAATTCGCCGGTGTCAGAAGCGCGCAGGCTCCACTTGCCCGTCATTTTGGGCGTAGAGAAACCTTCCATGCCACGCTCCACGACGATGCCGTGAATGCGGCCCTCCTCGTTCTTGGCCCACACCACTGCGATGTCCGCAAACGGTGCATTGGAAATCCACAGCTTGGCGCCGTTGAGGATCACGTTCTCGCCGTCACCGGCATCCTTGTAATTCGTGATCATGCCCCCGGGGTTGGACCCGTGGTCAGGCTCGGTCAAACCGAAACAGCCCATCATCTCACCGGTGGCGAGCTTGGGCAGGTACTTCATGCGTTGCTCCTCGCTGCCGTACTTCCAAATGGGGTACATCACGAGGGAACTTTGCACAGAAGCCGTGCTGCGCAGTCCGCTGTCGCAGCGCTCGAGTTCCTGCATGATGAGGCCGTAAGAAATCTGGTCCAATCCAGCACCTCCGTACTGCTCGGGGATGTACGGACCGAAGGCACCAATGGCACCAAGTCCGGGCAACAGATGCTTGGGAAACACCTGCGTCTCCGCTGCGTCTTCGATGATGGGGCTGACCTCTTGCTTCACCCATGCACGGGCAGCGTCGCGGATCAACTTGTGTTCCTCGGTCAAGAGGTCATCCATCATGTAGTAATCATGCCCCTGATAGAGGTCGGTCTTAACAGATCCCATGTTCATGTGTCAAAAATACAACGTCTGCGTGCGTACACTTGACCTGCCATGGACCTCAATGCGTCAGAAGCCCCTCGTTTTGTCATCGCATCGGCATCTGTCGGGGCCGAAAAAGCGGGGCTGCGCATGCAAGAGGCCCTCATCGGGATGTTTCCAAGGTGGTTGCCCAGCCGCAAAGCCTGCCGCAAAGCCCTGGACAGGGGCTTGGTCGAACTCAACGGCACAACAGCCACAACTGCGCGTCGTGTTGCCGCAGGGGACAGCATAACCCTTCTGAGCGACCCGTCGGCGCCGCCACCCCCTGGGAAATGCATTCCCTCTGCTTTCCACTTCCAGCGGCCCGAAGCAGGAGACTACCTCCTCGTCTGGAAACCCGCAGGCATCAGCACTTCAGGAACGGGAAACCGACACTTGGCCGCGGCATTGGCCCACCTCGCCCACGCCGGCGCCCCCGACCAACAAAACGCATTGAAGCCCATCCATCCCGACGCGCTGGTCCACCCCCAACCCGTGCACCGGCTCGACCGCGCCACTGCAGGGTGGGTCTGCGTGGCCTTGACCCTACACGCCGCAGATAGCCTGGGCCAGGCTTTTGCGCAGAGGTGCATTCAGAAACGGTACTTGGCACTCGTGGCCGGCTCCCTCATTGGAGAAGGACACTGCAACAATGACCTCGACGGGAAAACCGCCAAGACCACATGGAAGGCCTTGGGGTCTGGCCCACTGCCCGTTCACGGATCCGCAAGCTTGGTTGAGGTCGTGCCAGAAACGGGGAGGACCCACCAAATCAGGCGCCACCTGGCTGGACTTGGCCACCCCATTGTAGGAGAAGACCTCTATGCCCATACCGGTCCTGACGGAGCGCCCCTCCGCTACGTCGGACAAGGACTGTTCTTGAGTGCCATCGCGCTTGCGGTTCCCCAAGGCGTGCACGGTCCCGCGCTTGAGGCAGTGGGCACACCACCGCGCAAATTCTCACGGATCACTTGGGTTCGGAAACTGCTGCCCGGTCAAGAAGGCGGGTAAATCAGGCCACTGAGGCCTCGTAGCCATCGTCGACCAGCAAGCCCTTCTTCTTGTAGGCAGACACCGCCAAGTGGTCCGCGCGCTCGTTCATGGGGTTGCCAGCGTGGCCCTTGACCCAATCAAACCTCACTTTGTGCTTGCGGTACACCTTGAGGAATCGCATCCAGAGGTCGGGATTCTTCTTGCCTTTGAAGTTCTTCTTCTCCCAATTGAACACCCAACCCTTCTGCACTGCGTCGATGACGTACTTGCTGTCGCTGACGACCCATGCCTCGGTGCCGTCGCGCTTCAATGCTTCCAGCGCCACGATGACCGCCAGCAATTCCATGCGGTTGTTTGTGGTCAACCGGTAACCGGCCGTGAACTCCTTGCGGTGTCCTCCCCACTGCAGGATGGCGCCGTAACCACCTGGACCTGGGTTGCCTGATGCCCCTCCATCGGTATGGATGACGACGGGATCAGCCATGGACTTGAAACAACATCGCCGCGTTGGCAGAGAACAGCTTGACGGCAATGGCCAGCAAAATGATGCCAAACACCTTCTGTAATACAGCTATGCCTGCCTCTCCCAGCATACGCTCGATGCGGCCGGTCATGCGCAGGACAAAGTAGACCAAGGCCAGGTTGATCAAGATGGCCAGCGCAATGTTGATGGCCGCGTATTCCGCGCGCAACGAAATGATGGACGTCATGCTGCCCGCTCCGGCAATCAAAGGGAAGGCCACGGGGACGATGGTCGCCGTCTTCATCGATTGGGCGCTTTGCTTGAACAGGGTCACCCCGAGGATCATCTCCAAAGCCATGAAAAACATGACAATTGATCCGGCCACAGCAAACGAATTCACGTCAATCCCGAGGAAGTTAATCACGCCTTCGCCCAGAAACAGAAAGGCCAGCATGATGCCCAGGGCCACCAAACTGGCACGTTCAGGGTGGATGTCACCCGCCTTCTGCTTGATGTCCAGCAAGAAAGGAATAGAGCCCACGATGTCAATCACCGCAAACATCACCATGCCTGACTTCAACAATTCGGTCCAATCAAAAGCCATGTTCCGTGTCTGTTCAAGGGTCCTTCGTCTCCGACAAGGATAGGGATTTCACCACCGCACGCAAGGCCTGCGGTGCATAATGGGCCACCTCCAGGGCGCGCACCTTCTCCGCAATGGTGTCCGGCGTGTCCACCGCAGCATCCAATGGGACGCTCGCTTGGAAAAAAGGGGGGCCTTCATCGTATTCAGGATCCACCCAATGCATGGTGATGCCCGTCTCTTGAACCGCCCCCTCACATAGCGCAGCATGCACCGCCCTGTGCACATGGTGGCCATACATGCCCTTGCCGCCAAACGCTGGCAACAATGCGGGATGAAGGTTGAGCATGCGTCCAGAAAAGGCGGTCACCAAGTCAGCGGGAACCTTGAGCAAAAAGCCCACCAAGGCCACAAAGTCGACACCATCTTCAACCAGACGTGCCTGGACATCGCCCCGGTTCAATTCCGCTTTTGAAAACACCCAAGAGGGAACACCTGCCGCATCAGCCCGGGCCAAAACGCCTGCTTTCTCGCGGTTGCAACCCACCCATGCGATGTCGATGCCCTCTGACACCGCCACAGCCTGAATCAAGCGCTCAGCATTGGTCCCCTCTCCACTGGCCAAGATGGCCACCTTCACCGCGGCTTTGGCCATCAGCGCCCCTCTGAATCGAATACAGCGGGGTCAGACAGCGGACCGTTTTGTCGGTTGGACCGGTCCAACAACAACTGCGTCATTTCCGCATCCAAACGCTGTGCCTCGGGATCATCCGGTAAGGCGTCCACCAAGGCTCCGGAAACGCGCTGACTCACCGCCATGGCCATCTGAATTTCCGTCGTAGCCGCCGCGTAGAACGCATCATCCAAGGAGAAGAAGTACGAAACGTCCGCCGCCAACTGATCGAACAGGGCCACGCCGACCTCTTTCGCCAATGCGCCGGCCTGGGCGCGTTGTTCTGCTGTCAGGTTCTTGTCCATGGCGATCTCCGAGAGGATTTCGACGGCAGGAAGCATGATGCGGTCATACGGCACATTGTGCGCAGGTGTGGACGTGATCAAGCGGTCGAGCACTTCCAAGGCACGGTCGGCCCTTCCATCCCGCGCGAAGGACTCGGCGAGGTTGGTCAACTGCAGCCGGATATTGGTCGCCATCCTGCGGTTGTTCTCGTCCATGTAGATCTCATCATCCGAGTCCATGCCACCCCACTGGAAGTCCTGCATGACGTTGGTGTACATCAAGTCCTTCGCGATTCCCGTAGGCTGGCCTCCCCGCGAACCGTAATTCACCGGTACCAAACGCCACGCAAGGCCTTCCAGACGGAAGTAATCCTGCAGGCCGACATAGCTGTCCGGTCCAATGGTCACTGCGAAGTACACCGGACGCTCCCAGTTGTTGTTGCGCAGGATCTCCATGACCATGAACTGGTTCTTGAGGATGTACTGCTTGGGTGTTCCACCACCATCGGTTACCGTCCACTCCAGCGCATCCACCATGCGGTTGCGCTCTTCTGGCAACACCAATCCGGAACTGACGGCACGCTCCTTATCTACGGGAACACTGAAGCTGTTGGACGGAAGGTGGGCGTATTTCCGGCCACCTCCGTAGTCCACCACATCTGCGTCGTTCAAGGCCTGGCGCATCGCCAAATCAATGTTTACATAAGGGTTGTTGGGGTCCGAAGGAGGGTCCAAGAGCACAATGTCACGGGTGCCCTGGCGGTACTTCTCCTCGCCCATGCGGATGGGCACCGGCGGGCTGTCATAAGCCCTGCGCTTCATCTGCTCCACATACCAATCGGTGTTCAGCAAGCTGAGGTTGACAATGCGCACATCAGTGCGGTATCCCTCCACCTCCTGAACATACCACAAGGGGAAGGTGTCATTGTCTCCATTGGTAAACAGTATGGCATTGGGAGCGAGGCTGTCCAAATAGTTCTTGGCCATGTCTACCCCCGTGCTCCGTCCCGCACGGCTGTGGTCGTTCCAACCCTCTGCCCCCATCTGGAAAGGCACTATGAGCAACAAGGCGGCAAACACCGCGGCATTGAGCTTTTCATTGCCCGCCCGGCCGAGACCGAAGGCCAAGCCAATCAGGGCGGCGCTGAGCACGCCCAGATACAAGACGCCGTAGCTCAAAGCGTGTCCTCCTCCACCGGCGGATTCCAAGATGTACAGCACCAATCCGATGGCCAAGGGAGCACCCATGGCAATGCCAAGGTTCTTGCCCTTGAGGTGTCCAGCCATGTCAAACAAAGCATACACCCCCAGGCCGATCCAAATGGCAAAGGCGTAGAAGGAGCCCACATAAGCGTAGTCGCGTTCCCTCGGTTGCAAGGGGTACTGGTTGAGGTACACCACAATCGCCAAGCCCGTCAAAATGAAGAGCAAGCCCGTCACCGAGAAGTCACGCCAGCTGCGCAATGCCTGGAAAATGGCGCCAATCAGTCCGAGCAACAGGGGCAACAAATAGAAATTGTTGTGGGCCTTGTCTTCCTTGCGGTGCTCCGGCAGGTTTTCACGGCTGCCCAAGCGCTCGGCATCCAAGACATCGATGCCCGTCAGCCAATTGCCATCAATGAAATCACCATGTCCCTGCACATCGTTCTGGCGGCCCGAGAAGTTCCACATGAAATAGCGGAGGTACATCCACCCAATTTGATAGCGGGCAAAGAAGGTGAGGTTTTCGGCCTGCGAAGGCAACAGTTGCTCGTGGTACCGATCGGCCTGACGCTGCAGCCGTTGCACTTCGCCGATGTCCTCAGCCGACCGCGTGCGGTTGGCCCGGTTGGTGGCCGTCCTAATCTGTTGCTCGATGCCGTTCAGGGCGCGCTGCATGGTCTGCGCGTAGGTCCTGCCCCGATCCAAACCTTGGGACAAATCATCGACCATCATCTTGGCCAACGTCCTGCGCACCTCTGAATTGGTCAGGTCCGCGAGGCGGGCATCGTTCCCGCGCCCCACGATGATCTCTGTGCCACTCCGTACTTCGAACTTCGCGCCAAACCGCTGGCCGAACGACCTGTAGAGGTTGTTCAGCATTCGGTTCAATTCGGCTTTGTCCATGTTGCCGCCCAGGATGCGGCCCGCAAGGTGAAGTTCAAACGTCGTCGCATCCCGCTGTTGATTGTCGACTGGGCTCACAAAGCCCACTTCCTCATTCCACCCTTTGTAGTTGGACCAGCGCTTGTATTCATTGACGTGGTTCGACTGGCCGGAATACATCCGCGGGAACACCATCGTAAAGCGGGGGTCGTAGTTGGGGACACCATTGCGCTTCTCGCCGCTGTCTACATACTCTTGTTTGACCGACAAGCTGCCCTCGTTGGTCTCCATATACTGCTCAGCCGCAAAGCGGTCCCGGAAGGTGGCCACCCGAGCGTTGACAGCCCCCCGCGACTTGTATATGCTGTAGCTCGGGAAGTATGACGGAGAACCATCGCTGTAGGGGTTCTCCATGTCGTTCGGAGAGTTCCAATACTGGCCAGTACCCAAAGGCCGGTCTCCGTACTGCTCGCGGTTGAGGTATGCGAGCAAGGCGAAGAGGTTTTCTGGGTTGTTCTCGTCCATCGGAGGGTTGGCCGCAGAACGCACCACAATCAAGGCAAACGTGCTGTACCCAACGAGGATCATCGCCACAGAGAGCGCCGCAACGTTCAACTGCCACCAGCCCTTTTTGCGGCTCCACCACAAGGCGGCCACAATCAATCCAATGATCAGCACGAGATAGACCGCAACACCGGTATTAAAAGGCAGTCCCATGCTGTTCACGAACGCCAACTCGAACCGCGCCGCAAACTTGACAAAGCCCTGAATCAGGCCATATTGGACAAACAACAACAGCGCCAAAGACAACGCCATGGCCCCTATGAAAGTCGGCCACTTGAAGGTGTTGCGCTTGAAGTAATACACCGCCACGATGGCCGGAATAGCCAGCAAGTTGAGCAAGTGTACCCCGATGGAAAGGCCCATCAAATAGGCGATCAACACGATCCAGCGCAGGTTACCGGGCTCCTCCGAGCGGGCTTCCCACTTGAGGATGGCCCAAAAGACCAGCGCCGTGAACAAAGACGACAGCGCATAGACCTCGCCCTCCACTGCCGAAAACCAGAAGCTGTCGCTGAAGGTGTACACCAATGCCCCTACAGCACCGCTGGCCAAGACGGCAATGCGCTGACCTTCAGACAAAGTGGTCACCCCTTCCGCCATACGGCTCACGGCCAACTTTCGCGCCATGTGGGTGATGCTCCAAAACAGGAACAGAATGGTAAACGAACTCGCCATCGCGCTCATGACGTTGACCGCCGTAGCGGCCATCGTGGCAGGAACGAACATGGAGAAGAGCCTCGCCAACAACATGAACATCGGGGCACCAGGTGGGTGACCGACTTCCAACTTGTAGGCAGAAGCAATGAATTCACCGCAGTCCCAGAAACTGGCGGTGGGCTCAATCGTGAGGAGATAGACAACCGTTGCGATGAGCCATACTGCCCATCCTGTGAGGTCATTGAGTCGCTTGTAATTCATGCGGCGTGGCTTCGTCCTCCCCGCGCCAGTTCCAAAAATCTGAACCGGCAAACCGGGGGACTTCCGCGAAAATAGGTGCTGCTCAGCGGGCGACCATCACCCTTTGTTGCAGGCCTTGCGTTCCGCTTTCCACATGCAACACATATCCTCCCGGCGCCAGGCCTTTGAGGGGCAAGTTCCAGAGGCGCATGTACGAGGTCCCATCCGACACTACACGGCCCAAACCGTCCACGAGAACCCAGTGAGCGACACCCTCAAATGTCTCCCCGTCCAGGCTCACGGTAACGCGTTCCTGCGCGGGATTCGGGAAGACACTCAGGCCAGATGAGGCGCTCGGCTCCAGCGGGTTAACGGCAAAGCTGCAATCGGTCAATACACCGAATTCCACATCAAAGGCCCCATCCAAGAGCATGAGGTCTACCTCCAATTCATCCTCTCCTCCAACAGTGAACGACATGGTCATGCCAGGCAAACCCTGAAAACCAGGCAAGCCGGACATTTCCATGGACATGGCGTAGCAGCCTGGAGGCAGACACAAGACGAGTCCGTCTGCTGCTTCATCCTCTGGGTCCAGAGAAGTCGCTCCCGACCAATCAAACCCTCCTCCCACCAGGGTCCATGCCCAATTCAAGTCTTCGAGCAACTCCTCAAAAGTCTCCCCTTCGATGACCACTTCTACAGACTCACAGCCTTCAGCGGCACCATTGACAAGGTCAATACATGCACTAAGCACCTCATCGCACTCAGGGAATGCAGCCGAAACGCAGGCCGTGACGACCTCTACTCCTTCGACGAAAGCATGGTTCACCGTGACCCCATTCAAGGCAGAGCCGTCAGATAGGATCCACAAAAAGTCGACATCCTCTGCAGATTCAGTCACAGCGGTCAAGGTCCAACTGCCATCGGCTTCCTGCTCAGCCTCAATTTCCAACGTGCACAGTGCCGGATCAGGGCC
>JAKMCW010000093.1 GCA_022428205.1 Flavobacteriales bacterium
GTGTAATTGAAGGAGAATGTATACACCTGTGGCGGCGTCCAAGGCCCTTCCTTGGATACGGGGCGCTGTGGCGCTTCTGCATCCGGATTCAGCGCAATCTTCTTTCCGGGCAGGGCCACAAACACGCTTTGCTTGACCCCTTCTCGAATCCCTTCATAGGCCCCCTCATTGATGCCTGACTCCCTGAGGTAGCGAACCAACTTTTTCTCCTTCATGGGGAGTATGGAGGGGTCCACCTTAAGCGCGTTGGTCAAGAGCTGATGGATGTCCACCAAAACATCCCGTTCATCCATTTCGACTGCAGGAGGCTCCATGAACCGAGCAGCCTGTTGATGGGTCACCACATTGAATCCTGCTCGCTCGAACTCGCTCCAAAATTTGGAAGCAAAACCGCACTGATCTCCTTGCAAGTCCATGGCCAGGTAATCCGGGGTTCTGAACGGATTCGGAACGTCCACCCTGTAGGTTTGGGCGCCCATGGCAGGCGCAAACACAACAGCGCAAATCAAAATCAGCATCGGCTTCATGCCCGGAAGATAGGAGCCACTTTCAAATCAGCCAGACCACCCTTCGGACCATGTGTCGTGGCAGAGATGTCAAGTTCAATTTTTTCGGGAGGTCTTACCGGTACCGAGTGTGAAAACCCTCGCCCGCCCTGCTCGGGCGGCCTCGGGAAAGTTTCAAAGTGTCAACCCTCCTTCGCTCCGCTCAATCGGCATCCCTGAGACACCTGACCGAGAAGCCGCTCGTGAACCGTCGGCGCCGGTAGACGTCTGGATTGGCGTAGCTCAAGCCTCGGCTCCAAGCAGCGCCGCCACTGGGCGAAGAACTCCACCAGTAGCCGCGGCTCCCGGCAAGGCTGAAGCTGCCAAAGCTGCTGCTGCGGTTGCCGCCCGGAAGGGCCGAAAACCCAAAGTCATCCGTGCCGTTGCCAGCATTCAACCATCCATATGTAGACTTCAATTGCGTCCCTTCATCCGTTCCTCGCCATCCAGTTGAATTCGCTTCGGATTCACTCATGCCCAACTCCATTTCCAATACCATCCACTCTCCATCCGTTGGCACATGCCAGCCGCTTGGACACAACTCCGCAGCATCTGTGGCTGCATGCCAATTGTAGAGGCGGCCATAGGTGGCCACATTGCTTGCATCATTGTCATAATCACAGCGCGCACCCGTGCTCAATCCGGGCCAAGTTCTATTGTCGGTGACCTCCGGTATCGACGAGCCATCAGCATACACTGTAGTACGCAGGTTCTCCGAAAACCAGCACTGGTCGCCGATTTGGACTGTAGGGTAGGCGTAATCATCGAAGGTCCAATCTTGGCCACAGCTGAAAGTTTGGTTCTTAGCAGCCACTCCTGTCTCTCCAAGGCTTTGATTCAAGGCTTGCTTTCCTTCTATGCGGTCAAAGATGGCGTTGATTTTAACGTCGATACCCACAGCGCACCATTGCTGAACCGACTCTTTGCAATCCACCAGCTTCAGCTTGACCATGGACTAACCGGCCAAGCATCCTACTTCGCAGAACACGACGCCCTCAGAGCCCTGAAGACAGCCTGCTTCTACCGCTTGGTCTTCGAATACGAGCCCTGACATGCCGAGGCTTTGCTCCTTCAGGATCATCTCCAAATGCTTTCGCTCTAAAATCTCGTATTGAGTAAGCAACCGCACTTCGGCATACTCTGCAACGGATTGCGCATCAATTTCAACGCCTTTACACGGGTTCGACTCCCCAGCAATAACGAAAACTCTGTCGATTTGAACGGTCGACTGGCTTCGATTGAATTGAACCTCTCCTTGCGCCATCGATGTGAATGGCACGACTAAAGCGAGCAGCAGGGTGAGGGCAGAGAACTTGACCATTTGAAGACTGTGCACCAAAACTAAGCAATACCTGTCCTGTCATTTGCGCACCAATCATGACCATTCAAGGCTCTGAAGTAGCCTCAGTAAGCACAGGTGGGAAGCAAAAGTCCCCCAGCCGTTGGGGCTGAGGGACTCTCGAATTGGGTTGGCGGTCTGGACGAGACTCGAACTCGCGACCCCATGCGTGACAGGCATGTATTCTAACCAACTGAACTACCAGACCTGGTCTTTCGACCTCCACAAACGACTTCTCATCTGCGGGGGCGCAAATATACGATTGCGCCTTTTAATGGTTACAAGTGGCATCGCTTTTTTTTGCGGTAAATGCGTCCGCGGTGATCGAAGCTCATCTTTCGAAATCGAGCTTCATCAGGTCCTTCTTCGTCAGGACACTGAGTTCCAAGGTTCCAGAGGGCCAAGTGCGGGCATCCAAAACCAATTCGTTGGGACCAGGGGCCAACAGCCAAGACCCGCTCCTGAGCACCCTTCCGTCGGGCATGCCGACCTGAAAGAGCACAAAATTTTCTTCGTCCATGTCCACACAGAGTACTACACGCTCCTGTGAATCGGTGTCAATATGAATCCGTTCCAGGAGATGCTTCTTGTGGACAGGGTCTTCGACCGCAATGCGCTTGCTGGGCATGGACCATGCAATGTCAGCTGTGGCAGCGACCGAAAATGAGACCGGGGCCAGCATAGCAGCGGATGCTGCTGCGGCGCGTCCTGCGCGACGGATGAGAAAGTGTTTTGCCATGGCATGCCCTAAGGCGGTTGTGAAGGGCGGGCAAGAAAGCACGCTATTCACAATTGCGCAAGAAAATGCGTTGTTGAAATGTTGATAACCCTCCTATATCACTGGTTATCAGTGCAAAGAAATTAACAATTAACGCATCCTCTGCCGCTTGAGCAGATAGGCTGTCAGCACGGGGTTGACCCCTTTGGCGATGTCCACATCGACCCAATCAATGCCCGCTGAGCCGCACCGAACGTCCAGTTCACGGCGCAATTCCGCCATCCTATTGACGTAAGCATCGCGTACTTCTGCGGGATTGGCCCTTACCTCCTCCCCGCTCTCCAAATCGATGAACGTGGTGGGACGGTCGGCAAAATCGAACCGTTGCTCGGTCTTCTCGTCGAGCACATGGAACACGACGACTTCATGCTTGGCATGACGCAAATGAGCCAACGCCGCAAACATGGCATCGAGGTCCTGCGTTCTGTCCAACATGTCGCTGAACAACACAATCAAGGAGCGCTTTGGCGTAGCCTCAGCAATGGTATGGATGGCCTCAACCGCTGCGGTCTCTCCCCCTCCGTCACCAACACCCGCCAGCACCCTCTCAAGTTCGGCATACATCAAATGCTGGTGGGCTTGGGTGGACCTGGCCTTGTGGTGGGCGTGCAAAGTGCTGTCAAACAGACTCAGTCCAACGGCGTCGCGCTGGCGCTTGAAGAGCTCAATCAATGTCGCTGCTGCATGCGTGGCAAACTTGATCTTGTTCATGCCCGACTCCGGCGAGACATCCGCCGGGTAATACATAGAACCCGAAGTGTCGATCACGACCTGACAACGCAGGTTGGTTTCCTCCTCGTAGGTCTTCACATAAAACCGGTCGGAGCGCGCATAGAGCTTCCAATCGACGTGCCGCATGCTCTCCCCGGGATTGTACAAGCGGTGTTCGGCAAATTCCACACTGAAACCGTGGTAAGGACTTCGGTGCAGGCCCGTAATAAACCCCTCCACTGCCTGCTTGGCGAGGAATTCGAGAGATCCGATCTGGCGGAATTGATGGGGCTGCAAGTTGATGGGCACGTCCTTCCAAAGATACGGACATGAAAACGCCCCGCTGGCAGGCGGGGCGTTCAAAAGGTTGTGAATCGCAGGGCTGTTAAGCCATCAGCTTCTCGAGCTTTTCGGTCAGCACGTTTTCTGGGACGGCACCGACAGACTTGTCGACCACCTCACCATTCTTCAAAAAGACGATAGTGGGGATGGAACGTACGCCAAATTTCATGCTGATTTCCTGATTGGAGTCGACGTCGACCTTGCCGACGACGGCTTTGCCTTCGTAGTCGCCGGCGATTTTCTCGACGACGGGACCAACCATGCGGCAAGGACCGCACCATTCCGCCCAGAAGTCGACCATCACGGGCTTGTCCGTGTTCATCACGACTTCTTCGAAGTTTGCTTCGTTGATTTCAATAGCCATGGGGAGCGTTGTTTGGTGTCAAATTTAGCCGGGTATGGACAGCTCAGCGTGACCCAAGTCGCCAAAGGGTGTCAACTTATCCACCGGAACCCATCACCTTGTACTTGACGCCGTCCAAGGCGTCGAGCCCATCGAGCAACTCCGGGGTCAGTTCCACTCTCTTGCGCCGAGAAGGCATCTCCAACACCGCATCGGGATGGTGCAGCTCAACGGTAACGCCTACACCGCCTTCGTGGGCCTCGATCAATTGGCACACTTCCTCCACCATGCCTTCGCTGACCTTTTCGAGGTTGAGCTGCACGCGCAGGCGGCCAGCCAGCTTCTCAAGGACATCTGAAAGAAGTTCGATCCGGGTGACCTTGAATTCGAGTTCGTCAGCACCGCGGAACTGCTTCATCTGCACTTTGCCCTTAATGTAGAGGAACCAGCCATCGGTCATGAAGTCCTTGAACTTGATGTAATCATCGCGCCAGAACGGCATGCGCCGGGAACCGTGATAGTCTTCGACCGTCATGCCACCCCACGGGCGGCCGTTTTTGCCGATTTTGTGTTCGGCCTCCGTGACCATGCCACCGAAGGAAATCGTGCGGCCACGGGCTGCAGCCAGGTCGTCCAAGTTGGCCAGTCCACCCGGCGTGCAGAATTGGTCCAACTGCACCTTGAACTGATCGAGAGGGTGGCCGGAGAGGTATACCCCCACCACTTCTTTCTCACGGGCAAGCTTGTCGAACGGTGCCCATTCTTCGCACACCGGGACGGGCGGCTCGGGAATTTCCATCGCCCCTGAATCACCACCAAACAGCGAGGCCTGCGATGAATTCTCGCTCTCCTGTGTCGCCTGGCCATAGCGGATGGCCAGCTCGATGGTCGTCCGGCCTTTCTGGTCCTCGGCGAAGCACTGCGAGCGGAAAATCGCTTGAGGCAGGTCGTCAAAGCCACCACCGCGGGCGAGCGCTTCGAACACGCGCTTGTTGCAGTCTTTGAGGTTGACCTTGACCGCGAAATCAAAGATGCTCTTGTAAGGTTCTTCGGTGCGGCTTTCCACGATGGACGCCACTGCCCCCTCTCCCACGCCACTCATGGCGCCGAGTCCGAAACGAATGGCCCCTTCAGCATTGACGGCAAACTTGAACTCGGATTCATTGACGTCAGGTCCGAGCACCGCAGTTCCCATGCGGCGACATTCCTCCATGAAGAAGGTCACCTTTTTGATGTCGGACATGTTGTTTGACAACACCGCCGCCATGAATTCCGCAGGGTGATTGGCCTTGAGGTAGGCCGTTTGGTAAGCCACCCAGGCGTAGCAGGTGGAGTGCGACTTGTTAAAGGCATAGCTGGCAAACGCCTCCCAGTCCTTCCAAATCTTCTCCAACACCGTGGTGTCGTGACCGCGCTCCTCTCCTCCCTCCAAAAACTTGGGCTTCATCTTGGCAATGAGGTCTGCCTTCTTCTTGCCCATCGCCTTACGCAGGGTGTCCGCCTCACCTTTGGTAAAACCAGCGAGTTTCTGGCTGAGCAACATGACCTGCTCCTGGTAGACGGTGATGCCATAGGTCTCAGCGAGGTACTCTTCGCAGGCATCGAGGTCGTATTTGACCGGCTCTTGGCCGTGCTTCCTCCGGACAAAGGCCGGAATGTATTCCAGCGGGCCAGGCCGGTACAGCGCGTTCATGGCGATCAAGTCCGCGAACTCCGTAGGCTTGAGGTCCTTGAGGTACCGCTGCATGCCCACCGACTCGTACTGGAAGATGCCCACCGTGTCTCCGCGCTGGAACAATGAATACGTCGCTTCATCGTCCAACGGAAAGGCTTCCGGGTCCAGCTCCACCCCGCTCCGTTTCTTGACGTTCCGAACCGCGTCCTTGATGATGGTCAGGGTCTTCAACCCCAAGAAGTCCATCTTGAGCAGGCCGGCATCCTCCGCCACTGAGTTGTCGAACTGCGTGCACACCATGTCGCTGTCCTTGGCCGTGGCGACCGGCACGAACTTGGTGATGTCGTCTGGGGTGATGATCACACCGCAAGCGTGGATGCCGGTGTTGCGCACCGAGCCCTCAATGACGCGGGCCTTTTTGAGGACTTCGGCTTCGAGGCCTTGGCCATTGTGTATGGCCTTGATGGCGTTGACCTGGTCCAGTCCCTCTTGACCCCGCAGCTTATCCTTAAGGGCCTTGTCGTCGAGCTTGAACAGCTTCGCGAGGGAGATGTCGGGCATCTGCTTGGACAAACGGTCGGCATCGCCCAGCGGCAACTCCATCACGCGCGCAGTATCCCGTATCGAACTCTTGGCCGCCATGGTGCCATAGGTGATGATCTGTGCGACCTGGTTGGCCCCGTACTTGTTGATCACATAGTCAATCACCTTGCCGCGCCCCTCGTCGTCGAAATCGATGTCGATATCGGGCAATGACACGCGGTCGGGGTTCAGGAAGCGCTCGAACAGCAGGTCATACGCGATGGGGTCTACGTTGGTGATGCCCGTGCAATACGCCACTGCACTGCCCGCGGCCGACCCCCTGCCCGGCCCCACGCTGACGCCCATTTCACGGGCTGCTGTCGTGAAGTCCTGAACGATGAGGAAATATCCAGGGTATCCCGTCCGCTCAATGGTCTCCAACTCGAAATCAATGCGGTCGCGGATTTCGTCGGTGATCTCGGGATAGCGTTTCTCTGCCCCCTCATATGTAAGGTGCCTCAAGTAGGCGTTCTCTCCGCGCTTGCCACCATCTGCTGCGTCTTCTGCGTGCACAAATTCCCCGGGGATGTCAAATGCGGGCAGCAACACATCGCGCTCGAGCTCGTAGCCTTCGCAGCCTTCCACGATGTCGTGTACTGTGTGAAACCCTTCAGGAACGTCTGCAAACAGACGCTTCATCTCCTCGGGCGACTTCAGGTAGAATTCATCGTTGGGCAGGCCAAAGCGAAATTCGCGACCGCGTTTGCCCACATAGCGCTTGGGCTGACTCACATTGGCGGCGTCCTTGACGCACAGCAAGATGTCGTGGGCGTCTGCTTCTTGGCGTGTGGTGTAGAAACTGTTGTTGGCCACGATGTAGCGCACATCGTGCTTTCTGCACATGTCGAGGAGGAAGTCGTTGACCACCTTCTCTTCCTCCAATCCGTGCCGGTTGAGCTCAGCGTAAAAGTGTTCGCCGAAATGGGCCTTCCACCACAGAAAAGCTTCCTCCGCCTGGCGGTCTCCCACGTTGAGCAATAAGCTCGGCACTTCACTGAACAGACCACCCGTGGTGACAATCAGGTCTTCCTTGTATTCGAGCAGTTGTGTGCGGTCGATGCGCGGGACGTAGTAAAAGCCGTCAGTAAAGGCGAGCGAACTCAACTTGGCCAACCGGTGGTAGCCCGCCCTGTTGCGCGCGAGCATCACAATGGGGTAGCCGTCGTCCTTCTTGGACCGATCGGCATGGTCTTGACAGACGTTGAGCTCTGCCCCAACGATGGGCTTGATGCCCGCCTTGTTGGCGGCGCGCACGAAATGGAACGCCCCCATCATGTTGCCACGGTCGGTGATGGCCATGGCGGGCATGCCCGCTTCGACGGCCTTGTCGATCAGGGCCTGTACGCTCGAAGTGGCTTGAAGCACACTGAACTGACTGTGGACGTGCAAATGCGAAAACGGCACATCCGCAACCGCAGCCGCTCCAGCCGCTGCCGTCTGACCGCCGGCCACAGCAGGGTCCTGCTTGGGGGCCACTTTCGGCTGGGGTTGGGCGAAGTTGGCGGCTTCAAGTTTCGGCGCCTCATACTGTACCCCTTGACCTTGGGGAAAGCCATCCCGCTGAATGACGCCCCGCTGCACCAAAGCAAAAAAGCACTTGGCCGTGGCGTCTACGTCATAGGCCGCATCGTGGGCGTCGCCAAACCCGGTCCCAAACAACTTCTCGTGGAGCTCAGTAAGGGTGGGCCATTTGAATTTGCCGCCGCGTCCGCCTGGAATCGCACAGAATTCAGTGCCCTCGTCTTTTGAGTCTATGAGCGCCTTGTCCGTGACGCGCTCTGCCGCAGCGCCACGCCGGATCCACTCAGCCCCCATGATGTTGACATCGAATCCGATGTTGTGGCCCATGACGTATTCAGCGCGATCGAGGTCGCGCCCAAACTCCTCCAGAACGGCATCCAAATCGTGTCCCTCTGCTTCGGCCCGCTCGGTGGTGATGCCATGGACCTTGGCCGCATTGTAGGGTATGGTAAACCCGTCCGGTTTTACAATCCGGTTCCCGCGCGACACCAACTTCCCTTCCGGTGTGTGCAGCTGCCATGCCAATTGAACCAGACGCGGCCAGTTCTCTCCATCGGTGAGCGGCGCATTCCAATCCCTTGGCAATCCGGTGGTCTCGGTATCGTAAACGAGAATCATAGCGCCAATTTCGCCCAATTGGTCGGTGTGACCGCGCATTGTGGACACCCCGTGGATTGAACATCATCCGCCCGAATTTGCTTTTATCCTACACACCCTTGCGATGACCACCTCCAACCCCATTCCAAACGGCGGATTTGACCGCAGCACCTCCACTGACATCATGGGCGATGACCATGTGGGCACATCTGTGGACACACCTCTTCGCTCCGATGCATTTGCGCTGAGTGACGCCGAGAAAATCGCGCGAATTGAACCGCTCTTTCGCGAAATCATGGAAGTCATGGGCTTGGATCTAACCGACGACAGCTTGTCGGGCACGCCGCACAGGGTGGCCAAGATGTACGTGCAAGAGATTTTTCGTGGATTGAATCCAGAGAATCACCCAGTCTGCCGCACCTTCAACAACACGTATCAGTATGGAGAGATGCTGGTGGAAAAGGACATCAACCTCAATTCTACTTGCGAGCATCACTTCCTGCCCATCACGGGAAAAGCACATGTAGCCTACCGCTCTTCAGGCCGGGTGATTGGACTCAGCAAAATCAATCGATTGGTGGACCATTACGCCAAGCGTCCGCAGGTACAAGAGCGCTTGACGCGGCAGATTGCGGAAGCCCTCAAATCGATCCTCGATACGGAGGATGTCGCGGTTGTCATAGAAGCGAAGCACCTTTGCGTCTCCAGCCGAGGCATTGAGGACGAGCAGAGTTCAACGGTCACCGCCGATTACCACGGCGCCTTCAAACAGGACGCTGCCCGCCGCGAATTCCTTGACCACATTCGGGGCTAATTCGCTTTCCTGATCAAAAGGTTGTTCGGCCATCGGTCGCGCACTATCTTCGCGCCCCATTTTACTAGTATCAACAACGGGGTTTCGGACCCTTCTAAAACGTTTTTCAAATGGCAACACGCCTCCGCCTCCAACGTCACGGTAAGAAAGGCAAGCCCTTCTACCACATTGTAGCTGCTGATTCCCGCTCAAAGCGCGACGGCCGGTTTATCGAGAAAGTCGGTACCTACAACCCCAACACCAACCCCGCCACGATTGATGTCGTGCACGATCGCGCCCTCTATTGGTTGCAGGTCGGTGCAGAAATGAGCCATACGGCCCGCGCGATCCTCAAGTACAAAGGCGTGGTTTACCACAGCCATCTCCTGAACGGTGTCAAAAAAGGTGCCCTCACCGAAGAGCAGGCTCAGGCCAAGTTTGAAGAGTGGTTGCGCGACAAGGAGGGCAAAGTAGCCCAGAAGTCAAGCAAGCTCTCTGCTGCTGCTGAAGAAGCCCGCATCAAGGCCCTCGCTCGCGAGAAAGAAGTCAACGACGCCCGCGCCAAGGAAATTGCCGGCAAGCAAGCTGAATTGGCTGCTGAAGCGGCAGCTGCCCAGGCTGAAGCTGAAGCGGCAGCCGCTCCCGCTGAGGAGGCTCCCGCTGCTGAAGAAGCACCCGCTGCTGAAGAGGCACCCGCTGCTGAAGAAGCACCCGCTGCTGAAGAGGCTCCTGCTGAAGAGGAGAAGCCTGCTGAAGAGGGTGGCGATGAGAAGGAAGGCTAATCCCTTCCAAAACACAACACTTTCAGAAGCCACCTTCGGGTGGCTTCTTCATTTCACGCCAAGTCCGAAATTCGCACCATGACCGCTGTGGATGACATGTTTGAGTTGGGCAAAACCCTCAAGCCACATGGGCTCAAAGGGGAAGTCGCCATCAAATTAGATGTGGACGTCCCCCAGCATTACGCCAAGCTCGACATGGTCTGGGTGGAGCGCCAAGGCACCCTTGTCCCTTACACCATCACCTCGATTTCCATCCGCCCAAAGTCGACTGTAGTCACGTTTGACGGTGTGGATGACATCGAAGGGGCGCAAGCCATGTCAGGGCATCGGTTGCTGCTACCGACGGCAGCATTGCCCCCGTTGGATGGACTTCGCTTCTATTACCACGAAGTGGTGGGCTATGCGCTGGTCGACCAAACATTTGGCCCCTTGGGCGACATCATCACCGTGCTGGATTTGCCAGGCAATCCGCTGTTCAAGTCCCAGCTTGGCGAACGAGAGGGCCTCTTCCCCATCATGGATGAAACCCTCGTGGAGGTGGACCGGGAAGCCCGCACAATCAAGGTCAATATGCCGGAGGGCCTGCCTGCCCTGTATTTCGGCTGAGGCCCATTGTAGTCTGTTTCTCATTTCGGCGTCGGAGCGACAGAAGCTGCGTCGATAGCCCTTGAATTGCAGGGCTTTTCGTGCGGTCCAAAAACTGTCCCCCATTCTGAGTGAAGAAGTCCTCCGTGGTCCTTTTCACTCAGGCTCATACCGGCAATAGCTTGGGTTTGTCCTTCGGGGCATCAAACATCATCATGGGCTTGAAGCAATCTCCCCAGGAGAACCAAAGGCTCGACAACTGACGCGATTTGACAACCAAGCACCCCCTCATCTCCCCCGAGCAGCCTGAACATGGTGCTTTGGACACTGTCACTTCAGAAACCGTCGCCACCAAAACGCTCAAGCAGCGGGCCGGCAAATCAGCACCGTCCGTGCATCAAAAAGTCAAGGTGTTTGTGATTGACACCTCGGTCTTGCTGCATGACCACAATGCGATTGGCAACTTCGAGGACAACAGGATCGCCATTCCCATCACCGTGCTCGAAGAGCTCGACACATTTAAGGTGGGCAATGACACGAAGAATTTTGAGGCCCGTGAATGCATCCGCATCATTGACCGGCTGAGCAAGGATTTCACCCTGAAGGACTGGATTCCTCTTGGCAATGAAGCAGAGGGCCTGATGCGCATCGTGATGAGCTCAGAAGGCCACCCGAGCGGACTAGATGCAGCCCGTGTGTTCGACAAGAAGACCAATGACCACAAAATACTGAGCGCGGCCCTGCAATTGCAGCACGACGAGCCCGATATGAAAGTGGTGCTCGTCTCCAAGGATATTAACCTTCGGCTCAAGGCCAAGGCGCTCAACCTTCCTGCAGAGGACTATAAAACGGGCAAGGTCAAGGACAAGCAACACCTGTACTCAGGCAAAACCTTGCTTGAAGACGTGGACGCCGAAGTGGTGCGCAAGATGTACGTCTCCGGACAGACGCGCAAGATCAGCGTGCTTGGCAAAGAGCGGAAGAACAATCACTTCTACATCCTGCGCAACCAATCTGCTTCTGCACTCGGCTACTTCAATGAGTCCAAGAAGTTGATTGAGCGGGTGGACAAGCGCTATGCTTACGGCATCAAGCCCAAGAATGCAGAGCAGGCCTTTGCCCTGCACGCGATTCTCAATCCTGACATTCACCTCGTTACTGTCAGCGGTGTGGCCGGAACAGGCAAGACCCTCCTCGCCTTGGCCGGCGCATTGGAACAGAAAAACCGGTACGACCAGATCATCTTGGCCCGCCCCATTGTGCCTTTGAGCAACAAAGACCTCGGTTTTCTTCCAGGTGATGCAGAGGAGAAGGTCAATCCTTACATGCAGCCACTTTGGGACAACCTGAACTTCATCAAAAGCCAGTTTGGCCAGAACGAGCGGAAGTACCGGGCCATCGAAGAAATGCGGGAGGCGGGTAAGATCACAATCTGTCCCCTGGCCTACATCCGCGGGCGCAGCTTGTCCAATGTCATCTTCATAGTGGACGAGGCCCAGAACCTGACGCCGCACGAAGTCAAGACCATCATCACCCGGGCCGGTGAGAACTCTAAGATCATCCTCACCGGGGATGTGCGGCAGATCGATACCCCTTATTTGGACGAACAATCCAACGGCATGAGCCATGTGATTGACCGGCTAAAGGGGCGCGAGCTTTTTTGCCATGTAACCCTCGATAAGGGCGAGCGCAGTGACTTGGCCAATTTGGCCAACGAGCATCTCTGACCGGCCATCGTCAGCGGAGGCAAACTCTGCATTCACATCGGTGAACCGCAAGTAAAAGAGGGCATCAAAGGGATTTGCTTCGGGGTGACAATCATCCCACAATCCCATGAGATTCCCTTCCTTCCTCTCCCTCTTCATTGCGACGTGTCTGCTTTCCGGACCCCTCGCTGCCCAATGGCCCTCAATTCGTGCAGGCTGCTCTGCTGAACTCGACGGCGACGGTGTTGTCGGCCTGAGCGACCTGCTGGTGGTACTGGCTGAGTTCGGTACGACATGTGACTCGGAACCGCCTGAAGACGGTTGGCCACAGCTGCACATCACCGAGCTGCACTACAATCCAGCTTCCACCCAGGGCAATGACAGTGAATTCGAATTCCTCGAGGTCTACAACCCCGGTGCAGCAGACGTTGACCTTGAAGGCTGGTCGCTCTCGGAAGGCCTCAGCTTCACCTTTCCCCAAGGCGCCAACATTGCTGGGGGCGGTTACCTCGTGGTGGCCGCCATGGACGCGACCTATTCAGGCCTGGGATACCCCGTCTACGATTGGGGGTCAGGTGGACTTCACAACTCCGGTGAGCTCATCGCCTTGAGGTCGCCTGACGGTGCCGTCATGGAATCGGTTCAATACAGCGACAGCGGCGATTGGGACAGTGCCCCAGATGGGCAAGGGCCGTCGCTAGAGCGGCTGTTCCTTACTGGAGACCCTCACAGTGCTGCGCAATGGAGCGCTTCTATCAATACCGGAGGTACGCCGGGCGCCATCAACAGCCTGTGGGTGGACTGAAGCCCTCAGGACAGGTGGGCCGCTTCTCCGTCGATGACGACCTGGAGCGGCTCACCCGTCTGAAGGTGCACCTGGGTGCCATCGGCGTTCACTGTTACTTTAAGTTGTCGTCCCCGGAAGTGCAGCTGAAAGCTGTAGCCCTTCCATGCGGCGGGCAACATGGGCGTGAAATGCGGTATTCCATCGCGGACCCTGAATCCCCCAAAGCCTTCCACAACGCTCATCCAAGTCCCGGCCATGCTCGTAATGTGCAGGCCTTGGTAGGCTTCGCTGTTGTAATCGTCAAGGTCCAATCTGGCGGTGCGCAAGTACATCTCGACGGCTTTTTCCTCTAATCCGAGTTTGGCGGCGAGCACCACATGAACGCATGGACTCAGACTGCTTTCATGCACCGTCCTGGGCTCATAGAATTCGAAGTTTTCGCGGTGGGTTTCCAGGTCAAACTCGTCTTCAAAGAAGTAGAAACCCTGCAGGGTGTCGGCCTGCTTGATAAACACCGAGCGCAAAATGCGGTCCCAGCTCCAGTGCTGGTTGATGGGCCGTTGATCTTGCGGCAGCGACGCGACGAGCGTTTGCTCCTTGTCCATGAAGCCGTCCTGCTGCAAGAAAACACGCGTCCCCTCGAGTTTGGGGTAATACATGCCTTCCATGACCGCTTCCCAATGTGGGCGCTCATCGGATTCACTGAAGGTCCACCGCTTGTTTTGGCTGAGCAATTCCTCCGGCGCGTGGGCCTTCATCCAGTCCAAAGCAGCACATGCCCTGCGAAGACACCAAGCTGCCAACCGGTTGGTGTACCAGTTGTTGTTGACGTTGTTCTCGTATTCGTTGGGGCCCGTCACACCGAGCATCACCCACGCCTGTTTGGCTTCAGACCAATTGACACGCTGTGCCCAAAAACGCGCCACTCCGAGGATGACCTCCCATCCTCCTGCTGCGAGATATTGCTCATCCCCCGTGTACCGGATATAGTTGTGGATGGCATAGACCATGGCCCCATTCCGGTGAATCTCCTCAAAGGTGATCTCCCACTCATTGTGGCACTCCTCGCCATTCATGGTGACCATGGGATACAATGCTGCGCCGCCCTCAAAACCGAGCTTTTGCGCATTTTCTATCGCACGTTCGAGGTGTTGACGGCGGTATACCAGCAATTGTTTGGCCACCTCGGAAGGGTGAGTGCCCAAATAGAAGGGCAGACAATACGCCTCGGTGTCCCAATAACTGGCGCCCCCATACTTCTCTCCAGTGAACCCCTTTGGACCAATATTCAAACGGGGGTCGTCGCCAGTAAATGTCTGGTTCAAATGGAAGATGTTGAAACGGATGGCCTGTTGAGCGGCTTCGTCTCCATCGATGGTGATGTCAGCGCGCTCCCAGATGCGTTCCCAGGCCATCATGTGGTCTTGAAGGGCGGCATTCCATCCCTTGTCGACCGCCGACCCGACTTTTTCTTGAGCACGCAGAAGCAGCTGGTCCTCATGGTGGTCCATGCCTCTCAGCAGCGCAACCGTCTTGTCCACCACAATTCTGGAGCCTGGCTCTACGGTGAAGTCATGAAGAACCGCGTGACCTTCTGAACCGCCTCGGGACTTGGATGCGGAAGACCGACCGTCAAACCAAGCCGAAGACCTCATGGCATGTGCCACACGGAAGTCCGTTTTACGCGTGGCCACCAAAAGGTGTCCTCCCACATCGTCTCCACCTGCTTCAAGCGTTCGCCAAAATCGCTCCTCCCAATTGGCGTCTTCGTTGGTGACATTGCCGTCCAAAATGGATGCCAGCGAAAGTGTCCCCTCGCCGCTGAGCACATCGACCGAATAGCGCAAATGCGCCGTTTCCACGTCGGCCATGCTGACGAAGCGCTGAGCCTTCACCGATAAGTGCATCTCCCCTACGGTCGCCTCGAAAGTCCGGGTCAAGACGCCCCGCAACATGTCAAGTTCACGGCGAAAATGTCGGGGCACTTGCCGGGCTAGGTCGAGCTCCTCACCATTGGCTTGGACGTGGATGGAAGTCCAATCAGGCGCATTCAAGACCTTGGCGAAGTACTCGGGGTAGCCATTCTTCCACCATCCCACCTTGGTCTTGTCGGGGTAGTATACACCACCGACGTAGCTTCCCCTCAGGTGGTCACCACTGTATTGCTCTTCATGATTGGCGCGTTGGCCGAACCGGCCATTTCCCACACTGAAGATGGACTCAGAACTCCGTTGGCGTTCTGGATGAAATCCGCTCTCGACCACTTTCCAAGGGTCGACATCCAAGTATCTCAGCATGGCCGAAATTTAAGCGGTCAGGAGAGGCGATTGGACAGAACCTCGAGATTGAAGTCCTCAAAGCCCGCAATGACGAATTCGGCTGCGGCCAAGGTTTGGGGGTCTCCTACACCTACAGCACGAAATCCTCCGTTGACCGCAGCTTGCACCCCAGAGACGGCGTCTTCAAACACCACACACTCCGATGGAGCCACTCCAAACGCTTGGGCCCCTTTAAGGAAGACCTCGGGGTCAGGTTTTGAAAAGGTGATGCTGTTGCCGTCTACAATGGCCTCAAAGCGATCGACAATCTCACAGCGCTCCAATATGAGCGGGGCGTTTCTGCTGCTCGACCCCAATCCCACCTTGATGCCTTGGCTGCGCAATTCATCAATGAAAGGAATCACACCAGGAAAGAGCTCATCAGGTGTCATGCCCGACACCAACTCGAGGTACTGGTCATTTTTGCGCTCCATCAAACGAACCTTGGTGTCGTTGTCGAGGACCAAGCCCCCTTTTGACAAAATGTATTCCAAGGAACCAACGCGGCTTACCCCCTTGAGCTGTTCGTTGTCCTCTTGCGTGAAGGGCACCCCCAATTCTTCTGCCAATCGCTTCCAGCCCGAAAAATGGTATTTGGCCGTGTCGACAATGACTCCGTCGAGGTCAAAAAGGCAGGCTTTGGGGATGTAGGCCATGGGCTCAGCGATTAAGACTTCAGGGCGGGAAGGATGTGCTTGAGGTGGTAAGAAGCCAGGCCGTCAATCGGCTTCTTAATGATCTGACCCACTTCAATGCCGTCCTTGGCGCATTCAGCGCGCAACTCCTCCTGAAAATGGTACGCTACACTGCCAATGAAGTGCACAGGTTCGTTGGGCCACTCACTGAAACACTTCACGTGTACGTCGAGAAAGGCCCTGAACCCTTCGGATAGCCACGCTTTGAACATCGGTTCAGTCCGGTGCTTGCCGATGAAGGTCATGAAACTGGCCAAGAAGACATTGGGGTCCTCTTTGAGGTAGACGTGGTCGATGATGTCGTCTTTAGAAAGGCCGTAGCTCTCATCAAAGTCGGCTTCCACCGCTGCAGGCAGGTGGTGGTACAACTTGGCCGCCAGCAATTTCTTACCGTGCCAACTTCCGCTGGCCTCGTCTCCGAGGATGTAGGCCAAGGCTGGCACTTCCTCCGAAACACCTTGGCCATCAAAGCGACAGCTGTTGGAGCCCGTGCCAATGATGCATGTGATGCCCGCGCGACCGTCATATGTGCTGTAAGCTGCACCAACGAGGTCGTGGTCCACTTGTACCTCAGCGCCAGTAAATACCCGCTGAAGTCCCTCCTGTATGATGGCACACAGGTCGGGAGAGCTGCTTCCAGCCCCGTAAAAAAAGACATGCGTCACCTCTTCTTGAATGGTCCGCACATCGCTGTGCCCATTCATCACTTCTTCCACCTTGTCGGCATCGTGGAAATATGGATTGAATCCCATGGTATGGAATTCCATCATCTCCGTGCCTGAAGCGTCAAGGAGCTGCCAGTCGCACTTTGTTGAGCCGCTATCGGCGATCAGCACACGCATGAATCAGCCGATGCGCTGAACGAGGTCTGCCACGCGACTGGAATACCCCATTTCGTTGTCATACCAACCGAAGACCTTCACCATGTTTCCTTGGGCAGAGGTCATTCCGGCATCGAGAATGTTGCTGTGCGGGTTGCCGACGATGTCAGCGCTCACAATGGGGTCCTCCGTGTACTCGAGAACACCTTTCATAGGGCCATCAGCGGCCGCCTTCATGGCCGCGTTCACCTCGGCAGCCGTGACGTCGCGTCCCAACTCAGCCACGAGGTCCGTCAATGAACCTGTTGGTGTCGGTACACGGACAGCTACACCGTCGAGCTTGCCCTTCAACTCGGGCAAAACGAGGCCAACAGCAACTGCAGCCCCTGTGGTGGTGGGGATCATGCTCATGGCTGCAGCCCTTGCGCGGCGCAAGTCAGAGTGCGGCGCATCCTGAATGCGCTGGTCTGAGGTGTAGGCGTGCACCGTAGTGATGTACCCCTTGACCAAGCCAAAGTTGTCATTGAGCACCTTGGCCATCGGGGCCAAGCAGTTCGTCGTGCAACTGGCATTGGACAAAATGGTGTCCGCTTCAGTGATGATGTTGTCATTCACGCCGAGCACCACAGTCTTGATGTCTCCCTTCGCAGGGGCAGAGATGACCACTTTGCGCGCACCTGCCGTCAAATGCTTGCCGGCACCTTCAGCATCCCGGAAGACACCCGTGCTCTCCACCACTACATCGCAACCAAGCTGACCCCATGGCAGGGCAGCCGGATCGCGCTCAGCGCTGACGTGAATCGTCTTGCCGTTCACCACGAGGTGTCCATTTTCGACAGTCACCTCACCGGGGAAACGGCCGTGAATACTGTCATACTTGAGCAAGTGAGCGAGGGTCTCGACACTGGTCAAATCATTGATTGCACACACTTCCACCCCCTCTTTGGCGAGGAGCTGGCGGAAGGACAAACGGCCGATGCGGCCGAAACCATTGATGGCAACTTTGGTCATGTTGTTATGGTAAGGTTGTGTTGTTCAGATACTGAGAATCTGGGCTACGCGGAGTTCTTCGTCGAGCCCTTTTGATTTCCTATTGATGGCTTCAGGGAACGGAGTGTAGACCACTTCATCGTTCACCATGCCGGCCATCACGGCTGTTTTTCCGCTCAACAAGGCTTCTACAGCACCGACGCCGAGTCGGCTGGCCAGGACACGGTCAAAGCAACTGGGGTCACCTCCACGCTGGATGTGCCCGAGCACGGTAACGCGCGTGTCATACTTGTCGAAGCGAGCGTGCACTTTGGCGGCGATTTCCATCGCACCTCCATTGGTATCCCCTTCTGCTACGATGACAATGCTGCTGGTCTTGTTGGACTCTTCTCCCCGCGCCAAAATGGAAATGAGGTCGTCTACGTCCATGCCTGCTTCTGGCGTCATCACCGCAATGGCACCGGTCGCAATGGCCGTTTTCAAGGCGATGTATCCGCTGTCTCGGCCCATGACCTCCACAAAGAACAGCCGGTTGTGACTGCTCGCTGTATCGCGGATTTTGTCGACAGCCTCGACGACCGTGTTTGTGGCGGTGTCGTACCCAATGGTGTAGTCTGTACCCGCAAGATCATTGTCGATGGTTCCCGGAATGCCGACTACCCGAATATTCTGCTCCTCAGCGAGTTTTTGAGCGCCTGTGAAGGTCCCGTTCCCACCAATCACGACAAGGGCATCAACCTGTGCATCGCGCAAAACTTTCGCAGCCTTGGCCCTCCCCGACTCCTCGTGAAAGTCCATGCAACGAGCGCTCTTCAAGATGGTGCCGCCTCGGCCCAAAATCTTGGCTACACTCCGGGCGTGAAGCCGCTTTAAGTCTCCGGTAATCAAGCCTTCATAGCCTTGAAAGACACCCGTCACTTCAATGCCGTGAAAGACAGCACAACGCACAACTGCACGAATGGCTGCATTCATTCCGGGGGCGTCACCTCCACTGGTTAAGACGCCGATGCGTTCAATTTTACTCATCAGATAAGGGAGCGCGAAGTTAGCGAGAGATGTGTCAGCGAGAAATTAGTGTACTTTTGACACCATCTCATGCAGAACGTAGCACTTAATAGGACTGTGCCAAACGCATCCGCTGCCACATTTGATCTCAGTGTGGACAATGTTGTTTTCGGCTTCGATGGCGAAAACTTACAAATCTTGCTCATCAGGCAGGGACTGCCCGGCGAAGACATGGAATCCGACCGCTTCCATATGGCTGTGCCAGGAGATCTTGTCTTTCCCGAGGAGGACCTGGATGAAGCAGCCGATCGCATTCTCAGCACCCTCACCTCCCTCAAGGGGATTTATCTAAAGCAATTCCAAGCCTTTGGCGCTCCTAACCGCGTCTTCGACGAAAAGGACAAGGAATGGCTCACACGATTCAGGCCGAACCCGGACCGCAGGGTGGTCACCATCGGATACTACAGTCTGGTGTCCATATCGGAATACCGGCCTAAGCCGAGCAGCTTTGCCAGCCGCGCTGAATGGTGTCCACTTGAAGATGTTCCAAGGCTCGCCTTTGACCACAATGCCATCATAGAGGCCGGACTTCAGCGTTTGCGCGAAGACGTCGTGCACCGCAATATCATTTTTGAATTGTTGCCTCAGAAGTTCACTCTGGGCCAGTTTCAACGTCTCCACGAAATCATCCTCGGCAAGTCCCTCGACAAGCGCAACTTCCGCAAGAATGTGAAGCGCATGGTTGGGGTGGTGCCCCTTGATGAGAAACAGGAGGGCGTATTGCACAAGCCTGCGCAACTGTACACCTATCGGAAACCCGATTGAGTGTAATTTCCACACTTACCTCAGGTAGACATATTATGATGCATCGCCTCATGGTCACCGCATGGTGCGCCGTTTTCCCTCTCTTCCTCAGTGCTCAAGTCGTTTGGACAGAGCCACCCTTCCCTTCTGCAAGTGATCAAGTCACCTTGTATTACGATGCCTCGCAGGGCAACGGTGAGCTCGACGGTGTCATTCCTGTGTACATCCATACCGGCTTGATTACCTCCAATAGTTCCTCACCGACTGATTGGCAGTACGTCAACATGCCCTGGGCGAGCACAGACCCTGACTGGGTGATGGACTTTGAAGGGGCCAATTTGTGGAGCTACAACTTCGGCGGTCAAACCCTGGGAGACTTCTTTGGGGTGCCTGCTGGCGTCACTGCAGAGCAGCTGGCCATGGTCTTCCGCAACGGGAGCGGCTCATTGGTGGGCCGAGACTCCGACGGCGGCGACATCTTTTTGCCGCTCAATGATGGAAGTTTCTCAGCCGTCTTCCTCCAGCCAGCTTCGGACAATGCCCTTGCTGTTATGGGCGAGTCCTTTCCATTGCAGGCCTCTGCTTCGGAGCCAGCCAGTCTGGCCTACATCGTCGGTGGAGACACCCTTGCTTCAGCGGACAATGCCATCCAGCTGACCCATGATTTCTCACCCGAAGTGCCAGGGACGTTTGTGGTAGAGTTCCATGCGGACAATGGCGCATCCACCGTGGTCATTTCGACCACTGTATTGGTGCTCCCTGAGGAGCCGATTGCGGCTGCGGCACCCGCCGGGACCGTAGACGGTCTGAACCCTTCACCGGACGGCACCTCAATGGTCCTCCAGCTATACGCCCCTGGAAAGAGCCATGTGTTTTTCGTCGGCGACCTGACCGACTGGGCGACGCAGGCGCCTTTCATGATGAACGTGACGCCAGACGGTGACCGGTTCTGGATTGAGCTTACAGACTTGAATCCTCAGCAGGAATACCGCTACCAATTCCACGTTCTGCCCAACGACGACCGCTTCCCGGATCCATACGCAGAAAAGCAGCTCGACTACTGGAACGACCCTTGGATTCCCGAATCGACCTACCCCTTCCTCATCGATTTCCCAGTGGGTCAAACCAACCAATCACCGGTGAGCGTTTTCCAAACCGGCGGTCCAACCTTCAATTGGACGGACGGCGACTTTGAGCGACCAGCGCAAGAAAACCTCGTGATTTACGAGCTGCTCGTTCGAGACTTCAGCGAGGAGCGGACTTTCGACTTCATCATCGACACCCTGGATTACTTGTCCTCGCTCAACATCACCGCCTTGGAACTCATGCCCGTGAACGAATTCAATGGCAACGACAGCTGGGGGTACAACCCGTCTTTCTATTTCGCCGTTGACAAAGCCTACGGCCCCAAGGCCAAGTTGCAAGACCTCATCGATGCATGCCACGAACGGGGGATTGCTGTGATCCTCGACATGGTGATGAATCACAGCGACTGGCCGAACCCTCAAATTTTGATGTGGTGGCAGGACAACGCGCCATCTGCCGACAACCCCTTCTTCAATACCGTCGCCCCACCCAACGGCGTGGATTTCTTCTTTGACTACGACCACCAAGCTGAGGCCACACAGGACTTTACGAAGCGGGTGATGGACTTTTGGCGCGAGGAATTTCACGTCGACGGATTCCGCTGGGACCTCTCCCAAGGATTTACTTGGAACGGCTCAGGAGGCGGATATGACCAAGACCGCATTGACCTGTGGGCAGAATATGGAGCGCATGTGTGGTCTCAGGATCCGGGGTTCTATATGATCCTAGAGCATTGGACGGACAACAATGAAGAAAAGGCGCTCAGTGACCTCGGCTTCATGACGTGGGCCAACGTCACCCATGATTACCAGGAAGCCGCCATGGGGTACAGCTCCAACCTCGCTTGGGCCAGTTGGCAAGAGCGCGGGTGGAACCACCCCCGTTCGGTCAGTTACGCCGAGAGTCATGACGAAGAGCGTTTGATGTACAAGAACCTCCAGTTCGGCAATGGCGGAGCAGGATATAGCATCACGGATCTCGAAACGGCCCTGGCCAGAATGGAGCTGTCGGCCTGCTTCAACCTGCCCCTCCCCGGTCCCAAAATGATCTGGCAATTCGGTGAATTGGGCTATGACTACAGCATCAATACCTGTAGCGATGGCGTTACCATTTCTGAGGATTGCCGTGTTGCCGCTAAACCGGTCAAGTGGGAATACCGCGAAATGCCAGCGCGCTATCGCATCTATCAGGTCATGGCCGCCCTCTCTGGTTTGAAGCGAGACCATGCTGTATTCCAGACGACGGACTTCACTTGGGACGTCTGGGGTTATGGCAAGCGGCTCTTGCTGAACGGCAATGACATGAATGTCGTGGTGGCCGGAAACTTTCAGGTATCCCCGCTCTCCATGGTGCCCGGGTTTCAGCACACGGGAACATGGTACGACTACTTTACTGGCGCGAGCATTCAGATTGCTGATGTCGAGGCTTCCTGGGATTTCGAGCCCGGTGAATACCACCTTTGGACGGACGTCCCCTTGGAAACCCCTGAGAACATTCTCGGCATTGAAGAAGCCCAGCAGCCCGCCCGATTTAGCGTCATACCCAACCCAGGTCTGCAATCGCATTTGGCCTTGCACGAGACGGCTGTATCACAGGGCGTCGTCAAAGTGTTCGACTTGACGGGGCGGTGTGCCGCCACCATCGACATTCCGGCTGGTGCTGTACATGTCCCCTTGCCCGCTGGATTGCCTGAGGGGCCGTACCTCATACGGTATACCCAAGGCGGCACCAGTTCATCAACCTACTGGTTGAACCAGGAGTAACCCTGAGCGACCAAGGTGTGTCAATTCAACACGCCCGCACTTATTTTAGCCCTCCCTTCGGGGCACCTTACCCACCGATTCATGAACCATTATTTATCGAGCTTTCTGATGATGGCCTGCCTTTGGCTCGCCCAAGGACTTTCAGCGCAAACCCTGAATGGTATCATCAGTGACGAGAATGGAAACCCCTTACCCGGGGCCAGCATTTTGGCCAATGGAGGGGCGCGCGGTGTTTCCAGCGATATGGATGGCCGCTTCAGTCTGTCCTTGGGGGCAGGAGAACATACAGTCTCGTTCAGTTTTGTCGGTTACATCAAGGTCACCCGCACTTTGACCTTGTCCGCCGGAGAGACCAAGTCACTCAAGATTGCCTTGGAGACCGACGCGGTGCTCATGGACGATGTGGTCGTCGTGGGGTATGGTGTCCAGCGCAAGAAAGAAGTGACCGGCTCCATCGCCCAGATCGACTCCAAACAAATCACCGCGGTTCGGACGCCGAGCTTTGAAGCTGCCTTACAAGGCCAAGCAGCAGGTGTGCAGGTCTCCCAAAGCTCGGGAGTGGCCGGAGCGGGAAGTTTGATCCGCGTCCGGGGTGTGGCTTCAGTTTCCGCAGCAGGTGACCCCCTTTACGTGGTAGATGGGATCCCCATTACCCAGAACTATTTCTTGCGTGGCAACAGTGGCGCCATGAACAACAACCCACTGGCTACCATCAACCCCAATGACATCGAATCGGTAGAAATCCTCAAGGATGCGGCTGCTACGGGCATCTATGGATCGCGCGGAGCCAATGGGGTTATCCTCATCACCACGAAAAGGGGAAAGACCGGCACCAGCTTTGAATTCAGCAGCAGCCTAGGCCTTTCTGAGCCCGCCTCACTGCCCAACATGCTAAATACCGAGCAATACTTGACACTCCGCCAAGAAGCTTGGGAAAACGATGGTGGAACGGGCTACGTATGGCTGCCCGGATTCACCTCATCTGGCGACAGTCCAGAAGCCCGGAAAGCGGCCTTTGAGCAAGCCATGCTCACCGATACGGATTGGGTCAATGAGACCATTGGCACGGGCGTCAAACACAACTACAGCTTTGGTGCCCGCAAGGGAGGCGAAGACTACAACCTATATGCTGGCGTCAGTTACGACGACAATGGCAGCTATCTCTTGGGCAACAGCTATGAGCGGGTGAGCGGCCGACTCAATGCCGACTTTGAGCCAACGGATTGGGCCAAGATCATGGTCTCATCCAGCTTGAGCCAGGGCATCAACAACCGCATCGATGCCGCTTGGTCCGGAGGCCTTGGAGATGCCATGTCCAATGCCCTGCCCTACTACCCCGTGTACCGGTCGGACACCCTCTTCAATTCAGACGGTACGGTCAACGCCTTGCCCGGAGACTACTACCTCTACCAAGACGAGTGGGGCGGTACGAAAAACCCGGTTGCCGTGCGCGAGAGCAAGACCTGGGTGACGACTGAAAACAGGTCCATCAACAACGCGAGTCTCATCCTCACCCCCATGGACAACCTCTTCATCAAGGGGTCTGGTGGATTTGACTACATGCACGTCAGGGAGGACATCTACAATCCGCCGAGCATTTTCATTTCCAGTGAACTCGGCAATGCCAATCGTTACGCCAACTACGTGCTCAATTGGAACTACAGCTTGACCGCTGACTACAAGATGAACTTGACTGAATTCAGTGCGCTAAGTCTTCTGGCAGGTTCTGAATTTCAACGCACCGACAGTTATGGGTACGGCATCGGCTTCGGCGACGTGACGGGCCCCATCTTCGATAACGACAGCCTGCTGGAAGTGGCCAATGGTCAGACTACGGTCAACAACCCTTCTCAGCACAGTTTTCTCTCCTATTTCGGCCGGGCCAACTACACGCTGAAAGACCGCTATTTCTTCCAAGCTACAGCGAGAGTAGATGGGTCGAGCCGGTTTGGTCGGAACTACCGTTATGGCTTCTTCCCTTCCTTAAGTGCGGGTTGGGTCATCAGCGACGAGCCTTGGTTCGAAAGCGGCGCCTTGAGCTTTCTGAAGGCCCGCACCAGCTGGGGTAAAACGGGCAATGCGGCCCTGCCTGACTACGCCCGTTTCGGCACATACAGCGCACCTGACAATGGCATCCTCTACAATGGACAGCCCATCCTGTTCCCGCTGCAGCCCGCCAACCCTAACCTGCGTTGGGAGACCTCGAGGACGGTAGATGCCTCCATTGAAATCGGCTTGTGGAACGACCGGGTGACCACGGAACTCGCTTACTACAACAAGCTTTCTCAAGACGTCATCATGAACGTCTCTACCCCGCCAAGCACGGGATTCACCAACCGTTGGGACAACGTTGCGACCATTCTAAACCGCGGCGTGGAACTCTCCATCAAGAGCCGCAATCTGATCGGCGAATTCCAGTGGACCACTGAACTCAACGTGGCGCGCAACTACAATGAGCTCCAGAGCATTGGTGACTACACGCCCGACGCGGTCAGCGGTGGCACCAACGACAGTCGTGTGATCACGGGAAGCCCCGTCGGCAGCTTCTACTTGATGATGTTCTCCCACGTAGACGCCGAGACGGGACTGCCCGTCTACCTCGACCGTGCCGGCAATGAGACCTTTGATTACGACAACAACGAACGCCAGTATGTGGGCGACGGCCTGCCTGACTTTGTGGGTGGCATGACCAACACCTTCCGCTGGAAGAATTGGGACCTCCGGGCACTGGCCACATTCAGCTATGGCGCCAAGATTTTTGACAGTTCTTCCAAGCGTCAATTGGGCGTTGTGACCAGTTGGAACATGCGCACTGAAATCTTGGACCGCTGGCGACAACCCGGAGATGAGGCCACCTTCCCAAGGTTGACCCTCGATGAAACCACTTACGGATTGCCGAGTGGATTCCCATGGTGGAACACCAGCCTGTTTGTTTTTGACGCTTCGTATCTGCGGTTGCGCAACCTGACCCTCGGCTATACCATTCCGAGTATCGGCCAAGGGCCACATGCCATCAAAGACTTGCGCATCAACGCCAGCGTCACCAACCTCTTTACCATCACAAGCTTCCCCGGTCTGGACCCCGAAGTTGTTCGCGACTTTGAGAACGCCCAGGACCGCAACATGAGTCCGAACGTGACCTACCTCACGCCACCCCAAGAGCGGGCCTTTACCCTCGGCATCAACATGTCATTCTGATCCGCCATGCTGACGAATATGAAATCACTTCGCCTCTTTGCCGGCATCGTTGGATGCACCATCGCCCTCACCGGCTGTGACCGCATGCTGGAGTTCGAACCTGGAGATGTCATCCTCGCTGAAGACGCCATCAACACCGCTGACGACCTCCAGCGAATGCTCAACTCCAACTACGATGTGTTGGCCAACCTGCTCAATGGGCGCCAACAAAGCATTGCGGAACTGCTGACCAACAACATGGCACGCCCCTACTCCAGCTTGGACTACACCGCTGTCTGGAACCGGGAAACGAATTTCTTTACCCCCACCACCGGAGGGCTCTACACTGACTTTTATTATGCCATTTATCGGGCCAATGTTGTGGTCGAAAGCTTCGAATTGGTCGAAGACTTGGACGATGCAACACGGCTCAGGTTGGAAGCTGAATCCCGCTTCGTACGCGCTGTATGCCATTGGTACCTGGTCAAGATGTGGGCCTACCCTTATGGCTACACTGGCGACAACAGCCACCTGGGTGTGCCCCTGCGAACCGACGCCGTGGCGCCGCCAAGCCCGCGCGCCAGTGTGGGTGAGGTCTACGCCCAAATCATCGAGGACCTCGAGTTTGCCAAGGCCAACCTCCCCAATGAAAACGGCCCATACGCTACGAGCATGGCGGCCAGCGGATTTCTGGCCCACATCCACTTTCTCAGGCAGGATTGGGGCGCTGCGCGCGTCGAAGCAGAGCGGGTCATCAACAGCGGCCTCTTCCAGTTGGATGGAGACCTTGACCGCTTCGAGGCAGGCAGTGACAGCGTTCTTGCGGGAGAGCTCATCAACCCCGAGACGGTATTTGGCATTACCGGTGGCTACTTTGCTGTCGACGGCGACAGCTTGCTGAACGACCGCAGCTCAGCCTTTCGGGACAACTTCAGGCAGGACAACAACCTGAATCCGCAACTGACCTTCAGTGATGATGTCTTTGACCTGTTTCAGTTGAATTCGGCTGATGACCGGGGCGAATGGATTGAGAGCAATGGCGTCAACCACCGGGTGACCCGATTCGACAACAAGCAGTACTTCAATGTCCCCGTCATCCATTTGACCGGCTTGCACCTCTTGCGGGCCATGTCCCTTGTCGAACAAGGGGGCGACCTGCAAACGGCCATCTCGGACATCAATGCCATTCGGGACCGTGCCTTTGGGGAAGACTTGAACGACCTCGACCCTACTTCTGGGGCAAGTGCCGTTCGCGCAGCTGCACGTGAAGAATACCGCAAGGAGACCCTGTGCGAGGGATGGGAGCTTGACCAGTTCAAGCTGCGCGGCGTGATGGGAGAACCTGAGACGGTGCGCGATGCGCCATGGGATTGTCCAGGGTCACTGCTTCAATTCCCGAACTCTTCTACCACAGCCGCTGGCTTTATCCTCAACGACGAAGGCGGATGCCTGTGAACCCCTCATGAACGCGATGAACATGAATCAATTGAACACCCTCACCCTCCTTGCTGTGGGCTTGGCCTTGACCGTTGCCGGCTGCAAGCCCGAGATCGAAGGAGAGCTCGGCGACCCCATCGACAAGCGCGCGGGGTTCCTCGGGACTTGGGAGCTGGCCTCCTTTACCCAACAGGACCTCAACAACCCCGTCAAGGAAGTGCGCGACCTGAGTCACCTCTACATCCAAGAGGGCATCGCACCCCTGCGCATGGACTTCAACGAGGACGACTCTTACGGCATCACCCAAGAGATTGGCCGCTCTTATTTCGGCGATGGTGGCATGTGGGCCTTTGACGACCCCGCCTTTCCCACCTTCTTGATTTTGATGGGCGACACGGACACGCTCCAGTACAACCTTGGCACCACCGTTCGCCCCTATGACGACCAAATGGCGATCGAATACCGCAGGAGCTGTGGTGAAGGAGGCGCACTCGTCGAAACTGTGATCTACACGTTCACCTTCAACCGCATTCCGCAATGAACCGCATTCTCTCCCTATCTGCCCTGCTCTTGGCAGGCGCCTTTTGGAACGCCGGCTGGGGACAGGCGGCCTATGTACTCCCCTCGCCCACCGCAGTCGATTCCGAGTGCACCTTGTACGTCGACCTGAGTCAGTGCCAAGACCAGCGCCTGAGTGACATGTTGGACGCTTACCCAGAAGAAGATGTCTACCTCTGGATCTGGAACCCTTCGGCTCCCTTGGACGGGAACGGCGATTGGGGGGACAGTGACGACCACCAGAAGATGACCAAGGTGAGCGAAAAGCTCTACAGCTTGAGCTTTGTGCCCAGCACTTACTTCGGCGTCGATGGTCCCACCTTCTTCACCCGCGGTATTTCTTGTCTGGCCAAGTTCGACAACGGATATGCCTACGAGGAAGAATTCGGAGGAGAAGCCAAGACAGAAGACCTCTCGGTCGGCATTGTGCCACAATTGTGCAATGGCCGCATGTGCATTTTCCCGGAAATTCGAGAAGGCGATGACTTCATCACCTTTACTTACGACAACAACCAGGAAACCAATCCGGACCTCCAGAATTTGAGTGACGTATACCTCAACCTCACGGCGAGGACAGATGCATTCACACTGTACACTTATGGTGACGATGGTGTGGCTTCAACGCCATTTGACGCGGGAACGGTTCCGGAATTGAAGATGACCCCCGTCGACGGCGAGCCCGGATTCTTCACCTTCACGTTTGTGCCAGAGACTTTCTTTCTCGGGACGCCCAGCAACATTGACCAAACGCCATACACCGGTGAACCACTCGAAAATGGGGTGCGTTGGTACATCACTAAGCCGGGGTACACCTTCACTGGCCCTCCTCCAGCCAATAGCCTGGGTGTCCTCATCTGTGAATGACCGGCCACATCCCTGTCCATTGATCCTCCTGAAGCGCCCGGCCTTAACCGGGCGTTTCTGATATTGAAACCGCTATGCGCCATTATCTCATCCAAACGCTGCCCTTAACCCTGGCCATTGTCGTCCTGGCATCTTGCCACTCCCCTGTGGTTCAAACGGCAGGCACTACGGAGGTCATTCAAGGCACGGTCCAACCCATTCGACTGCGCCCTGATTCCACGTGGGTCCCTCTGGGGGACTTCTGCCCTGGTGTACTTCCGGACTCCGTGACTTGGATTCCAAATTGGGGCCAAGGCCGCCGAGCGATGCTCACCGAGCACAATGGGCAAGCCGGGGTCTGGATCAAGCAAAAACCTCAAATGGGGTTCGGTGCGCTCGGCATTTCCACAGGCGGGGAGTCAGCGCAGGTCCCCGTCTTCGCCTCTACATCGCAACGGATCACCTTTGAGTTTGCCCCATCAGGGCCAGCACCCAAAGACGTCCGCATCATGGGCGCCTTTAACGGATGGTCGCGATCCAGCCAGCCACTTGTGGCAGAAGCAAGCGGCAACTGGCAGACCACTTTGACCTTGCCAGAGGGCCAACACCCCTACCAATTGATCGTGGACGGCGAGGAAGTGCCCGACCCAGCGAACCCTCACCGCGTGGACAACGGGTTTGGCGGCTTTAATTCTGTCCTCACCGTGGGAGGAGACCAGCCTGCCGCATCTCTCAGCGCCATCGGCTTTGGCGGCAACCAAGTGCATGACGTGCGTTTGCTGGGCACACCTGGCGCACGCATCTGGGCTTGGTGGGAAAATCAACTGTACACCAGCACAATACTGGGTGAGGAAGGGACCGGTCTGGTGCGCATTCCTGCTGGTGCATACGGCGCTGGGCGCACCCAGCTCCGATTGTGGGCCACAGGCACAGGCAAGCCCAGCCGAGAAGTCCGCATTCCGCTAATGGACGGCTTGCCCATCGAATCTCCGGACATGCTCACGCGGCAAGATTGGGCATCACAGGTGCTTTATTTCATGCTTGTGGACCGGTTCCGAAACGCCGACGTCACCAACGACCGTCCGGTCGATGATCCATCCATTCTGCCTCAGGCCAACGATCAAGGCGGAGATCTCGCCGGCATCATGGCCGCTTTGGAAGAAGGGTATTTCGACGATTTGGGTGTGACCGCATTGTGGGTGAGCCCACTCACGCGCAACCCCGATGCTGCCTATGGTTATTGGCAGGATCCATCTACCGACGTGACCAGCCGGTTCAGTGGGTACCACGGCTACTGGCCCATCTCGAATACTGAAATCGACCCGCGTTTTGGTGCTCGGGAAGAATTTGATGCCCTTGTTGATGCCGCACACCGCAGGGACATGAATTTCTTGCTCGATTATGTAGCCAACCATGTGCACGAGGAGCATCCGCTTTACAAGGAGCATCCTGATTGGGCCACCGACCTGTATTTGCCCGATGGCACCGAGAACACACAATTGTGGGACGACCAGAGGCTCACGACGTGGTTCGACACCTTCATGCCCACCCTCAATCTCGAACGCGCTGATGTGGCAGAGGCCATGTCAGACAGTGCAGCGTGGTGGGTGCTCCACAGTAACATCGATGGTTTCCGCCACGATGCCACCAAGCACATTCCATTGTCGTTTTGGCGCATGCTCACGCGCAAGATCAAGGCAGAGACACAAGGGACAGGCAGGCGCATTTACCAAATCGGAGAAACCTACGGCAGTGCTGAACTGATCGGAAGTTATCTGGGTACGGGCCTGTTGGATGCTCAATTTGACTTCAACCTGTACGACAAGGCTGTAGTGGCATTTGGCCAAGACGGGGGGAATCTCGCTGACCTCATTCAAGTCGCACAGGAGGGCTTGGACCAGTACGGTGCCCACCACCTTATGGGCACCATCACAGGCAACCAAGACCGGCCGAGGTTCGCTTCTTTGGCAGAGGGGACTGTGCTTTGGGGTGAAGACCACAAGCTGGCGGGCTGGACAAGAGACATCACGCGCAGTGGCATCCGCGGACACCAAGCCATGCGCATGCTGACGGCGTTCAACATGTCCATGCCTGGCGTGCCCTGTATCTACCAGGGAGACGAGTATGCCGATGTTGGCGGCAACGACCCGGACAACCGCCGCATGGTCCGTTTCGAGGACCTCGATCTCGAAGAACGCCGCACCCGTGAAATGACCTCCCGCTGGATTGCATTGCGCCGCAGCCGGATGAGCATGATGTACGGCCATACCACCCTCTCTACTGTGCAGCCACAATTGCTCAAAGTGACCCGCCAATATCTCAGCGAAACCACGACCATTTTGATCAACATAGGAGACAAGGCCATCTCCGTTCCCGGATTGGATGATGCACACAGCCTGTTGGGGCACCCCATCGAAGGAACCATCCCCCCATATACCGCCATGGCCCTCGAAGGGTCCCTTTAACGTCCAAGAGATAACCTCAAGCGGGCTATCCTTGCACCATGAAGTCCATTTGTTCTCTGCTGGGATTCGTATCCCTCGTTGTTCTGCCCGTGCAGCTCTCTGCCCAAGACACTTTCACTGTTGGCAATACCACCCTCTACGCGACCGACCTGGTCGAAGACAGCCAGATCCCTTGGGAACTCGTTTGGGGCGGTGATGACATGTTGTGGTGCAGTGAGCGCAAAGGACGCGTGATCCGCATCGACCCCTCCACGGGCGAATACACCACCGTCCTCGACCTTAATGTCACCTTCAACGGAAACGGTGAGCCCGGTCTGCTCGGCATGGTGCAACATCCTGATTTTCCCGAGGACCCCCGTGTATGGGTGGTTTATTGCGATGGACAATTCAGCGTGTCAGAGCACCTGAGTGTTTTTGAATGGAATGGCACGGAGTTGGTCAACGAGCAAGAGCTGATCACCCTCCCCGGCGCACAAATCCACAATGGAAGCCGCCTTCTGTGGTTGCCTGACAACACCATGCTGATGACCACAGGCGATGCCGGTGACACCGACAACAGCCAAGACCTCGAAAGCCTCAACGGCAAGATTTTGAGGCTCAACCCCGACGGTTCAATCCCCGCTGACAATCCGTTTGGCTCCGACAGCTACGTGTACACCTGGGGCAACCGCAATGCACAAGGATTGTGTATCGGACCCAACGGCTTGGTTTATGCTTCGGAGCACGGTCAAAACCAAGACGATGAATTCAACCTCGTGGAGGCTGGTCGCAACTATGGATGGCCGACGGTGCAGGGCGCGTGCAATGCACCCTCAGAAACTTCTTTCTGCAACGAATGGAATGTCATGGAGCCGCTGTTGGCATGGACGCCATGCATCGCATTGAATGGCCTCGAGTACTACACACACGAAGCCATCCCTGAATTTCAAGGCAAGATCATGATGGGCGTAATGAGTGGTTTCAACGACCCCCTTCCCGGTCGCTTGATCATGATTGAATTGTCAGAAGACGGACAAGCTGCAGAAAGCCAAGAAGCTTTTTTCGGCAGCTTTAACCAGCGCATCCGCGACATCGCTGTCAATCCTTACACCGGCGGCTTCTACCTGGCGTTCAATGGTGAGTCATATCCCGGAAACCCGCCCAACATCATCAAGGAATTCAGCACTGCTGATCCTTCATTGGTGCCCACCCCTGTTGTGAAGCCCGTGCTGGTGCAACCCGTTCCTGCGCGCGACCGTGCTGCGGTCATGGCCACGGACGGAGCCATTGGTGGCCCCTTGGTGGTCCGCGACATGACTGGACGCATCGTTTACGAAGGCACGGTGAACAGCAGCACCTTTGAATTGAACCTCAGCGGTTGGTCTGCTGGGCGTTATATCGTCTGGACTGCCGTTGGTGCGGCGGACTTGATGGTCCACTGAGCTCGCATTCAGCGAACCGGCAGCACCATCAAGGTGGTGCGCCGGTTTTGCTGACGGGCTGCATCGGTATCGCCTTGCACCGCAGGGCGGCTTTGACCATACCCTTTGGCCACCAGTTGATCGGGCACAGCCCCGGCGTCCTCGAGGGCAGATTTGACCACAGCTGCGCGCTGCTCTGAAAGCGACTGGTTTTCTTGGGCGGACCCTACATCGTCGGTATGTCCACCGACCTCCATCATCACCTGTGGATTTGCGGCCAACCAAGCGCCCACCCTCAGGAGCTCGGCACCCGATGATGCGTCTAAGGTGGCACTGCCACTTTCAAAAAAGACGTTTTTCAAGACCACTTCAGCCCCTGGTGCCAGCAGCGCAAGCTCGAAATCGCGTTGGACCAAGCCACTTAACGCGCCCTTTTCAATCCGTTCCGAATGGAGCATGTAACCTTCGCCTTGGGCCAACACAACGAAAGCCCGGTCTAAGGGGACCGGCACGTGATAGCGCCCATCTTGGCTGGCGATTGCTTCCGCAAAAGGCATCCCGTCCTCAAGATCAACCAAGCTGATCCTGCCACCGCCGATGGGCCTGCCTGCTGCAGAAAGCAGTTTGCCCTCCATGGCCGCAGTGGGGTCGGCAGCCACTGCTTTGGGCAGCATCGTTTGGTGCAAGTCCATTTGCCCTTCAACCGAACGGCTGAAATACCCGGTCTCACCGTCAGATGCGACCACCATGCCACTCTCGTCGTCTGGCGTATTCAAAGGCCACCCCATGTTGACCGGCTCTCCCCATTGTCCGCGCTCATCGCGTTCACACACGAACAAGTCCATGCCCCCCATGCCCACACGGCCATCCGATGCGAAATAAAGATGCCTGCCATCGGGGTGGATAAAGGGCCGCATCTCCTGGCCGTTCGAATTGATGTTGCCCCCCATTCTGTATGCCGCTCCCCAAGAACCATCTGGATTGCGCAACGCCGTAAAAATGTCGTGTTTGCGACGGCCCGCGCGCCCCGAGCCGCGTGTGAAATACAGTTGCTGGCCGTCGGGACTCAAACAAGGCTGGCTTTCCCAAGCCGGGGAATTGACCGCTCCCAGGTTTTGTGGCACGCTCCACCCTTGCCCTTCGCGCTCTGCGATGTACAAATCACAGCTGCCCTTGTGCGGTCCTTCTCCTGGACGGTCCGCGTCGCGGCAAATGGTAAAGCACAAGGTCATGCCGTCGCCCGACAAGGTGCCTGCCCCTTCATTGTTGGAAGTGTTGATTCCCCGCAACGGCTGAGGCTCTGACCAGTCCTCGGCGTTTTTGAAGGAGACAAACAGGTCTTCTTGACCCTGTTTCCAGCGCGCATTCTCCAGCCTCCGGGTGAACACCAAGGCCTCCCCTGCCTGCCAAGGACTTGGGAAGTATTCGTCCATCGCAGTGGATACGGGAAAGGGCAACGGTTCCGCTTGAAGCGTTACCGGCACCGCGAGTGAAGCGCTGATAAAGCCCGCATCCTTGAGGACCCGCTCGATGGCTTTGACGTCCGGTCCCTCCAGCACGCCAGGGATCTGCTTCATCGCCATCATGGCCGTTTTCATGCCTTCCGGATCCAAAGCATGACGGGCAGATTCTGCCCATGCCATGTGGTCACGGATCCAATCTTGTCCGCAGTGCGATAAATAGTGGGCATAATGATCACAGGCAGCTTCAAATTGTCCTTGGTCAAACCGCAGCGCGGCCAACACCCGTTCAGCCTCGGCAAACATGGGGTCCACTTCAAGGGCTTTGATCAAGTTTGCCTCCACCTCCAATTGGGCTGCGGCCTTGTCCACACCAGGCCCCATCGCCGCCCGGCTCGTTTCCATCGCCTTGCGATACAGCTTGGTGGCCTTCTTGCTTTCCGTGTGCAACCTGGCACCCGGTTGTGCCCAAGCTTGGACCACAACCCCTAAAATCAACAACACAAGCAAGGTGAAACGTTGGCGCATAGCTTTTATCACTAAGAGTGAAACGCCAAGATGGGGACATTCGCGCAGTGAACCCGAAATTTGAGGGGTGCGCATTGGACTCATCAGCGATACCCACGGCCATGTGGACGACAGAATTCTCCATCACCTCTCCTCTTGTGATGAGATTTGGCATGCCGGCGATATCGGAGATTTCAAGGTGACCGATGCATTGGCCTCTGTGGCCCCCTTGGTTGCCGTGCACGGCAACATCGACGACCAACTCTTGCGCCGGGATTTCCCTGAACACCAGCACATTGAGCGAGAGGGTTGTCGCATTTGGATGACCCACATCGGTGGGCGGCCCGGGCGATATGCCAAGGGCATTCGGGCGGGGCTCACAGCGCATGCACCCGACATTTTTGTGTGCGGTCATTCACACATTCTCATGGTTCAAAACGACAAGACGTGGGGCGGAATTCACCTCAATCCCGGCGCCGCAGGTCAACAGGGATTTCACAGGGTCCGAACGCTGCTCCGCTTTGATTTGGAAAACGGGCAAATTCTCGCACCGGAAGTGGTCGAATTGGGACGTCGGTGAGCCTGTGTGGACTTCAATAAAGTTGTCGTAAACTTGCGGAGCGCCGAACAGGTGCGAAGCCTTCGGGCTCCCTCAGGGAAATTTGAACGCAGAGTTGCCCACGGAAGTGGGACCCCCACATGTACGACATTATTGATTTGAACAGCCGAAAGGTTGCTGAACTCCGGGACATTGCCAAGGAGTTGAATATCGCCCGCACGGACAAGCTGAAGAAGCAGGAATTGGTGTACGCCATCCTCGACGAGCAAGCTGTCACTACGAGCGCCAAAGCCAAAACCTCCTCCGATTCTCAAGAAAAGGAGAAGGATAGCAAGCCTTCTGGGCGCGGACGCCAGAGGGCTGCCGCCAAGAAAGAGCAAGGCGAAGGCGGAGAAGACGGAAAGGACAACGATCGCCGCAAGAAGGATGAAAAGTCCGGCGACCGTCCTCAGCGCGGCCGTGGCCGTGACCAAGCCAAGGGTGACCGCAAACAAGGCGGAGAGCCAGGCAAGGACGACCAAAAGAAGGACCAGGATTCTGGCAACAAGGACGGCCAGTCCCCAGAGCGCGGACAACGCCGCGACCGGGACGACCGCGGGGATCGCCGCGGCCGAGACCGGGACCGCAACCGCCGCGACGACCGCGGAGACCGGGGTGACCGGGGTGACCGGGGTGACCGCAAGGACCGCGGTGACCGCAAAGACCGGGGTGATCGTCGGGACCGACGAGACCGAGACCGAGACCGTTTGGGAGAACCCGAAGAACACGGGTTCAACTTCGATGGCATCGCTCAAGCAGAGGGTGTCCTCGAAATCATGCCCGAAGGCTTTGGTTACCTGCGCAGCGCAGACTACAACTATTTGAACAGCCCGGATGACGTTTACGTCAGCAATCGGCAAATCAAAGCCGCCGGTCTGCAGACGGGTGACAATGTCGTCTGTACGATTCGCCCACCACGCAAAGGCGACAAGTACTACCCCATGGTCGAGGTGTTGAAGGTCAATGGCCGCGATCCTTCATGGGTCCGCGACCGTGTTCCCTTCAAGTACTTGACCCCGCTCTTTCCGCAGGAAGCCTTCAACCTCTCCGGGAAGAATGGCAGCATTTCCACGCGGGTCATGGACCTCTTCTCTCCCATCGGAAAGGGCCAACGTGGCATGATTGTGTCACAACCCAAGACAGGTAAAACCACCTTGCTCAAGGACGTGGCCAACGCCATTGCTGAGAACCACCCTGAGACTTATCTCATCATCCTCCTGATCGATGAGCGTCCAGAAGAGGTGACGGACATGAAGCGGAGTGTCAATGCCGAGGTCATCGCCTCCACATTTGACGAACCTGCCGACCGTCACGTGAAGATTGCCGAAATCGTGTTGGAGAAGTCCAAGCGTATGGTAGAGTGCGGACACGACGTCTGCATCTTGCTCGACTCCATCACCCGTTTGGCGCGTGCATACAACACCGTCGCTCCAGGATCTGGAAAGGTCCTCTCAGGTGGTGTGGAGTCCAACGCATTGCAGAAGCCAAAGCGCTTCTTCGGTGCAGCGCGCAACATCGAAAACGGAGGCTCATTGAGCATCATCGCAACCGCCTTGACCGAAACCGGCTCTAAGATGGACGAGGTGATCTTCGAGGAGTTCAAAGGAACGGGCAACATGGAACTCCAGTTGGACCGTCGCATTTCGAACCGCAGGATCTATCCCGCCATCGACATTCTCACTTCGGGAACCCGTCGCGAGGACCTCTTGATGCACAAGGATATGCTCCAGCGCATTTGGGTCTTGAGGAAGCACCTGTCGGACATGAACCCCATCGAAGCCATGGAGTTCTTGAAAGACCGCATGAGCCGGACCGATTCCAACGAGGAGTTCCTGATCACAATGAATGGCTGAGGAATTGCGCACACCGCGCAACATCATACGGTGGTCTCCTGCCATCGCGGTTCTGCTGTGGTGGACCATTCGCCTCTCGACTACCGGCCGGGTGCCCTTTGAGACGGGCATTTCCATAGGGGTCTTGGTGCACTTCGCTTTGCTCATAGGTGTCGCCTTAACTGCTGCTTTTCAACGGATTGAAGGCGCCGAGTTTATCGATCGGTTCAAACTTGCCCTGCGGCCCGTGGTGCTGTATGCCTTGTTGGCTTCGGTCAGCACTGTATGCTATCACCACGTGGTATGCGCTCAAGCGACAGAGCTCAGACTGCTGGAGCGAGAGCGCTTCATCGACCAATCGCTCTCCGACGAAGCCGCTTTTGCCGTGCTACAAGAAAACGACCCTGCCCTGGCCGCCATGGACTTGGAAACAGCACGCGAACGTGCGAAGTCCAGTCTGCGCTTTCAATTCGATCCCCTGTGGCACTTTACCGCTAGCTTGCTCATGTGGATAGCTGCTGCCATGTCGGCTGTATTCGTCACTTCCCTTTTGGGTCAATGGCTCCGATCCTGAACCCCATGAAGCAATAAGCGCCCATGCGTCACGTTCACCGCATACAGCATGTCATGTCATCCATCTCCGTGAACACCCTGCGGCCCCTCCGTTGGATCGTGCTTGTCTGTGTTTTGGCATCCGGATTTGGGGCACATAGCCAAACGGCCAAACAGAACCTCGCAAAGTTCGATTACCGATCCTATCACTTTGGCTTTCTGCTCAGTGGTAACTCGAGCAGTTTCAACTTCAACCTGAGGCCAGACTTTACGTTTTCTGACAGTCTGCTCAGCGTAGAAAACAATGCACTCTCTGGATTCAACCTTGCCTTGTTGGCTTCTCTGAATGTCAACAACACCATCAGAATCCGCTTCATCCCAGGATTGAGTTTTCAGGACCGCGGCATGCTGTATCGCTTCCGCGCCCCGGACGGCACCATCCAACCCATCAACGTCAGAACGGAAAGCGTATACCTCGACTTCCCATTGCTCATCAAACTGCGCACCGACAGGATTGGAAACTTTGCGCCCTATGCCCTATTCGGTGGCAAACTAAGTCGGGACATGCAGTCCCAAGCAGATGTCAACCAGAGCCTGCAAGACGGATACATCCTCAAACTCGCCAAGGGAAATGCCAGCCTCGACTTCGGGGCCGGTGCGGACTTCTTCTTGCCCTTTTTCAAGTTCTCTGTGGAGATGAAGACTGAGTTTGGGATGCGGAATGTGCTGATCCAGGATGACACCCCGTTCAGCGCAGCTTTCGATCAACTGCGCACCCGAAGCTTCATCATCAGCTTCACCTTCGAAGGGTGAGAATGCGCCATTCCTCTTCCTGACGCTTGCCCACCAGAGTGAGCCCTTCGGACGCTGCTGCCGCGCACAAAGCGGGCACATCCGGCTCCATGAACCCGCTCAACATCAAGGTGCCACTGGGCTTCAATGCCCGTCCATAGGCAGCCATGTCCTCCAACAATATGTTGCGGTTGATGTTGGCGATGACCACATCGAATCGCGCCGTGTCCGAACCTTTCAATTGTCCTGCCCCTCCTTCGCGCACCTTGAGGTCCTCGGATTCACTCAGCCCATTCAATGAGAGGTTTTCTTGCGTATTGCGCACGCTCCATGGGTCGATGTCGATGAACAGGGTGCTTGTGGCGCCGCGCTGAGCCGCATAAATGCCGAGGACCCCAGAGCCACACCCCATGTCCAAGACGGTGATGCCTTCCCACGTCATCTGTACCATTTCTGCGAGCAAGCCATAGGTCGTTCCATGGTGACCCGTTCCAAATGCCATGCGCGGCTGAACGGTCAAAACGTGGTCAAACGCCACTTCGGAGTGCTCGGGATGGAACGGTGCGCGCACCCGGATGTCCTCGCCAATAATGACCTCTGGGTAATCCTCCTCCCACTTGGCGTTCCAATTCTCTTCTTCTACCAAGGAGGCCCGCCATGTATCAAGCCCAACGGGCTTCAAGTCTTGACGAATGACCTCGAGCAATGCGGCATCCAGCTCCTCTTCCTTTCCATATGCCTGCAACCCTTCATCGGTCTCCTCAAACATGCTGCATCCTGCGTCGGATAGCCAAGCTGTGGCAATTTCATGCCCAGGTTGCGCCGGATTGCACAAGATGTGGAGACGCAACCAGCCCATGCTCAGGCCGCGCTTGTGGCTTCTACCTGCGCTGCATGAGCGCGACCAGCGGCATCCACAATTTCGCGGAACATCACAGAGTCCAGAGAGGCACCACCAATGAGACCACCGTCGACATCTTGACAAGCGAAAAGTTCATCGGCGTTGCTGGGCTTGCAGCTTCCGCCGTACAAAATCGGTACGGCACCGGCAATGTCCTCATCGTGGGCTTCGCGCAGCCAGCCACGTATGGCGGCGTGCATTTCTTGAGCCTGCGCAGCAGTAGCAGTGAGGCCTGTGCCAATCGCCCAGATGGGCTCATAGGCGACAACAACACGGTCCATGACTTCCGCTGGCAAGTGAAGGATGGCCGATTCCATTTGGCGCAAGACCTTGTCGAAATGGACATCTGACTGGCGGTCTTGAAGTGACTCTCCGCAACAAAACACCACGCGTAAACCCGCTTCAAGGACCCTATTCACCTTTTCGGCCACCACTTCATCTCCGTCTCCGTAACCCTCTCGGCGCTCACTGTGGCCCACAATGACATCGTGCACACCACATCCTTGTAGCATGTCCGCTGTGAATTCACCCGTATGAGCGCCTGGTCCAGTCGCAGAGACGTTTTGTGCGCCAAGGCGAAAAGCCCATGGAGTGCTGCCCAACGCGGCGAGATACGGTGCTGGAGGAGCGATCATCATCTCCACGCCATCCGGCAACGGAGGCATGCTGGTGAGGGCGTTGGCAAATTCCTTGGCCTCGTTGAATGACTTGTTGCTTTTCCAATTGCCAGCTACGAGCATCTTTCGGTGGTTTGCATGGGGATGTGAATCCCGGGTTGAGGGGCGAAAGTTAGAGCTCTCCGACGCGTCCGCATCTTCAAATTCAAGGAAATGGCACAAGAGCACCCTTCCCGTACGTCACTGGCTTCGCTAAGAGGTGTGCTGCGCGAGCATTGGGGACATCCGGACTTCCGTCCCTCCCAAGTTCCCGTGGTCGAGTCTGCGGTATCAGGGGGGGATACTTTGGCCATCCTCCCTACCGGTGGCGGAAAGTCCATTTGCTATCAAGTGCCTGGACTCGTGCGCGGTGGCGTATGTCTGGTCATCAGTCCTTTGGTCGCCCTGATGAACGATCAGGTCGCTGGACTGCGCCGCAAAGGCCTGAGGGCCGAAGTGCTGACGGCTGGAATGCCAAAGTCAGAAGCTGAACGGGTGTTGGACAATGCCCGGTTCGGTCCCGGTGGATTTTTGTTTGTCGCACCTGAGCGATTGGCCCAGCCCCATTTCGAATCGGCCTGCAGGGATATGGATGTTCGCACCATCGCCATCGACGAAGCCCACTGCGCCAGCCAATGGGGCCATTCTTTTCGCGCCGACTACCTCCAACTCGCCGTTTTGCGAAAATGGCATCCACGGGCAGGATGGATTGCACTGACTGCGACAGCGACCGAGAAGGTGGCCGAAGACATTGAGCGCTTGCTGGGAATGAACAAGCCCACGCGCATTCGCTCCAGCATGCGGCGGCCCAATTTGGCCTTTGCCGTCCGCACGGTGCCGGACCGCCATGCCGCCTTGGTTGATTGGGGACACAGGCTGGAGGGTACGGCGATCCTCTATGTCCGGACGCGTCGGGAATCAGAGGCCATGGCCAACATGTTGAAAGCCCACGGGATTGCAGCAGCTCCGTATCACGCGGGGATGGACCGCAAGACCCGGGATGAGCACCAAAGGCGTTGGCTGCGAGGAGAGCTGGCTGTTTTGGCCTGCACCACGGCCTTTGGCATGGGCATCGATAAGCCCGATGTGCGCCATGTTGCCCACGCCCACATCCCTGAGTCCCCAGAAGGATACATCCAAGAAGCAGGTCGTGCAGGAAGGGATGGGCAGCCCGCTATGGCCGAACTGTTCTTAGATCCTCACGCGGTCGGTGAAGCTGAGCAGCATTTGGCCCGCCAATGGCCTGACCAAGCCATGGTTCGCCGGACACTACAGGCCCTCTCCAACCAATTGGCCCTTGCAGAAGGTGCGGTCATGGAGGCGCCCGAAGAGGTCTGGGTGGGGCCTTTGTCCATGGCTGCCAAATGCTCCATTCCCCTCACCAAGAAAAGTGTGGACCTCATGGCCCGCGCGGGTTGGATAGCGCTGCACCCCGTCCAACAGCGGATCCTCTGCAAATGGCGCATCGCTCCAGAGGAACTCCAGCGCAATGCTCCGGAATACGGCAGTGACAGAGGGGTCCTCTCCGCCTTGCTGCATGCCTACGGCAGCAAGCGCACGCCTCAGTGGTCACTGGATATTGAAGCGGTCTTCGCGGCTGCTGGATGCGACATGAAAGCCGGATGGCAGCACCTCAAGCGGCTCTCGGAATTGGGGACCATCGACATCGCTGCGCCCGCTGACCGATTGTCAGTACAATTCACAGTAGCGCGGCCCTCATCCAAAACCGCACGAATTCCGGCCAAGATCTTGGAAGACCGGGTGCGGGACGCTGAAGAACGTTGGGCCTTTATGCGTGACTACCTCAATGTGGGTTCATGTCGCGCTCAAGCCCTCGAGTCTCTCTTTGAACGCGACGTCGCCCCTCCTTGTGGGCTCTGCGATCGCTGTCAACCCCCACCCCCTCCCAAGGCGGAAGACGTCCTCAACTGGATCGGCAATGGGATGACGTTTGCGGAACTCCAACAACGCGTGCCGGCCCTTCACCGTGAGGAGGTGAGGGAATTGCTCGAAGCTTGGCGTGCTGAGGGCGTGATCACTTGGAACGAAGGACGGATCGTGAAAGTCCAATAATCCGATAGAAGCCCGGGCCTCCGCGCTACCTTGCCGGCATGTCGAAACCGACGCCAGCACATCCTTTTCTGTATTTGAAACCCGGCAAGGAAAAGAACCTCCTCCGCGGACATCCCTGGGTATTCTCTGGGGCCATTCAGCGCATTGAGGTGGATGATGAGGCGCCTCTTCCAGGCGATTGGGTGCGTGTATACACGGCAGATGAATGCCCGATTGGCTGGGGCCATTGGGGCGCAGGATCCATCGCTGTCCGGATTATTGCGGAGGGTGACTTGGAACACCCCCCCGGTAAGGACTGGTGGACCCAAAAGTTCGCTGAATGCCTAGAAGTCAGAAAAAGCATGGGGCTTGCGCCACTGCAACCGTCTGAGACCGACTGCTATCGGCTTGTCCATGGCGAAGGGGACGGACTTTCCGGCTTGGTCGTCGATTGGTATGCGGGCATGGCCGTGGTTCAGACGCACACGATGGGCATGCACCGTGCCTGGCCCGACATCCTGATCGGTTTGCGTGAAGCATTGGGTGCCCCATTGGACATGGTCGTCAATAAAAGCGCACCGCTGCTGGCGAAGCTGCCCGATGCAGCGCTGCCCGCTGAGGGGTTTTCCGATGGAGTGGTGTGGTCTGCCGACACTGAGGCTGCCGCTGACACCCGCATGGTGACCGAGCACGGTATTCGCTACACGGTCTCGCCTCTGACAGGACAGAAGACCGGCTTCTTTCTCGACCAGCGGGACAACCGCAAACTGTTGGCTGAGATGGTGGGCGACCGTGCGGTGCTCAATGCCTTTAGCTATACCGGGGGGTTCAGCATGGCGGCATTGTCTGGTGGAAGCCCTCATGTGGTGAGCCTTGACGCATCAGAGCCGGCTGTTTTGGCAGCCAATGAGCATGCCGAAATCAATGGATATGCCGATCGACATGAAGGCGTACAAGGCGATGTCCTCACCTACATCCGGAATGTGGAACTCCTGCCTCCGGTGGTGATTCTGGACCCACCTGCCTATGCCAAGAGCCGCTCGGCAAGGCACAAAGCCGTGCAAGGTTACAAGCGTCTCAATGCCACGGCCATCTCCAAGATGCCCGCAGGTGGTGTGTTGTGGACGTTTAGCTGCTCACAGGTCTTGGACGCTCAACTCTTCGAGGACACCATTGTCGCTGCAGCTGTGGAGTCGGGAAGAAAGGTTCGCATCACACGTCGTCTAGATCAGCCATCGGATCATCCGACCAAGGCCGGCCATCCCGAAGCCCGTTACCTCAAAGGACTCATCCTTTATGTAGCCTGAACCTTAGGGCTGCAATCTGCGCCTCGTCCATCCGTGACCCGATTTGCGGGCCACGAGGCGGTCGTGCATGCGACCTGGACGCCCTTGCCAAAATTCGATTTCTTCGATGTGCAGCAAAAAGCCGCCCCAATGCGGCGGGCGCGGCACAGCTCCTTCAAACTTGTCTTCAAAGGCCGCATAAGCATTTTCCAATGCACTGCGTCCCTCTACTTCCTCGCTTTGGGACGACGCCCAGGCGCCAATTTGGCTCGCCCGAGGCCGGGATTCGAAGTAACGGTCACTGTCGGCCTCTGGCATTTGCTCAACCCGGCCCCGCACCCGCAGCTGTCGCTCCAAATCGCGCCAAAAAAAGGTGGCTGCGGCGTGGGGGTGCGCCAGCAACTCGCGGCCCTTTGCGCTTTGGTAATTGGTGTAAAAAGTCAGGGCGTCTCCGGCATCGTTGGATTGGACTGCCCTCAACAAAACGATGCGGGCATTCGGATGTCCATCCGAGCCCACCGTCGACAGCGTCATCGCGTTGTAATCGTCGGGGTCAGATGCTTTGGCCTCCTCCAGCCAGAGCGTCAGCAACTGCAACACATCAAAGCCTTCCGCATCGTCCAAGCTGCCCTTGGCGTACACCTTTCTGTCGTCAAATGCTGTCATAGCCAATCAACCGGCTTGCTCGGCGGATGTTTCCTCGCTGGGCTTTTCTACCACCAGCAGCAAATTGCCCCCGCTCTCCGAAAGGTCCAGCGCTTGGCCGGACTGCTCCACATATCCGATGCGGTAAACCTCGACCACCCTCAGGCCACATGAGGCGACAAGGTCCTCCATGCGCTCCCGGGTGGTGTAGTGCAAGAACGCCACAGCCTCACCATCGTGTCGCTTGTAAAAGACATCGCCACATTCATAGCCCTCTTCCTGAAGGTTCAGCTCGTCAAAAATCCTAACAGCTTCAGGGCCCCATTCATGAGGGTTCTCCACGTTGAAGACGTCGAAATAGAACCTCCCCCCTGGTTTCAGTGCTTGAAAGACTTTAGACAAGCTGCGCTTGCGCTCTGCACGGTTGGGTATGTGGCCGAAGGCATAGAGAAAGGCTATGGCGTCATAAGCACCCGGAGTCACGGTGCATTCGTTCCACATTCCGATGCGCGCATCGACCCCGCGCTCCTTGGCATGCTGAACCATAGAGCTGCTGATGTCCACGCCCTCAAGCACATAGTCCAGGCCAGATTGCTGGCGGATATCGACCGCGCGGCGCCCAGTCCCACACCCAATGTGCAACATGCGTTTTGGGCCACATTCTCTCAGGTCTTTGGCGATGATGCTGTCGATGCTGCCGGTATACAGCCTGCGCTTTTCGCTCTCATCATCCAGGTGGTCGTACAGTTCCGCTTGCTCCGCATAGTAAGCGGAAATAGAGGACATGATGGCTCCACGATCCGGTTTGGGAATCAAGGGGTACAGCATATGCGTGCTGTTGCCCGGCGCATCGCTCATCGGGATATAGGTAAAGGCCCCCTTTTCCAGACTTCTGAACCCTGCTTCATCCTGATGGAATGAGGCCGTCGTTGCGGTGGCATTCAATTCGCCACGCCACCCTTTCTCGGCATCGAACAACACCATCCCATCCAAGTCCTCCAAGGCTGGTGCATAGAAATGGACCGTGATCAGGGGCGATTCTGCGCTGGGGTTTACAATCTTATGGATGGTACCGTCGGGCTCCGGCAAAACACCTCCTGCCCTCACCCTCAGCGCGCCCTTTTCACGAAGCTCTTTTCGCTCGGCGTCAAATGTGTATTCGACATTTTCCACTTCTCCTTCAAGGCACAACACATAGCCCCAAAACCCCTCGTGATGGTGAATGGCACTTTCAACGCCCGGTGGCCAATGCAACACCACGACCTCGAAAGGATCCATGAGCAAAATATTCCGGGCATAGTTTCCAGAACCCGCGTCGTATTCAGGCACGGTTGTCGCGTAGTCGAGGGCCGAGCAATCGATGCCCCGAACAAAACGCCCCAGCCAATCGAAATCGAAGTCTGCCGGGGTGTGTTGCCGTATTTGCTCTACGAGGTTCCGCATGCTTTTTGGTTTGCCTTCAAAGATACTGAGGTATGAAAAGCTAGCCTCATGGAACAGAGCAACTCCAGATCAGAACGAAACCTTTTTTGCGCGGTAACAGTATCGGAAGTCGATTCCAAACTGTTGCCCTATGTCCAACCGACGCATCGTGAGCTACGAGAAGCTCGAACAACCCATCCGCAAGCTGCTCAAGTCCCGCTATCCTGACGGATTTGACGGCCAAACCTTCAATCTGCGCCTTCCCACAAGCAAGGAAGTCTTCAAGATGATCCGGGTCGAAATGGAAGGGATTCAATACATGGTCAAAGTAGGCCCCGCCATCGAAGGGGTTGACTATACCATCGACTGACTTTACTTCTAACATTCTGTGCTTTCAGGGTTGGTTCCGAACTTCGGGGCCAACCCTTTTTCATGACCGCCATTTTTCACCGCACGTTTTTTGTTGCCGGCCTTGCACTGATTTCTTGGAATGTCGCTGCCCAGCTTGCCTGTCAGCCCATGGTAGGACATGTCGGATTGCGCGATGCCCGTATTTGGATTCAGACGGAGGGGCCATGCACTGCCTCCCTGCAGTGTTGGGCCGATTCCCTAGATAAAGCACCGAAAGCAGTCCATGCTACTCCACTACAGGACTTAACAGCAGGTGGTGCCTATACCACCACCTTCGATGTGGCTGACCTCAATCCTGGAACCACATATCGGTTTCAGGTATTGGTGAATGGCAAGCGGGCCAAAACAGGATTTGACCCTGCACTGCAACGGTTCACCACACAGCCTTTGTGGCAGTATCGGTTCGATCCTCCCCCATTTACTGTCGCCCTCGGCTCCTGTGCCTTTGTCAATGAAACCGCCTTTGACCGTCCCGGCAAACCTTACGGCGGCGAGTATGAAATTTTCGATGCCATCGCCCAATCACAGCCCGACATGATGTTGTGGCTTGGGGACAACGTCTATTTCCGCGAAGTCGATTGGTATGCACGGTCGGGCATGCAACACCGCTACAGTCACCTCAGGAAGTTGCCCGAATTGCAGCAATTGCTCGGCGCGTGTCCCCATTACGCCACATGGGATGACCATGACTATGGCCCTGATAACTCGGACGGCAGCTGGGTACACAAGGATTGGGCTGCTCAGACTTTTGGTGAGTTTTGGCCCAATCCCTCACAAGGATTGCCCGACCTCTCCGGCGCAGGAGTGACCACTGCTTTTAAATTTCACGACGTCGATTTCTTCTTGTTGGACAACCGCACATTCAGGGTCAATCACGACAATGTTTCCACCCCTCCCCAAGTCCTCGGCGCGGAGCAGGTTGACTGGCTGATCCAAGCACTGCAATACAGCCGTGCTCCTTTCAAGGTGGTGACCATAGGGGGACAATTCCTCTCTGATTTCGCCGACTTTGAGAACATGGCGCTCTATCCAGCAGAGCGCGATGGCATATTGGAGCGCATCCAGGATGAGGGCATCCATGGCGTGGTCTTCCTCTCAGGTGACCGGCACAGTTCGGAGCTGACCGAATTGATGCTGCCCAACGGTCAGAAGGTCATCGACTTCACATGCAGTGCCCTGACCAGCGGAACCTATGACCACAGTGACGAACCCAACACACTCCGCGTCGACGGCACCATGGTCGGCGATCGGAATTTCGGCACACTCGAAATCACTGGCCCCCGCAAAGACCGCAGCATGACCATTCGTACCCATGGCACCGATGGCAAGGTCATATGGGAGCGGAAATACAAAGCTTCCGACCTCTAAGCGTCGGGCTGTCAGTCCTGCTTCACCAAACGGCTGACGGCCCCCATGCCCTGCTGGTCCATGGCCCGGATCAGGTAAACGCCCGCAGGTTTACCTGCAAGTGTCCCTTGTACTACACTGGATTCGACCTGCAGCAAGTCAACCCTCCTGCCCGTCACATCGGTCAATTCCAATTGACCATTGAAAGGACGTGAGAACTGCACACGGTATGTGTCTCGGGTGGGATTCGGAGACACCGCAAACTGCGGAACCTGCCATTCTTGGAGGCCGACAGGCACAGACACCACAATACTGGTCGTGCATCCATCACCACCGGTCACTTCCAAGGTCCAATCACCCGCGCCCAAATCATCGGGATCCTCTGCGCCGGTAGAGCCTGTGGGCCCTGTCCACTCGAAGCTATAAGGCTCAACACCACCCGTAACCGTCACGGCAATCTCTCCGTTTTCTTCATCAGGATTGGCGCCTCCGATTTCATCAACAATGATTTCCATTCCCTCTGGATCCACCACTGCAATGCTCGCTGTATCGGAACACGTATTGGACCCTGTGGTCGTCAAAACATTGACATTGACGAAATATTCCCCTGCTGACAAGCCCAGAAAGTTGCCGTCGATGCTGGCCGGTTCTCCATTGAGCTGATAGGACGTGGCCATCACATTTCCAGCCACGAAAGCTGACACACTTCCGTCGTCTCCTCCAGCGCATGCCGGCGAAGAAGCCACCAAGAACAAGGATACATCGGGTGCTGCCACCACCGAGAAGACTTCCACAGCGCTGCAAGACGAATCTCCATCAAATACCTCCAACAGATAGTCTCCCGGGATGAGGCCATCAAAGACCCCGTCCGTCCACGCACCGGAACCCGCAAATCCGGGAGCAGTAAGCGCATAGAACACCGAATCGGTCAATGCCGAATCCAACACCACCAGGGCTGTGCCATCCAATGTTTCGAAGCAAGATTCATTGGTCACTACCGGGTCAGAGAGGACCAAGTCACAGTAGGTACAACTTCCATCTTCCTCGGTGGCCCCGGGGTTGAAGTTGGATGCGGCTGCATCTGTGCACCCCACACATGAAGTGAATTCACAATTGCCGGCATCCAAAATGGCCGCGGCATCATAGTTGCACGCCTCAGGATCCAAACACCCTGCACAAGAGCTGTATTCGCACAGCCCACTTTCAATGGTCGCATCCGGACTGAAGTTGCACGCATTGCTGTCCGTACAGCCATAGCAGTTGAAGTCGCACAGCGTCAAGTCATTGATGACCGCCGTGCTGTCGAAATTGCAAGCGGCGAGAAGACCACAACCGGCGCAAGAACTGTAATCACAGGATCCGTCATCAAACGTGCCAAAGGGGTTGAAATTACAGGCCAAGGAATCGAGACAAGCCCCAACCTCTACACCATCGCAAATCAAAACGAAGTCAAAGCCCCCTACCGCTGGCGTTACGGCGTTGGAACCGCTTACATGCAGGAAGTACTCCACCCCCTCCTCGCTCTCCCAGTCCACAGAGGATGAGAGGAAATTCTCGAAGCACGGCTCAGCAAAGAAGTTGATTTCATCCTGATCGTCGTTGCCCCCAACACAGTTGAGGTTCCCACAATCGCCTTCGTAGACACTCAAATAGGTGTCGTACTCTGTTTCCTCAAAACACATGGTCGCCCGCAGCGTGTCACCGGTGCCCATGATGGTGTACCACAATCCACCATGGTAATACTGCCCAATGTTGTATTGGTCGCAAAACTCAGATTCGGTGGTATCCGCGCAGACGGTTGTGCCAGAAATCACCTGTCCACAGGCCACCGGGTCGGCGAAACCGCACTCGTCGTTGTCCACTGGAAGACAGAATCCCGCGCAATCAAACCCAGGTTGGGCATAGAAACAGCTGCCATCCTCCTCGGTGTATACGGGCGCATAATTGCACGCTTCCGGATCCGTGCAGCCTGGGAATTCAAAGGGGTCACACACGCCATCCTCATCCTCATCACAAAGGCAATTGCCCTCACAGTCGAAACAGAAAAATGGATACTCACATGAGCCGTCGTCCTCCGTGGCTTCAGGGTTATAGTTGCACGCCGTTTCGTCCATGCACCCCGGCGTGGCACAACTCGGGTCAAGCATGCCCTGCAGCGTGATCATGCCACCCTCAACAGGAAGAGAGAATACCGGGCTTTCCAACAGATTGATGGCTGTTGATGTGTCCCCCACTGACCAGACGATTGAGGCCGAATCCAATGGGAAGCCCGAGAGATCAAATGACACGTTCATCTCCGAACCGCCCGTATTGACCTCCAAGGTGAACAGCACTGCGCTGTCACCATTGGACGGCATGGCATGGATCACCAACAGGTTGCTTTCGGCTGACAGACAGGCGTAGCTCAGCGCACTGTCCACCGTGCACAGCGAATCCAAACCGGCATCGAAGCCCAGCGTTGCAGCTGTATCCAACACCAACATCAGTGAAGTGGTATCCGACATGTGTTCCACGACAATGGGAACATTCCATTGGGGAGCGCACTCTTGGGCTGATGCTTTTTGCGGCATTGCAGCCGAAGAAAGCAATCCGAACAATACACCGGCGATGGTCATTCCCCTCCCCCTTTTGGAATTCGATGTGGTCGTTTTCATGGTACTATAATTTCGGCAATTCTGCCGGTTTAATAAAATGAAAACGCCGACCAATGGCCGGCGTTTTCTAATCACTTGCAGGTTCGGAGGTTAGTGGCGTACCACCACACGTTGTGTGGCCATGGCATCTTCAACCGTGACACGCACTTGGTAAACTCCGTCAGCCAAACCACCCAAATCGAGTGGCATCCGGTTGACGATGTTCAACGCCTCTTGACGGAATACGCGACGGCCAGCGCCATCAAACACTTCCAAAATGGCATCGTTTACAGCTTGTCCCAATTCCATGACCAGTTGCCCATTTGTGGGGTTTGGCATAAAGGAGACGGTCAAGGCACCTGTCACTTCAATCAATCCGACCGTCGTCAACGTTACAACTTCTGATTCTGTACAACCGTTTTCGTCAGTCACGGTCAAGGTGTACGTTCCATCGGTCAATCCAGCGATGTCTTCTGTGTCGTAAGGGCCATTGGGTCCTTCCCAGCTAAATCCAAGGTCCCCTGTTCCACCTTCTACAGAGACAGAGACTTCACCGTTGGGGGCATTGTCAGGATCCACAGTGGCGTCTACCGTGATCACGATAGCAGCAGGGTCTTCCACATCAGCTGCAATGTCTGCCTCACAACCGTTGGCATCGGTAGCAAACACTGTGTAAGGACCGGCGTCCAGTCCAGTGAAGTTTCCATCCACATTGCTGTCTGCTCCCAATTCAAAGGTGATCAAGCCAGTACCACCTTCTCCTGATACGAGGATAGAGCCGTCATCACCTCCATTACACAGAGGGTCTGTTGCAAATGCAATGAGCACGATGGGTGAAGGTTCAGTTACACTGACTTCAAGGGTGTCTGAACACATCAGCGAGTCCATCGCAATCACCTTGTAAGAACCTCCCGCCAACTGGTCGAAAACCAAGTTGTTTTGGAAGGGGTCTCCTTCCAACGCATAGGATACGGTTCCAAAACCACCGGTTGATCCTTCAATCGAAATGCTGCCGTTGGCATCCCCAGCACAAGCCAAGTCCACCACAGTCACCGCAGGATCAATCTCCAAGTCACAATAGACACAAGTCTCATCGTCAATGGTAGCCGTTGGATCATAGTTGGCGGCAGACTCATCGGTACAACCCAAACAGCTGTAATCACACAGTGTCACGTCATAGTCCGTGGCATTTGGATCGTAGTTACAAGCACCGTCATCCAAACAACCTGGGATCTCATCTTCATCGCAGATCAAGTCACCGTCGGCGTCGTTGATGCAGTTTCCATCACAGTCCACATAAGGAGAACCGTAGAGGTCAACTGGATAGAGGCAACCTTCGTCAATGGTGGCTGTGGCATCGTAGTTACAGGCCATATCGTCCGTACACCCTGCGCAAGTGGTGTAGTCACAACTGCCGTCATCTTCGGTGGCCTCAGGGTTGTAGTTACAAGCATCTTCATAAATGCAGCCATCAACTTCGGCTTCATCACAGATGCCGTCGCCATCAGCGTCATTCAAGCAAGCGCCTGTACAATCGTAGTAATCAAATCCATACAGGTCGATTGGGAACGTACAAGAGGAAGCGTCGTTGATGGTCGCCTCACTGTCATAGTTACAGGCCAACTCGTTGAGACATCCTGCGCAGCTCTCGCTCTCACAACTGCCGTCATCAGTAGAAGCCAATGGGTTGTAGTTGCAAGAAACCAAGTTGGTACAACCTGAGATGGCGGGCACAAGCACAGCGTCAATCACATGAACAACTCCATTCTCGGCAATCAAATCTGCAATGATGATTTCCGAATCGTTGATGAAAATGCCACCATTGTCAAAGGAGATGGTCGCGGTTTCTCCGTTGATCATCTCAATCGGCATTCCGTCAGAAAGCATATCACTGGTCACTGAGTCTGCTGCAACGTGATAGGTCAAGATGGCCGCCAATGCCTCTGGATTGCTCAAGACATAATCCACGACCATGTCTGGAAGCGCACCTACTGCTGCGTCTGTTGGTGCGAACACCGTCCATACCTCGTCATATGTCAGCGTGCTGTCCAATCCAGCAAGCACAATGAGGTCCTCCAAAACGGTGTGCACTTCACTGGCTGCAATGATGTCGAAGACGCTTGGAGCTGGATACTCACAAGAACCGTCTTCGTCCGTCGCAGTATCATCGTAGTTCAACGCCGTAACATCGGTACAACCAGGCAGCTCGTCCTCATCACAAACACCATCCTCATCAGCATCATTCAGGCAATTGCCATCGCAATCGACATTGTCCACGCCGTATACGTCATCGGGGAACAAGCAGTCCTCGTCTTCAGCCACGCAAGCATCGCCAATGTTGAAATTGAAGAACAACGCGTTGGCACCAATGCCATTTTCAAATACCTGAACGTAGAAGTTGCCCTCCACTGCGCCGTCGGTGGTCAACTGAGCCACGAGCACTTGTTGGTCACTGCTGTTGGCTGCGATACCATTGGCATCACCGTTCAAGGCGAACCATCCACCGCCTACGTTGTCGTCGATCACAATGCTTGCGCCCAAGGCACCAAAGCCTGGCTCAAAGTTGGTCGACCAGGGGTTTTCACTGCCCTGTACCGTTGAAATGGCCGCCTCACCAATGCTGGCATCTGGTGCTTCGCTCAATCCGATGGTGACCCATGAGTCATACTGGAGGTCAGGGAATGTGCCGAAGAGGAACGGCGTGATGGCGTTAGGGGTCACCCCTCCGAGTTCGTCTTGATAAAACCCAGTGGTCGTAGCAATGGAGACTGGGTTAGATACATCACCCGTCACGGAGCTCAAAAAGTCTGCAGGGTTGGCACACTTCACATAGTAACGGTAAGTGGTCATGCCCGCCAAAGCGCCCGTCGTGTGTGTGGCTACGGTATCCACGATCAAGCAGTAGTCCGCTTCTACAACTACTGCAGATGGATCGTAGTTACAAGCAGTGGGGTCTCCACAGCCTTCTTCCTCATCACAAAGACCATCATTGTCTTCATCGTTGATGCAGTTGCCATCACAATCGAGGTAACTGGCGGCGGGATAAGTGCAGGAACCATCATCCACAGTGACAGTCATGTCATAGTTACAGGCTTCTGAATCGGTACAGCCATTGCAGCTAAAGTCACATGAACCATCGTCAATGGTAGCTGAAGCATCGTAGTTACAGGCTGACCCGTCAGTACATCCTGCGCAACTCGCAAATTCACAGCTGCCGTCATCTTGGGTGGCATCTTCATCATAGTTGCAGGCCATGGAATCTGTACAGCCCACACAACTCGTGTATTCACAAGAGCCGTCGTCATCTGTAGCGTTCTCATTGTAGTTGCATGCGGTCATGTCCGTACAACCGTTGGTTTCGAACTCATCACAGAGCCCATCACCATCGGTGTCATTGATGCACTCACCTGCGCAATCGAGATAGTCTTCCGCTGGATAAGTACATGAACCATCGTCGGCACCAGCGTTCTCATCATAGTTGCAAGCCGTAGCATCGGTGCATCCTTCCGTCACCTCTCCGGGCCAGAAGAATGTAGGCCGCAAAGCTCCGTCGTCACCTGGCACTTCGTTCAATCCATCACCATTGATGAAGATTTGCGAGTAGAACTGAAGGGACAAATCTCCCGTTGTCGTGAATTGCCCTGCGAGCACTCTTAGGTCTGTTCCGGCCACACCATTGGCGTCACCGTTCAGCGCATACCATGCTCCCCCAATGGGGTCGTCAATGGCTACGTTCTGTCCTGGTGCGCCGCCACCTGGTTCGAATGCGGTAACCCATTGGTTGCTTCCGGCCTGCACAGTGGCAACAGCCGCTTCACCGATGGCTGCATTTGGAACACCTTCGAGACCAATGGTCACCCAAGAGTCAAACTCCAAGTCAGGATAAACTGCAAAAAGCAAGCTATTGATGCCGTTTGGCGTCGCTGCACCCAATGCTGCGTGATAGAAATCCGTCGTCGTCGTGATGTACGTTGGATTGTTGCTATCTCCCGAGATCGAACTCAGAAAGTCGTCCTCGTTCTCCATGGTGATGTAGGCCCGGTATGTCGTGTATCCCGTGAGGTCCACAACGCCAAGGGCGCCAGTCAAAACGCCAATGTTGTCGTTTTCTACCTCAACCACCAGCCCATATTCTTGGGCAGACATCAGTGAGGGTAAGAGGCACAAGGCCAAAAGGAGCTTATTCAGCTTCATAAGTATTGGATTGGTTCAATTCTACTCGCAAAGTCCACTATTAATCCTTCCGCAAAACACAGATGTATGTTGTCATTTCAACATCGAATTATGAATGAGTGCCGTTTCAGAATCTCAGGCAAGAAAAAAGGCAGCCTCTCGGCTGCCTTTTTCAAATGATATACCGTGCAATCAGTGCTTGACAATGCGCAGCACTTCTGATGCTGATGCGACATTGACACGCAAGTAATACACGCCAGACTCGACTGAGGACAGGTCCATGGTGTGCATGAACTGACCCGCCAAATTACCGAGGTCTTCGCGAGATACCTCACGGCCGAGGCCGTCGACGAGCACTGTGCTCACGGGCTGACCGGCCAGACCGTTCAAGCTCATGGTCACATTGCTATTGGTGGGGTTCGGGAAGAGAGAGACGTCAATCAAGCTGACCACCTCCTCAATGCCACTCACCACAACAATCGTGGTACTGGTGAACTCGCAGTCGTTGCCATCCGTGATCGTCACAGTGTAATCACCTGCAACAACACCGGATACATCTTCGTCCTCACCCGTGTAGTTGGGGCCTGACCAGCTGTAGTCGTAAGGTGGGGTACCTCCTGAAACCGTAATGTCAATCACACCGTCGGCGTCTGTACCAGAAGCGCCATCGTTAGCATCTACCGTGATGGCAATCGCGTCAGGTCCACCCACTGTGATGGTCGCTGATCCTCCGCACTCGGAGTCATCCTGTACGGTGATCAGGTAATCCCCTGCTGACAAACCATCGAAGTCGGAACCAGGACCGAATACTCCATTGTCAATGGAATAGGTGTATCCCATTCCTGTTCCACCTGTTACAGTCAGTGCAATGGCGCCATTCTCATCTCCGTTACACAATACATCTGTTACGGCAGCAGTGGGCACGATCTCACTGGGTCCGGTCAATTCAACAGAGGCGTCATAAGTGCAGCCGTTGCCATCCACAACCTCTACACTGTAGGTGCCTGCACCGACCATGTCTAAGGTCAGCATGTCCAAGGTCTCTCCGTCATAGACGTAAGAAATGGAACCGGTACCTCCTTGAACCTCCAAGTCCACTGAGCCGTCCTCGTTGCCAAAGCAGCTCGGGCTCACCAATTCAACCTGCGAGACAAACTCTGCTGGAGTCGTCACTTCCACATCCATCAACGTGTCCAAACAACCATTGACATCCTGTGCGTAGAAAGTGTAAGTACCAGGACCCAAATCATAGGTGTTGTTGGCGTCATAGGTGATGCCATCTGTGCTGTATATCGTGGTGTTGCCGCTGCCTCCGAAGAAGTTCAGCACCACAGAACCGTCGTTTGAATCCGGGCAGGTCGTTGGGACCACTGCTTGGGCATACAAGTTGAAGGGCTGTGGCTGAGAAATCGTGATGGGCGTGGTGTTGTCCAAGCAACCGTTAGCATCGATGCCATAGACAGTGTAAAGACCAATGCCCATGTTTTCGAACAACAATGTCTCTGAGCTCATCTCAAAGAAAGGACCGGTGCCTGTGTCCTGGGGGGCCATCAAACTGTATGAAACAGCTCCTGTACCACCGGTATGTCCTCCGCTCAACACAGCGTCAGAAAGGCCAGTACAGCTGATGGGATCAGCCAAGATCGCGGTGACTTCGAGGGGCTCAGGAGCACCTACCGTCACCGTGGCTTCAGCTTGACAGCCTTGGCTGTCCGTAATGGTGATGGTCATGTCTCCCGCATTCGCGTCATTGAAGATGCCCGTCGCGTTGGTGGCCATTCCATTGGAATAGCTCAATCCACCTTGGCCACCTGAAACCGATACACTGACCACGCCGTCTGGGGTGCCGCTGCAGCTCAAATCACTGACATTCGTGGCCGTCACCATCAACATCGTGCCGGGGAAAGCGCAATCGTAAACACAGCTGCCGTTGTCTTCGTTGGCATCCATGTTGTAGTTCTCAGCTTCCATGTCGGTGCAACCAAACACGGCGTCAGGAATGCTGCTAAAAGGGAACGTTCCCAGCGCAGTGCTGTCTTGGTCACCTCCAACAAATGACGCGATGCTGATCACACCATAAAGAGTGGTGTCCGTCGTGAACTGACCAATGAGAATGAGGCTATCCTCACCAGCAAAGCCATTGTCATCTGGGTAGAGGGGGAACCAAGAACCTCCCGTTTGGGTCTCGATGATGATGTCGGAACCGGCAGCACCTGCTCCGGGCTCGAACAAAGGAACCCAGTCAGCCTCGGGGTCACCGATGGTGTAGATGGGACTCTCACCGTTGTTGGCATCCGCAGGGGCGGTCATGCCGATGGTCACAAAGCTGTCATACACCAGGTCGGGATAGACAGAGAACAAAAGCGGGTTGTACCCTGAATTGTCCTTTCCGCCGAGAACTGCATTGAAAAAGTTGTCTCCGCCTTTAATGCGCGTGGGGTAATCTGCATCCCCATAGACCGCCGTCAGGTAGTCTTGGTCGGAAGCAAACTTGACGTAGACTCTGTAAGTGTTGTAACCAGTCAGGTCTTCGTCTCCCACCATTCCGATGTTCTCGGCAAAAGTCTCAACAACAACTTCTGTGGCTTGGGAATAAGCAAGGGTGCTGCAGCAAGCTGCCAAAACACCGAGTAGCAATCGCTTCATGCGTTTGATAGTGTTAAATGTGAATCTTGGCGCAATATAATGGCGAAGCCCCTATCACAAGTTGACATTCATCATCTAAGCATGCAGGGGATTTCCACGATGATTGTAGGAAATAAAGAAGGGGGCTCACGGCCCCCTTCCCTTCTAAGTTCTATATGTCATCCTTTTCATTCCACGGTCAGACGCAACGTGGCCCTTTGCGTTGAACTGGAAGCTTCTAGGACATAGATGCCCGAACGGAGACCGGAGAGTGGATAAGTCACCACGGCTCCTGATTGAATCACCTGGCGATTGACCAGAACCTGCTTGCCTGCCAGGTCGAATAAACGGACCTGAAGAAGGCCATCCATTCCATTCACCCTCAGGTTGACAGCATCCCGTGCCGGGTTGGGGAATGCCTCGAGTCCAATCAAATCTTGGACCTCCTCAATTCCGATCACTGTTCCAACGGTATCGCCATTGCAATCCAAGCACGAGCCATAACAATAGGCCCCGAGTACTTCAGGCAGCCCCGAACGCACGTGGGTGCGGTTGGATTCACCAAAAGGATTGGCTTGACCACATCCCTCCGTCGCGAAGTCCCCAACCTCGGCAACCTCGTTGTCAACGGCGCCTCCCGGGTAAGGGTCTCCATTGCAATAGCGGTATTCAAAGAAGGCCGACCCTGACACCTCGTAAGTCACCTCGTACACATTGTCACCGTCGGCGTCGCTCATGGCCAAGGCACCTGCCTGCCATTGTGGCGAAGTGATATTGCCCATCAACCAGACGCCATTTTCGGAGACGGTCTCGTTGGCCATGTCGATTTTAAATGTGATGGGCGCTGGATCGGGGTCAGGTACACAGGAAGCACTGCACTGATTGTAACAGTACTCCACGGTCACCGCTTCGTCTCCTACCGTAAAAGTGCGGTTGCCATTGCTCGTGCAATCCGCTGGTGGGTTTTCATTGTCGATGTTGCCATCACCGTCACCCCCCCAATTGTTGCCGTTGATGAACTTGAATTCGTAATCTCCCGGAGCCACATCGATGGTGGCCTCATATACCATGTCGCCGTCGTCATCGGTTAGGAAGTCCACACCAGGTGTCCATCCTTGAAAGCTTCCTGCCACGCACACGCCGTTCACCGACACTTCAGCTTGCGTGCTCATGTCGACCCGGAAGGTGACTTGTGAAGGAGAAACGCAGCTTCCACACGTGTTATAACAGTATGCCTGTCCGGTCTCCTCCAGTTGATAGATCATGTCGCCTCCAGTCAAGACCATCATCCGGTTGCCATTGTCAGCACACTCTCCTTCTGGATTTTCGTCGAAGCCCCAAGCGTTGCCGTTGACAAACTTGAACTGCAAGGTGTCGACGGGATCCAATGCCGCTCCATCAATCTGGGTGGTGTACGTATATATCATGTCACCATCGGCGTCATCCATCATTAAGAAGTTGGTGCCGTCCCAACCGTTGAAGTTGCCGTTCATGTGCACGCCCACGGGATTGATGGCCTCTTCTTGGCTCATGTCAATCTGAAAGGTCACCGTAGTGACACCACATCCGGCACAAGCGCCAAAGCAAACGACTGCCAAAACGGTGTCGCCTTCAATTTCCGCAAAACGGTCGGTACTGCCTGGAAAAGCACAGGCTTCAGGGCACGCTTCATCGACGCCCCATGCATTGCCGTTGAGGAATTTGTACTGAATAGAAGCCAGGGTGTCGGAGACGTCATAGGTCACTTCGTAAACGCCGTCCATATCATCGTCGCTGAGCATGGTTCCCGCTGGATCCCATCCTTGGAAATTGCCTGCCACGTGGACGCCTTCGCTTGCCACTGTCTCATTGTTCATGTCGACGCTAAATGTGACCGCATGGGACTGCGCTTGAGCGGCCCATACCAAGGACAGCACCGCGAGTAAGGTGTATACTTTTTTCATGTATCGTGTTTGATGTACACGACTAAAGTAAGCGTGCACGTCTTTAACCGGTAAATTCTGTTTTGCACATCCTGAGGTGGAATGTGCTTGCGCCCCTTACTTGCTTTACCGCAACCCGTAAATGTGGTCCGGCTTATTCCCCTGTGATGGCCTTGCGCCAATCGTCGTGGACACGCGCAACCTTTCCGGCGGCAGTGTTCCAGCTCACCAAGGTCGTGGCCGCCCTGAAAGCGAGCATTGTCCTCTCCTGTTTGCCCTCCTTTAGAACAAAGCCCTCGTATTTGATGTGGATGCTTGAGTTGCCCAATCCGGAAGCGCCCAGGCGGATGATCAACCGGTCCCCCGGTTCTACCGGCTTCAGATAGTCCATCTCATTGTGGGCCACCAAAACCCCATGTTTGCGGAAGTCCCACGGCTCGGGGACACAAGTCTCGAACCATGCGATGCGCGCGTCCTCCAGGAATGTGAAGTACCGTGCATTGTTTACGTGCCCGAACAAATCCATGTCGCTATAGCGCATGGGCACCTCATAATCGACGGTCGGCCCCATGGCTTCGAAGGGCAAATCCATGGGAGAAACAGGGGTGGAATCGTTCATTTGGCGTTCTGGGTGAAGAACCGCAAAGGTCAACCCCAGCACAGACCCCGCATCATTGCTGGATTTCCGGGTTTTTCCAATTCTAACGGTACTTTATTCACAAACTGAATAAAAACGTTCTGAATCCCCCGTCAAACGCGGGATTTCGCATATACATTTGAAAGGTTCACAACCTAAAAACAAAACCATGAACAAATCCGAACTCCGTGATGCCATGGCCGAAGGCGCAGGCATCAGCAAGGCCGACGCAGGTCGCGCACTCGACGCATTCATCGACGCTACCTCCAATGCCCTCAAGGGTGGAGAGCGTGTAGCCCTCGTTGGCTTCGGTTCTTTCTCCGTCACCCACCGGGAGGCGCGCAAAGGCCGCAATCCACAAACTGGTAAGGAAATCACCATCGCAGCTAAGAACGTGGTGAAGTTCAAGCCAGGTGCTGAGTTGAACGACAAGGTCAAGTAAGACCCGTTTACGGCACCAGCCGAAATTCCCCCGGCTTGCCTTCGTGGCAAGCCGGGGTTTTTCTTTGTCCCCAATGCAAGACGACCGCTACGCTCTACTCTCCTCCTTCCTCACGGATGCGAGGCGTGCACGCTTTGAATCTGTGCTGGACGCACGGATGCAATGGGTCACGGTTGTCACTGAGGACCTTTTTGACCCCCACAACATCTCGGCCGTTCTGCGCAGCTGTGACTGTTTTGGGATCCAAACTGCGCACATCATCGAGGCCAACAACCCCTACCGCACATCACCTGGGGTATCCAAAGGAGCGTACAAATGGCTGGACATTCGCAGGCACACCGATACTGTGCACGGTCTGCAGAAACTGAAAGATGCGGGGTACGCGGTGTGCTGTACCACCCCTCACACAAACGACACCACGCCTGAAGCCTTGCCATTGGATCGGCCTGTGGCCTTGGTCTTTGGCTCCGAAGGGCCCGGTATTTCGGATGCGGCCAAATCCATGGCGGATCATTTTGTGCGCATCCCGATGTACGGTTTCACGGAGAGCTTCAACATCTCCGTTGCTGCAGCGCTGACCCTACAAACGGTCACGGAGCGCGTGCGTCAAAACTCCGACATCAAATGGGCCATTCCAGACTCAGAACGCTTGCGCATTCTTGGAGATTGGGCAGAACGGACCGTAAAAGACGCCCCTGGCCTGCTTGCACGGATGCGCAGTGGCGAAGGGCCGACGGCCACTGACTCATCTGAGCGATAGGCCCTCTTCATGATGACCCCGCTCAAGACCGGTTATTCCGACATCCTAAGGCTCGCCATTCCGGTCTCCGCGGGCACGTTCATGCAGTTTCTCGTCGTCCTGACGGACAACTACTTCCTGAGCCAAACCTCAGATGCCGCGCTGAACGGTGCCGGTAACGCGGGATTGCTCTACATCACCTTGGCCATGGTGGGCCAAGGTTTCTCCAGCACTGGACAGATTCTGATCGCGCGCAGAGTGGGTGAAGGGCGCGGCCACGAAGCCATAAACATCCTCCGTTCAGGACTCGCCGTCATGCTCTGCGTGAGCATTCTACTCGTGGCCTTGGTCCTCATCGCCTTGTACAGCGGATTCTCCGGGGTGTTCAAAGACACTGAGACCGGATACATCTTTGAATCGTTCATGTCCATCCGGATGTGGGGCTTTCTGCCCTCCTTCATGAGCATGATGCTTGTCGCCTATTTCATGGGGACGGCCCGCTCCAAGATTCTGATGTGGGCCATGATTGTCACGGGTACCGTCAACATCATCGGCGATGCGGGTCTCATCTCCGGCCGGTGGGGCTTGCCCGCACTCGGAGCCGACGGTGCGGCCTGGGCTTCGTTGCTTGCGGAAACCTTTGGGATGGCCGTGTTGGTGGGCAATGTGCTCTGGCGACACGGTGCTGAATTGTGGGCCTCAGCTTGGATGAAGGTGGAAGCCTTTCGCCGTTGGGTTCGGCTCGCCACGCCCATGGTCCTGCAATTGACGATCACCCTCGGCACGTGGAGCATGTTTTTCTTTTTCGTAGAACAAGTGGGCGTCATGGAGCTGAAAGTGAGCCACATCGCCCGCAACTTTTTCATGCTCGCTTTTGTGGTGTCACAAGGCATTCAGCAGACCACGCGGACGTTCATCAGCGGACTGCTCGGCGAGGGCCGAGGCCATGCCTTGGCCCCTGTCATAAAGCGGCTCCTCGTGGTCAATGCCAGCGGCATATTGCTGGTCTCTCACGGAGGGATTCTGTACCCCACCCTGATCGCCAGCCCCTTCTTTGACGCACCGGAAGGATTGTACGCCGCTGTCCGGACGCTGCCGGTCATCTTCACCGCCATGATGATGTACAGCTTCAGCAGTGTGCTGCTCAGCACGGTGCAAGGCAGCGGGAACACGTCAGCGGCCCTTGTGATTGAGTTGACCGCGCTCGTAGCGTATACCACTGTCAGCATCCTGCTGACCTTGGTCTACCCGCAACCCGTCTGGCTCATTTGGCGGGTCGAATGGATCTACTTCAGCCTCATGGGATTGGGGTGCTTGGTTTTCTTGAAGCGCTGGGACTGGCGTTCCAAAGCGGTTTGACGCCTCCAACCACTGCTGCGGTCTACTACCTTTGTGCCGCGTGACACCGACTCCATCTCCTTCCCTTCGCGTGGCCTTTTTTGGTACGCCGGATTTCGCAGAAGCGAGCCTGCGCGCCCTGCATGCAAGTGCGCACGAAGTGGTGGGGGTTGTGACGGCCCCAGACAAACCTGCTGGACGCGGTCAGCGCATGTCGGTTTCTGCAGTCAAAACCGCTGCTGAAGCGCTGGGATTGCCTGTGGCTCAGCCCGAACGCCTCCGGGCGCAGGATTTCCTGACACTGCTCGACACATGGAAAGCGGATGTCTACGCCGTTGTGGCCTTTCGCATGCTCCCTGAAATGGTGTGGGACCGTCCCCGACTTGGCACCATCAATGTCCACGGCAGCCTGCTTCCTGATTTCCGCGGTGCTGCGCCCATACAGCATGCCGTGGCCTCTGGAGCAGAACGCACCGGTGTGACGTCGTTCTTCATCACAAGGGACATCGATACAGGCGCTGTGCTGCTCCAACGGGGTTGCCCGATCCAAGACGGTGACACTGCGGGCACCCTCTACGCGAAACTCATGCATGAAGGTGCTGGACTGCTGGTAGATACACTCAGCGCCCTTGCCCAAGGTGACATCACAGGGATACCCCAGGACCAATTGGCCACGGGCGATGAGCGAGACGCCCCAAAGCTCTTCAAGCAAGATGGCCGGATCGATTGGCGTCACCCGGGTCCGCGCGTGGTGGATTTCATCCGTGGCATGACCCCATTTCCCGGGGCATGGACCACGCTCAACGGCGCCACATTCAAGGTGCACGAAGCCCTGAACGCTGCGGCCCCATTAGACATGGCGCCACTGGCACCTGGGCAATGTCATACCGACAGCGGTACGTGGTGGGTAGGAACGGCCAGCACCCCCATACAATTGGTGCGCGCTCAGCTTGCCGGCAAACCGGCCATGCCCGCAGAAGACATCCTGCGTGGATACCGCTACCCCACTTCAGAGCTCGGCAGCCAAGGCGCCTAAATCCTCAACTGTAGGCCTCCAACAGGAGGTCCAAAATGCGCGTGGCTGATTGAACCACCGGCGTACCCGGACCGAAAATGGCGGTCACCCCGGATTCGAACAAAGCCGGATAATCCTCTCGCGGGATGACGCCCCCGACCACCACGAGCATGTCTTCTCTCCCGGCTTCGGCCAGGGCCGAAACCAAGGCCGGCACCAACGCCAGGTGACCCGCTGCCAAGGTGGAAACACCCACAACATGGACGTCACTTTCCACGGCCTGGCGCGCAACTTCTTCGGGCGTCTGAAACAGAGAACCCAAATCAACATCGAAACCGAGGTCTGCAAATGCGCTCGCAATCACCTTGGCACCACGGTCGTGTCCATCCTGCCCCATCTTGGCGACGAGGATGCGCGGTTGACGGCCTGCAAGGCCAGAAAATCGGGTGGCTTTTTCCACGGCTTGTTTGAATTCTTCACGGGCACCGAGGTGCTTCCTGAAAATACCACGAACGGGCCGATTGACCGGCACATGGCGTCCGTAAACGCGCTCCAACGCCTCGGAAATCTCCCCCAATGTGCACCGCTTTCGGGCGGCATCCACAGCCAAGGCCAGCAAATTCTCACCGCCCTGAGCCCCGGCTTCCAGGGCCGCAAGCGCTCCTTCAACATCAGCTGCATTGCGGGCTGAACGCAAGGTTTTGAGGCGTTCCCGTTGACCGTCCAATACCGCATGGTGGTCCACTTTGAGCACTTCCATCCCTTCAGGGGCTTTGCCAGCAAACAAATTCAGCCCGATGATTTTGTCCCCACCAGCATCGATGCGGGACTGTTTTTCTGCCGCCGCCGTTTCTATGCCCCGCATGGGTAAGCCCTGTTCGATGGCGCTGGGCATCCCCCCTGCCGCCTGCATCTCACGGATGATGGCGTCTGCCGCTTCGACCAGTTCGGCCGTTCGACGCGCCACTGTAGCGTCACCACCAAGGGGGTCCACCCAGCGCGTAGTGCCCGCCTCATTCTGCAAGATCAACTGGGTGTTGCGCGCCACCTTGGCCGTGTCGTCAGTGGGCAGTGCAATGGCCTCGTCCAACGAATTGGTGTGCAGACTTTGGGTACCGCCCCACACTGCTGCCAAGGCTTCGATGGCCGTCCGCCCCACATTGTTGAGCGGATCCTGTTCGGTCAAGGTCCATCCACTGGTCTGGCAATGGGTCCTCAGCATCGAGGACCTTGGGTTGGAGGGTTGGAATGTTGCCATCCACCGCGCCCAGAGCAAACGTCCTGCCCTCAGCTTGGCCACCTCAGAAATGAGGTCCATGCCGATGCCCCAGAAAAAGCTCAAACGGGGTGCGAAATCGTCGACACTGAGTCCCGCCTCAACACCGGCTTTGACATAAGCAAGGCCATTGGAAATGGTATAGGCCAGTTCTAATTCAGGGGTCGCTCCAGCCTCTTGCATGTGGTAGCCGGAGATGCTGATGGAATTGAATTTCGGCATGTGTTCCGCCGTGTAGGCGAAAATGTCACTGATGATCCGCATGCTTGGTGCAGGTGGATAGATGAACGTGTTCCGCACCATGAACTCCTTGAGGATGTCGTTCTGTATGGTTCCAGACAACGCCTTGGCTTCCACGCCCTGCTCCTCTGCCGCCGCGATATAGAAGGCCATGATGGGCAATACGGCCCCATTCATGGTCATGGAAACGGACATGGCGTCCAACGGAATCCCTTCAAACAACAGCTTCATATCCTCGACGCTGTCAATGGCCACGCCCGCCTTGCCCACATCGCCCGACACACGGGGGTGGTCACTGTCGTAACCGCGGTGAGTGGCCAGGTCAAAGGCAACACTGAGCCCTTTCTGACCGGCAGCCAGATTGCGCCGGTAAAACGCATTGGACGCCTCAGCTGTGCTAAACCCTGCGTACTGGCGGATGGTCCAAGGGCGGCTCGTGTACATGCTCGCATAGGGCCCGCGCAAGTACGGCGGGGTGCCTGCACCATGTCCTTCCCAAAGCAGCGCAGCGTCCGGTGTGGTGCTTTTAGGCTCTGTCCGCACAATTGGGATGGTCCACGCCGTTGGTCCTTGGGCCCACACCTCGTGAACGGACAACTCGTTCCACAGTGCGCTGTATTGATCTGCAGACGCGACAAAGGCGTCGGCCAGGGTGTCTACCAATGGTGACACCACAGCATCAACATGCCCCAAGCCGCTCTCTTCGCGCAGCAAATGCAAAATGTTGCGGCTCCATTTGTCCCCCTGACCACCCAGGTCGTGGGGTGGCGTACCCCGCAGCTGAGGCGACCCAAGGTCAATCGCGTCTACAGCGGACAATGCCGCGCCTGTTGCACGCAGTGCTTGACGGACGAGGTTGTCACGCCCCTCCTCTGCTTCGTAGCCTCGAACATCGCATACCATGGTGATGACCGGCCATTGCTGAACCGACCAATCGCGCATCAGCATTCGTTTCAAGGCTTCCGCAGCAGCAAGGGCCACAACCGGATCCTCATCCAGACTCAGGTCGAGTGCAACCTGATTGAGTCGCCCACCCGCCAGGGGCGCAATGGACGCACAGGATTTCATCAACAGCGCCAAGGATGCTCCTGTAGACCATGCCTGGCTGGCGACTTTGGGATCGGTCAGCAAAACCGCCCGCAGGTCCGCTTGAGGCGCGCCGCGCTTCACGGACGCGAGGTGCTCCTCGAGTCTTGTATTGACATCGCCCTTTGCGGCCCACCAATCCAGGAGCACTCCACCTTGTATGGGCCAATGCTCGCTTTTCAATTGAGCGGGCGCTATCCCTCCGACATATTCGATGTCCACAAATGACCGTTCGACACCTTCCAACCAAGCGGCGGGTTCTTCACAGGCATGCAACCGCAAGACTTCAGCCCCTCCTTCCAAAGCCGGCATGACGGCTCCAGCCGTGGTGACTGTCTGGCGAATTTTCCACGGCACCTCGGTCCGAGGCCGAACGGATGACACCACACGGCCGGCATGGTAGACTGAAACTTCAACCTCCCGATCCAGCGCAGTCATCAATGCCGGAGCGGTGCCCCGCGCCTGCGCCTCCACAGCCGCTTTCCAGTCCTTCCATTGTCCTTTCGGGGGAAAAGCCTCTTCCATGCCGCCAAGTTAACCGGCGCCGGCACCTAATTTGCCCGACCATAGTGTGATTTTGACCGGCGATATGGAGAGAAAAGGCCCAATTGAGGTTTCGAACTTTATGGCGTGCGACCTGCGCATTGGCACCATTCAATCGGCGACCTTGCTCGAAGGCGCGCGGCGTCCGGCGTATGTCCTGCACATCGACTTCGGTGCGTTGGGTATACTCAAATCCACAGCACAATTGGTCCAAGACTACACTCCCACAGCGCTGGTAGGCCGCCAAGTCGCTGCTGTGGTCAATCTGCCTCCGAAGCAGGTTGGCGGTCACCAAAGCCGTTGCCTCGTGCTTGGCGCTGTGCAAGGCGAACACGTCGCCCTTCTCGAAGTGGGCAGCCAAGTGCCCCCCGGTACCCCCATTGCCTGAACCATGTCCAAGAAGACGATCTCCACCCAAACCCACACTGGCGCGGCCATCCTCCTCGATAGAGATGGGGTCATCAACCACGATCCCGGCGACTACACGACCTCCATTGATGAGTTTCACATCCTGCCCACTGCCCTGGCTACCATGCGGGCTTGGCACGATGCTGGATTCAAGCTGATCCTCATTACCAATCAAGGCGGCATTGCCAAAGGCAAGTACACCCATGAAGCCGTGGCTGAAATTCATGCATATCTCCGGCGTGAAGCAGAAGCCCAAGGCGCACCCATCACCGATATTTTTTACAGCCCCCACCACCCCGACTTCGGACAAAGCCTCAGCAGAAAGCCAGGTTCCCTGATGGTTGAGCGCGCCATCGCCAAGCACAAGTTGGATCCCGAAAAATGCTGGATGTTCGGGGACAAAGCCAGGGACATCACCTGCGCTTTGGGAGCTGGCGTGCGTCGTGGCATCCTGATTGAGCCCAACGCCCCCCTTTCTGATTGGAAATCAGTTCCACTGAGCGCAGGGGCTTAATTTTGCCCTGTGGACACCCTTTTGTACAACGGCGAACTCAGGTCATTTGACGGTCCTGACAGTGCTGTAATCTCGCTCGGAAACAGAGCCTTTCTGTATGCCGATGGCATATTCGAGACCATCAGGGTCATGCAAGGTGTTCCGCTCTTTGTAGAAGCCCATTTTGAGCGCATGCGCGAGGGGCTTAAAGCGCACCGCATCCATCCTCCTTTGGGGTTCACGCCCAAGCACATCAAGAAAGAAATCAGCCGATTACTGGAGGCCACGAACATCACAGGAAGTGCGCGCATACGGATGACGCTCAGCCGCAGAGGCACGGGATATTATGCGCCAAAGGGGAGTGACCTTGACGTGGTGATGACGGCCGAACCCATTACAGAGGCCGACTACAGCCTCAACGAAAAGGGCCTTTCTGTAGACATCTATCCAGAGATGAAGTGCACGCCCAACCACTTGACGCGATTCAAGAATCTGGCGGCCAACATCTACATACAGAGCGGGTTGTGGGCCCAAGAACACCAACTGGACACGGCCCTCATCCAAAATGACCGGATGGGCATCATCGAAAGCACGTCATCCAACCTCTTTCTCGTGTCCAATGGGGTGTTGTACACGCCTGGCTTGGACGGTGGTGCCACAGCAGGCATCATGCGTGCGCAGATCATCAACCTCGCCCTCGCTTCGGGCATGAAGGTCTATGAGTGCAACCTGACACCACAAAACATGCTCATCGCAGATGAGGTCTTTCTCACCAACGCGGTTCAGGGCATACAGTGGGTAGGCAGCTACAGGACCAAGCGTTATTTCAATGCGACCATCCAATCGCTGATGCGCGACCTCAACCAACGCGCCAAATTGGAGCTTCAAGCCTGAGCGGCGCGGGGGTCAAGGAGTCGGTAAGTCACATCCGCGAGGGCGTTGACCAACACAAACGTGAAGCTGACGAGCAAGACACCACCCATCACCACGGGCAAGTCGTGCTGCTCGAGTGCCTCAAACAGCAGGAATCCGAGGCCTCTCCAGCCAAAAACAAACTCCACAAAAACGGCACCTGCCAGCAATTGGGCCAGCCAACCACTCGCTGCCGTGACCACGGGATTCAGCGCATTGCGCAGCACATGGCGCCGGAGAATTTCCCCCTCAGAAGCCCCGAAAGCGCGCGCGGTCAGCACATGGGGCGCGGACAGTACATCCAATGCCGCCCCCCGCATCAACTGCGACAACACGGCCAGTGGACGAAGCCCGAGTGTCACAGCGGGCAGAATGAGGTTCTTGATGGACAACACGGTGCGGCCTTGCGCATCCAAGTCCCAAAGGCTGCCCGTCAGGGGCAAACCCGTCCAGCCACCCCAACGGACAGCAAAAACGTAGCCCACCAAAATGGCCATGAAAAAAGAGGGTGCACTCATGCCCAAAACGCTCCCTCCCACTGCGATGCGGTCGAACCATCCGCCGGGGTAACGGGCCGCAAGAAGCCCCATGGGCAGTCCGACCAGCAACGCCAACATCAAGGCTGTTATGGCCAGCAATGCTGTGGCGGGGAGAGCCTCTCCCAACAGGGTGATCACTGACTCAGGACGGACATAGCTATCTCCAAGCGATGGCCAACGCATGCCCCACCCCCCATCATCCGTCGGCCCAAAGGGAACGAGGTCTTGCAATGCATGGAAATAGCGCTCAAGTGGCGGCTTGTCCAACCCAAATTGGGTGCGGAGGTCAGCAATGACCTCGGGGTCTGCTTGTTGCCCCGCCAGCTGACGGGCGGGGTCGGGGACGGCAGTGAACACCAGAAAAACCAAGGTGAAGCTGCCCCAAAGGACGGCCAGCCCCCTCCATGCTTTGCCCCACCCACGGCCCTTGTTCATCAGTCCTCAGTATGTCCCTTCGAGGTCCGAAAAAGTACCGGGAACGTCCCGCCAAGCCCACTTGTCCTGAACCACACCATCCTTGAGCAACACCACGCCCGGGTTGCTGCGCACAATGATCTTGAGCTCGGTGGGGTCTGTGGAATAGAACGGATAGTCGGCGCCATGTTCTGCCTGGTAGGCCGACGCATCTTCAACTGTTGCGGGTGACAACATCGCCGTGCGCCAGCCTTTTTCGGCTGCAGCCTTAAATAGGGCGTTAATCTCCTGCTGTGCGTGGGCTTCTGATGCTGCGAGGTCCTTGGAAATGTGCAGCAAGGTGTAGCCCTCCCCCAACAGATCAGCCAGCTGGCTGTCTCCGGCCGCGTCTGTGGCGTCCAAATCAAAAATCAGGGGCTCATATCCGTCCGATACTTTGAACTCCCTGGCGCCGTCCCAATCGGCTTCCGGGAAGGCGGTTTTGAAGGCCTCATCCTGCCAGAGCTTCCCGCTCATGTATGCCGATTGCAAGACCACGGTATCTCTTCCTGTGGCGGGATCGGAGAAACGCACTTCCTTGTCGTACACCGGGGGCTCCAAACCCAGCTCATCGGCAGACGCCATGTTGCGGTTCAGGTCTTCTCCAACAGCATATGGCCGGTAGTCCTTTACCGGCAAGTGCCGTAAGGTGTAGGCCTGAAAGCCCAGCGCCACCAGCAACACGCCAGCGGCCATCGCCCACTCCTCTCCTCCTTTGGCCCATCGACGCCGAATGCCCTCAGCAGCTGCAAGGCCAAGGGCAAGAAACAGCGTTGGGAAACCCCACTCCAACATGGTTTCACCGAAAATCCAGGTGATCACCAACGCGCTGGCATACATCCACAGGGAGCGGCTCCGTTCGTTGAGCGCATACCCCCCGGTCCAAGCACTCAGCAAGATGGGAAGCAACAAGATCAACAACACCACATCCTTGATGAAGCTCTCGTGGGGCGTGAGCGGTATGGCATTGCCAAAACAGCCACAGCTGAGCACGCACTGATTCGGTATGATCACTTCAAGGCCGTTCTCCACAATGGTCTTGCTGCCAAAAGGGTCACAGTGGTCGGTATACCAAGTCAACCAAGTGAAGAACAGCATGAGCACCAGGGTCAAGGCTGTTGTCAAACGTGGCAAGGCCCCCACCAACAGGGCAATGCCCAGCAGGACCTCACCGATGGAGGCCAACATGCCCAATTCCAATGCGTACGGTGCCCACGCTTCCAGGTTGAGCGCGCCAGGTTCGAAATACTCCTCGAGCTTGTACATGAAGCCGAGGGCGTCATTGATCTTGATCAACCCTGAAACGACAAAGAGGGCGCCGACCAGCACGCGGCAGAAGTTGGCGACCGAAAGAAGGATGTTGCGCATGGCGTTGAGATTCCGCCTACAATTTCGCACCGGTTTCAGGATGCCTTACCCGGCATTAACCCCTGATTAACACGTACGGCCGTGGATTACGCTGATTCGAGGTGAATCAAGGCAAACAGCGCATAGTTGGCCATGTCCATGTACCCTGCATCTACGCCTTCACTCACCTTAGCACCTCCTTTGAGGTCTTCGAGCTGCTTGATCCTCAGCAACTTCATCAAGATCAAATCGGTGAGGCTAGAAACGCGCATGTCACGCCAAGCCTCCCCGTAATCGTGGTTCTTGGCTGTCATCAGCTCCCGCGTACGCGCCAAGGCAGCATCAAACTGATGTGTGGCCTCTTGGGCAGGCAGGTCCATGGGGCTTCCTTCGGGAAGCTCCAGTTGGATCAAGGCCATCATGCAATAATTGACGATCCCGATGAATTCCGGCCGAATGCCCTCCTCCACTTTTTGGGTCCCTCCCTCCTGTATGGTTCGAATCCGCTGGGCCTTGATGAACAGCTGATCCGTCAGGGACTCGGGCCTCAAGACGCGCCAGGCTGTGCCATAGTCGTGCATCTTGTCCAAGAAAAGTGCCCGGCATACCGCCACTTGACCATCGTATTCGGTCAGCGTGCGGCCGAGGCCTCCTGAAGAATCGGGTGTCGAAGTCGTGCTGGTCATAACGGTCGCAAGTTGCGGCCCAATCCGTTGTCTCCCCCTCTTGGCGCCACCCAATGAGGCATCATTTTCCCACAGTCGCTGGCACTATTTCCTCCCTGCCTTCTTCCTTCGCATCTTTCCTGCCGGATTCATGTCGACCATCACGCCGCCCGCGCCATTTCGATTCAAGGGAACCACCCTCGACTTCACCACGCCCCGCATCATGGGGGTGCTCAATGCCACGCCGGACTCCTTTCACGGCGACAGCCGCGTGATGCAGGCCAAGAAAGCCGCTCAACGCGCCGTTCAAATGGTAGCGGCTGGTGCAGACCTTCTCGACATCGGCGGCCAAAGCTCACGGCCTGGCGCAACGCCTTTGAGCGCAGGTGAAGAACTCGCAAGGGTGCTCCCCGTGATTGAGGAAATCCGAAACGCTTTGCCCGATTGCCCATTGAGCATCGACACCTACCAAGCAGAAGTGGCCCGCCAGGCCATCGCTGCCGGGTGCGACATCATCAATGACATTGGCGCGGGCCGGCTTGACCCAGAGATGGAGGACCTCATGGCGGACCTCAACGTTCCTTGCATCCTGATGCACATGCAGGGCACACCTGAAACCATGCAGGACCGGCCCCAATACGAGCACCCCACCGACGAGGTGCTGGCCTTTCTCACTGAACGCCTTGAGACGCTGCGCGCAAAAGGCGCAGAACAGCTGGCCGTGGACCCTGGCTTTGGGTTTGGCAAGACGCTGGCGCACAACTTCCAGCTGCTCGATCATTTTGCGCGTTTTGCTGAGCTCGGGGTTCCGGTACTGGCGGGTGTAAGCCGTAAATCTATGATTTACAAGACCCTAAGCTCCGTGCCGGAGCGTGCTTTGAACGGGACTTCTGTCCTGCATGCGTGGGCTTTAGAACGCGGTGCGCACATCCTCCGGGTGCACGATGTTGCAGAAGCCAAGGAATGCGTGAAATTGCATGGCGCACTGATTCAGCACAGAACAAGCCTCCGTCATGATTGAACAACCCGCTCTGCATTTGGGCCCTTGGCAAGTGCTGGACATCCTGGCTGTAGCGGCGATCCTCTATCAACTCTATCGGCTGACCAGGGGGACAGCTGCGATTCGCATCTTTCTGGGCATTTTGGCCATCTATCTCGTGTATCAGATTGTAGATGCGCTGCAGATGCGGATGCTGGCTGAAGTGCTTGGACAGTTCATCGGCGTAGGGGTCATCGCCTTGCTCATCGTGTTCCAGCAGGAGCTCCGACAATTTCTGCTGCTCATTGGCAACCGTCAATTGCTCAACGGTGCGCCTCCTTGGGTGCAGGCCATCTTCGGCCGGACCCATGCCCCTTCGGACCAAGATGCCACTTGGGTGGCCCTCCGGGACGGACTCGAAGAATGCCGCAAGCGCGGATTGGGCGCCCTGCTCGTTCTGAGGCGGGACGCCGATCCAGGCAATGCGGCCACAGGCAAGCGCCCACTGGATGCCCAGGTATCCTCAGGATTGATTGTGGCTTTGTTTGAAAAAGCGAGCCCTTTGCATGATGGCGCCGCATGCATCGAACGCGACCGGATCACGTGGGCTGGTGGCATTCTACCGGTTACGGGCCGCATTGATCTACCCGCCCAATACGGCACCCGACACCGCGCAGCCTTGGGCATCAGTGAACAAACCGACGCAGTAGCCTTGGTGCTCAGCGAAGAGACAGGGACTTACTCCTTGGCCAAGGAAGGCCGGATTACCTCAAGAATGGATGGAGCGGCGCTGGTGGAACGGCTCCGCGAAGCGATGACCAACGGCTGACCCGAACGACTGCTTACTGAAGGACGAAACGCGCTTGTGCTCCCGATGAGGAGCGCACGACATACACCCCTGATTCCCAGTCATATACAAACCAACGGGATGCTGTATTCGGCATAACGAACCACTCGGCTTTCAGGCGTCCCGCGGCGTCGTATACCTGCAGACTTTCTTGGGAAAGGGCCTGTGCATCGAGGTGCACCACCCCCTCTTCGACCCTCACGCCCAAAGCGGGGACCTGTGGTGCCTCTTCTACTGCGATGACCGAAGCCGAGGGCGCCACCACGAAGAGGTGACTTTGTGTGCTGATGGCAATGTTTCCACTTTCGAAATAGGGATACACATTCCAAGCACCGCCACTCGTTCCTGTTTGGTTGCTGAAGGGGTTCGTGTCAAAAAAAGCGACCTGTTCAAAATCCAAACTGGCGGCGTCGATGATCTCGAGCACCTGAAGCCCAGCGTAGTAATTGGCCTCGTACACGTGGCCTTCATGGGTGTATAGATTGTGGTCCGTCACCGAGAGTGGCCCCTCATAAAATCCCACGATTTCAGGGGCGTCGAGGTCCTGCACATCCAGCACCCAAGTGCGGGTCTGGGGCGCAACGCCAGTCGACTCATCAATTTCATCGTTAACCAACACGAACCTTTGGTCCTCTGTCAGCCATCCCTGGTGGGTGTAGACCCATGACGAATCCGACAGCGCAGAGAGCGTCTGACAGTCGTCCTTGTCTTCGACATTCACGATGAAGAAGCCGCTAAAACCACTGAATGCAAAGGCGATTTCCTGCCCGGCATAATCGGCATCGGGACCGTCATACACCACGACTTGAGCGTCGTGGACATAAGCCTCTTCCCAAGACCCCTCCAAGGTGGGATTGGCCGGATCCGCTACATCCACGATGTGCATGCCGCCACTGAAGGTGTTGGTGCCAACACCGTAAACGAACTCAGTCTCAGGATTGGCGGCAATGTTGTGGGCGCTTCCAAATCCAGTGTAATAAGCTGTCAATGGAAGTGGCGACATGGGTTCCATCGACAGCAGCACCTCAAGGTTCACCACTTGAATGCCATGCTCGCCGGCTTCGCTCACGATGTAGGCAACATCATCCACGACCTTGATGTCGCGCCATAAACTCGGTACGGTGGCCGTCGGAACGTCTGCCACCATTACTGGGTTGACAGGGTCGGTGATTTCCACAATAGAGGTCCCATCGCTGCGACCAAACAAGACAAACTCACGCCCCTCTCGTGTCCATCCCCAACAATCATTGCCATTGCCTGGAGGGGTGCCTCCCAACTCCTCAAATGACCGCACACACATCAGATCGAGCCCTTCACAGGGGTATTGACCTGCAAAGCCGTTCTCACAAGGCGTTTGTGCGCCGGCATTGAATCCTGCCACACCCCAAACCACGAAAAGTGAAGCGATGATTGCGGCTGTATTACCAATCCGCGGCGCGCTGCTCGAGGTCGTGAAGGGTGACGTATTCATCGTGATTCAGGTCTTGTAGAGTATGACGCAACCGGTCCAGGAAGCGTTGCTTGAGCACGGCCGTTCCCGAAGGACGATAGCCTATGACGAGCTGTCGGGCACGGATGTCTTCCTTGATGGCGTCCACAGCGGATTCCAGAGCGGCCAAGTCCGCTTCTCCTTGCAGGGGAAGTATGGCCTCAATCAGCGCCAGTTTTCTGGCTGTGAACGTCCCTGCTGCCGCTTGGGGCTGATCTTCTTGCATCAGTTGATGAGGGGCAAGAAGTTGTACTCGTCATCGTATCCTAACATCTGCTCGGTGAAGTCATCTGGGTAGGTCAATTCCACACCGAGGATTTCACCCTTTGCGCCCAGCTCTGCGACGAGGCGAGGATTGATGAATCCACCATATGGCGCAATGCCCAGCGCTTCTGAACGGGTCAGGACCTCCTGGTGAATCTCGGGGTTGACCTTGACGCCATACCCTTCTACCAAGGCCTGAGCTGCTGCGTAGTCTCCTTGTGACTTGATGCGCTGCACTTCGCGCAAGAGTTCACCGAAGAGTGCCCTTACACGGTCATAGTCGACAATGTTGTAGTAGGTCTTTCCGTCTCGCTTGATGGCGCGGATACTGTTGTCCGCTTTGGCCTGCTCGACCACCCAGTGGCTGACCCAAGCGCGGTTGCGCATGTGCGCCTCTTCGATGTTCTCTCCCAGCTCCAGACGGCGCAGCTGCATGAGCATGCCGTTCCGGATGTAGCTGTCGTATTCACATCGACCAGTTTCCATGTTCTTCACCAGGTCCAACTCGACCAGTTTCTCGTCGAGCATGAAGTACAGGGCCACCAAGTCAGCGCGGCCTTCCTCCATGGTGCTGGCGTACTCTTTCAGCGTGCTGGCGGGTTCTGCTACGCCCGGCTCCAACTGGCCGCTGGCGTGTCCGATCACCTCGTGAAAAGCCGTGTGGATCTTGCCGGCCAAAGAACCGTGGGTGCGGGCCCTCGCCTTCTCCACATCGTCAAAGGCGAACTCATCGGTCAGTCCGCTGCCGCCGGCCTGGTCGTAAGCGTCGATGATGTTGCCCAAGCTTACACTCTTGGAGCCGTGCATCGTGCGAATCCAGTTGGCATTGGGCAGATTCACACCAATGGGCGTGCTCGGTGAAGCGTCTCCAGCCTCGCCCACGACATTGACCACATTGTAGGTGATGCCCACCACTTCCTTTTTCTTGTGCTCATCCATGAAGGGCATGTGGTCTTCAAACCACTGTGCATTGTCCATCATCACGGCCATGCGCTCGGAGGCTTCGAAGTCCTTGATCTGCACCACCGTCTCATAACTGCCGGTAAAGCCAAGAGGGTCATTGTAGACTTCCACAAAGCCATTGATGTAGTCAATGTCGCCTTCAGTGTCCTTCACCCAGTTGATGTTGTAGAGGCTCCACTTCTCCAAATCACCGGTCCGGTAGTAGTCGACCAAGTGACGCAATGCAGCGGCTTGCTTGTCATTTTCCGCATACTGCTGTGCCTGTTCGAGCCAATAGCAGACCTTCTCAAGTGCTGCGCCGTAGAGCCCTCCGACCTTGTAGACTTCTTCGACCACATTGCCTGATTCATCCTTGGCCAAACGGCTGTTGAGCCCTTTCTCAACGGGCTTATTGCGGTTGACTTCGTAGGCTTCGAAATAGGCCTGGGCCTCTTCCGTGCTGACATCGGGCGCGTAAAAGTTGATCGCGCTGGCCTCGACGAGTCCTTTGGTCGCATCGAGCTCCACCTTCTTGGCCTCCCGGGTGGGATCGTAGAGCATGTCCAATACTTCGGCGGAAGTTTCATTCAAAGCCAGTCCACTGTTCTCCAGGACATATTCAAAGTAGACACGTCCGCACTCAGGTACAATCTTGGCGTTGGAGTAATGGTGGTGGATGCCGTTGGAAAACCACACGCGCTTTGCGAAAGTGTGGAACTTCTGCCATCCAGTGGTGTTGCGGTCCCCCGAAAAGTTGCGGTGGGCTTCATCCAGCATATTGCGGACCTGCAAGTTGTAGCGGTTGTTCTGGTCGTACATGATGTCACGACCGCTGAGTCCAGCTTGCGTCAGGCAATAGACCAATTTCTTTTGGTCTTCGGACAACTTCTCCCAACCTGGGACCCGGTAGCGGATGAGTTTGAGATCGGCAAACTGCTCGGTTTGCCAGACGAAACCATTGGCATCAGGTTCGCCGGCTTTGGTGTCGATGGCCTCTGCCTGCAGACCGTCATCTCCGAGGTCTACAGAAGGGGAGCCGCATCCAATCAGGATGGCAGCAGGCAGGATCAAGGCCAGAAAAAGGTGGTGGATTCCACCAATGGTGTTGGAATTGTTGTGCATCGCAGGTGACTTGTGGCACGAAAATTAGGCAATCTTGCACGCCGGGAGCACAATATGCCGTTGCTTCCACAGTTCAACAACCGCTATATCCCATTGAAGCGCACCACCCGGCTCCTGCTCCGTTCGTTCCTGGGCCCCTTTGTGGTCACCTTCTTGGTGGCCTTGTTCTTCTTGGACATGCAATTCCTTTGGGTCTATGCCGACGAGCTCATAGGCAAAGGATTGGCCGTGCATGTGGTGCTTGAACTGCTCTTGTACGCCTCCGCTCGCTTGGTCAACCTGGCGCTCCCACTCGCCATCCTCATGAGCAGCATCATGACGCTGGGGTCCATGGCAGAGCACCAGGAGCTGACCGCGCTGAAGTCATCGGGCATGCGGTTGGGGCGGATCATGCGTCCACTGCTGGTGACCATGATGCTCATCGCCGGAGGCGCCCTGGTTTTTGCAAACTATGCCTGGCCCGTGGCCAACCTCAAGTTTCGCACACTGCTCTACAGCGTGACCCGCAAGAAGCCGACCCTCAACTTGGAGGATGGGGTGTTCTACAATGGCATCGAAGGCTATGCCATCCGCGCAGGACAGGTAGAAAAAGAATCCGGCGCCCTCGAAGACGTGCTCATACACCACCACGGCGGCGGTCGCGAAGGCGCAGGCCTTGTCATCACCGCCCAACGGGGCACCATGCAGACCTCTCCCACCGGCCGGTTCCTTATCTTGGATCTTGAAGACGGGGCCAGCCACGAAGACCGCATGGAGCCGGGGGTGCGTCAGCGCGACCGGACCTTCCCTCACCTGAAGACTGCGTTTGAAGCCCAGCGCATTCGAATCGACCTCAGCAGTTTGGACTTTGCCAAGGCCGATGAGGCCCTGTTCAAGCGGGCCTACGAAATGATGAGCCTCGGTCAGCTCAAGGCCGCCATCGACTCGTTGGAACACCAGCGCACCCACATGGCCTCTGCCCTGAAAGACTTCGGTCAACGGAACATGAATAAGCCCGTACACGCTGACAAGCCCGTGTTTGCTCTGGATACAGCCGAAGTCAGGGCCGACTGGCTGGAGCGGTTGGGGCCTGCCGCAGACCGAAGGGTGCATGATGCTGCTCGGGACATGTTGCGCAATGCCATTCAAACGGCCCAAAACCAAGCCGATGAACGGATGTCCAAACGGACATTGTCGGACCGTCATGCCATTGAATGGCACCGCAAGCTGTTCTTGGCCTCCGCGTGTATCCTGCTCTTTCTGATCGGCGCCCCACTTGGTGCCATTATCCGCAAGGGCGGATTGGGCCTTCCCACGGTCTTGGCCATCCTCCTTTTCGTGCTCTATTACGTCATCACCATCATGGGCGAACGCATGGTGCGATCGGGCGCCTTGACCCCCGCTTGGGGAATGTGGCTCGGGACCCTTTTGATGGTTCCCGCGGCTTTTGTGCTCAATCTTCGGGCCTCCCGCGAAATATCGTGGCGCCCCTTTTCCCGCTTGCGCCGGGGCCGGTAACTTGCCACCTCCAATGCGCATCCTCCAACTTTCACACAAGCCCCCGAGGCCTGCATTGGACGGAGGCTGCCTCGCCATCGATGCCATTACGACAGGTTTGCTCAACAGTGGCGCCCGGGTAAAAGTGCTGGCGGCCATCACGCACAAGCACCCCTTGGTGCTCGACGAACTGGACAGCGAGTACCTCAAGCGGACAGACCTTGAGGGCGTAGTGCTCGATACCGGCCTCGACATCCGGGACGCTTACATGGCCTTGCTCAATGGGGATTCCTACAACATCTCCCGATTTTACAGCCACCAGTATGCGATGGTCCTCAAAAAGGTGTTGTCCAGGGAAAGGTTCGATGTTGTCCACCTCGAGAGCTTGTACACCACCCCTTACATCGAGACGATTCGCAACCACGCCCCTACCGCCTTGGTGTCGCTCAGAAGCCACAACCATGAGTACCAGATTTGGGAGCAACGCTATCGGGCGACGCGCAACCCTTTTCACCGGTTGGTATTTCGCCACCTCTCAAAAACCTTAGAGCGCTACGAGAAGAGCGTATTGGACCTCGTGGACGCCATTGTCGCCATCAGTTCCAATGAAGGAGAAGGGTATCGCAAATGGGGTTTTACAGGCCCCATCCACGTCTCCGGCTTTGGCATTACCACCGAAACGAGAAAGGGAGAAGATGTGGTGCGACCGATACCGCCCAAAGGTGCCATGAAGATGTACCATCTCGGTGCCATGGATTGGGGCCCGAACCGCGAGGGCGTCGAGTGGTTCATCAGCGAAGTCTGGCCTGAGATCTTACAGGCCCACCCCAAGGCCGAGTTCCACCTCGCCGGTCGTGGCCTCTCGCCCGAAAGTTGGGCAGTAGTGCCGGGCGTTTTCAACCACGGAGAAGTCCCGGATGCTGCGGCCTTTGCAGATGGCTTCGACCTTTTGGTGGTGCCCTTGCTCAGGGGAGCTGGCATCCGCGTGAAAATTGTAGAGTCGATGAGCCTTGGCATCCCAGTGGCGAGCACGACGACCGGCTTAAGCGGCTTGGACCTGCAAGACCATGAATGCGTCATCCAAGCGGCGCCTGAGCGGCTGGCCGCAGCATTGGTTGAATTGATTGAACACCCTGAAAGGCTCGCGACCCTGTCTGAAAAAGGTAGGCATATTGCCCAAACGGCTTTCGACAAGGACACCATTGGAACCGCATTGCTGGATTTCTATCGTGAACATGTCAGAATCTGACGCCAAGCCAAGACTGGCGGTCCTCACGCCTCGATTCCCGCTCCCCCTCAACAAAGGGGACCGCTTGAGGATCTACCACCAACTGGCTGTGCTTCACGAACGGTTTGAAGTGGACCTGCATTGTCTGAGTTTTCGCGCCGTTAACGACGCTGAAATCGCTGCCCTTAAGCAACGTTGCAATACCCTCACTGTGCACCGGCTCAATCTGGTGAAAGCCGCATTTCGCATGAGCTGGTCGCTCTTTTCACGGCGTCCTTTTCAGGTGCTGCTGTTCACGGAGCGCAGTCTGATTAGGAAGATTCGGCAAGAGATCATGGGGAGGTCTCCCGATGTGTTGCTCGCGCAAATGGTCAGGACGGCAGAATACGTCAAGGACCTCGACGCCGTACCGCACATATTGGACATCATGGACACGCTGCATGCTGGGGCGGAACGCGAGGCCGAACGTGCGCCATGGTGGAAGCGTCCCCTGCTGAGAGAAGAAGGACGGAGGCTCCTGCGGTATGAGCACCGAATGCCGCATTATTTCGATGCCTGCACCATCATTTCAGAACAAGACAGGACATTGCTGCCGCACCCTGACCGCTCGGAAGTGCATATCGTTCCCAACGGCGTAGATGCTGCTTTTTTCAGCCCTTCGAACGACATCCTGCCTATCGAGACAGAATCCGAACCGTTTGACGTCGCCTTTTGTGGCAACCTCGGCTACGCCCCCAACATCGTGGCCGCTCGATTTCTCGCTGAAGATGTCGCGCCCTGCTTCGAGCAAATGGCAGGACGACCATTGAAGGTGTTGATTTGCGGCGCCCAGCCTGCACCTGCTGTCAAAGCCCTTTCCGGGCGAAACGTGAAGGTGATTGGCAATGTGGCGGATATCCGTTCTGCCTATCTCGCCGCTCCCATTTTTATCGCGCCCATGCTGGTTAATACAGGACTGCAGAACAAGCTGCTTGAAGCCATGTCCTTGGAACGAGCGTGTATCACGACACCACGCGCCCTGGCTGCCTTGGGGTGCAATGTGGGAGATGCCGTAGCCACCGCTGAAGATGCTCCGTCCTTTGCCCAGGGCATTCAAGGGATGCTGGGGGATCCCGAGCGCTGCAAGACCATGGGCGAGGCCGCATCTGCCATTGTTCAAGAGCGGTTTACCTGGCATGCCGCTTCTGTGACCTTGGTTGCTTTACTCGAAAAGCATGCAGACGCCGCGCAAAACACCTGACTGCAGGCCTTATTTTTGTTTTTATGAGCAAGGCAATACCTGTCCTGAATGCCGCGGACTTCCTCGCGGGAGACGCGGACACCCAAATGCAATTCGCCAAGGATCTGAGAACGGCCTTTGAAACCTATGGTTTTGTGACCCTCGAAGGTCACGGACTGGAAGACGTCCACATCCAGGAAGCGTACTCCAGTGCAGAACGGTTCTTTGGGCTTCCCGAAGACCGAAAAAAAGCCGCAAGCATTGCAGGGGTTGGCGGAAACTTTGGTTACACGCCATTTGGGCAAGAGCACGCCAAGGATGACGCCCGCGCTGACCTGAAAGAATTCTTCCATTTCGCCCAAACGCGTTACACCCAGCCCGAATGTGCGGAAGTCCCTGCCTTCATTACCTCAGGGCGACGGCTGTACGCCGAGCTCGAGGCATTGGCCGCCCGGCTCATGGAGGCCGTGGCCCTCTCACTGGACCTGGACCGCCAATATTTCGCCGACCACGTAGAGGGAGGCAACAGCATCCTGCGCGTGCTGCACTACCCCCCTGCCCCTGATGCGCCCAACGATGCGCCGCGCGCAGGAAGCCATGAGGACATCAACCTGATCACGTTGCTGGTGGGCAGTTCTGCAGACGGATTGGAAGTGTTGGACAAAGAAGGCGACTGGATTCCGGTGCAAGCGCACGCCCGCAACCTCACCGTGAACGTGGGCGATATGCTACAGAATCTCACGGGCGGTGTTTTGCGGTCTACAACCCACAGGGTCGTGCTCCCTCCAGGTCCGCAGCGCAACCAATCGCGTTACAGCCTTCCTTTTTTCCTGCACCCCACTGGGCCGATGCCCCTCGACCCCATCATGGGCGATGCATCAGCTTACCCAGTATGGACAGCCGCTGAATTTTTGGACCACAGGCTCAAGGAAATAGGTCTCAAATAAGTCATGCTGAATATGTCACCTTGGCCCTGGTACATCACCGGGCCCATCATTTCAGTTGTGATGATGGCCCTGCTGCTTCTTGGCCGCAGGTTTGGATTGAGCTCCAACTTGAAGACGATGTGCACCATCGCCGGTGCAGCCAAGCTATCTGATTACTTCCGTTTTGACTGGAAGGCACAATCATGGAACCTCGTTTTTGTGCTGGGAACTGTCGGCGGCGGGGCGATTGCTCGGTTTATCCTCCTCGCACCAGGCCCTGTGAACCTCAACCCTGACACGGTCAAAGTATTGCAGTCCATGAATATCGGTGACGCAGACAGCGCCTTCGCACCGGCCGTCTTGTTCGGTCCCGAAGCCTGGAGCAATCCTTTGGCCGTATTGGTCCTAGTGCTGGGTGGTGTATTGGTCGGGTTCGGCACCCGTTGGGCCAATGGTTGTACCAGTGGTCATGCCATCAGTGGCCTGAGTGCCCTTCAATGGCCGAGCCTCATCGCCGTCGTTGGCTTTTTCATTGGCGGACTTGCCGTGAGCCATTTTGTCCTTCCAATTTTGCTTCCAGCACTCTGACATGTTCCGCGTCTTACTGCTCGGTCTTCTCTTCGGCATCACGCTCACGATGGGCGAGGTGATCAGTTGGTTCCGCATCCAAGAAATGTTTCTCTTCGATTCGTTTCACATGTATGGGGTGATTGGCGGCGCTATCGCCTTTGGTGTGCTGTTCAACTTAGCGGCCCGACGCTTTGGCTGGCATGCTGAAACCGGCAAACCGCTCGATATACACCAATACGAAATTGGTTGGAAGCGCTACCTCTTTGGCGGAACGGTTTTCGGGATGGGCTGGGCCATCACAGGAGCCTGCCCCGGCCCTTTGTTCATCACCTTGGGTGCAGGCTACTGGCCGATCGCCCTGGCCATTTTAGGTGCCCTTGGCGGCACTTTGCTCTACGGGATTCTGCAGAAACACCTCCCGCACTGACATTCGTGCTGAAGCGATAGGTTTTCTTAAGACATACCGCTGTACCATCTTTTCCTTTCTGGGGTTATTTCGGTAAGTCAACCGCAAACTCCAAGATGGAAAAAACACTGCTGCACACTGTCATCCTCTCCCTTTGCTCTGGCCTCGCCGGAGGTGCATTTGTCTGGGCATTGACCGCCTCTCAGCGCTCCGAAGTTCCAGCAACAGCCAACGCGTTGCCCGCCCTCTACCTGCCTGCCTCAGCCGCCTCCGCTACCGCGCCTCCCACACCCCCCAGCAAGGAGGCTCCGCTGACCACCGGCCTCTCTGATTTTAGATCCGCAGCAAGCGACGCATTGGATGCGGTTGTGCATGTGCGCACATCGCGCACTGTGACCCCGAAATACGGATGGTACGATTGGTCTGGATTGTTCCAAACACCGGCGCCACAACAGGTGCCATCCGGCTCTGGAAGCGGCGTCATTCTGTCAGAAGCGGGGTATATCATTACCAACCACCACGTCATCAATGGGGCAGATGTCATCGAAGTAGGCCTGAATGACAACCGCACCCTGAAGGCTGAACTCGTCGGAACAGACCCCACGACAGACATTGCCGTTCTCAAGATCAGCACCGAAGGGCTCAGCACCCTTGACTGGGGCGATAGCGACGCCGTACAAGTTGGTGATTGGGTGCTCGCAGTGGGCAACCCCTTTGATCTCACCAGCACGGTGACGGCAGGCATTGTATCGGCCAAGGCGCGCGACATTCAGCTCCTCAAGCCCGACTTCGACCGGTCGTTGTTTCCCGTCGAGAGCTTCATCCAAACCGATGCAGCGGTGAACCCAGGGAACAGCGGAGGCGCCCTAGTGGATGCTCAAGGAGCGCTGATCGGGATCAACACCGCCATTGCTTCGAGGACGGGCAGTTACACGGGCTATGCCTTTGCCGTCCCGGCCAACCTGGCCCAGAAAGTGGCCCGAGACTTGATCGAGTTTGGCAACGTACAGCGCGCCTTTTTGGGCGTCAACATCCGTCCAGTCGACGAAGACATCGCTGATGAACTGGCCCTTCCTGAGGTATCGGGCGTCTTGGTCGCAGGCGTAACGGACGGCAGTGGGGCGCGCAATGCCGGAATGGAACCTGGCGATGTGATCGTCTCGGTGGGAGGCACGCCCACCCCAACTGTACCGCAACTGCTCGAGCGGGTGAACCGATACCGCCCGGGACAATCTGCCTTGGTCCAAGTGTGGCGACACGGACAACTGCGCCAACTCGACGTTGAATTGGGCGCCAAAGACGGGGTGTTGGCATCGGTGCCCTCTGAACCGGACAGCAAGCTGAGTAATGCAAGTGAGGCGGACAAAGCTGAGGCCTGGGGCGGAACCGTTCAAGCGGCATCAGGCGGAGAAGAAGGGGTCACGGTCAGAGATGCTGGGCAGGGGGCCATGTCGCGAGCCGGAGTTGAAGAAGGCACTACCATCGTCTCTGTCAATGGCACTCCAACACCCGACCTGTCCGCATTCAAAACAGCCAAGGCCAAGGCCGAATCCAGCGGTCAGAAGGGCATTCTGCTTGAGGCGATCAATGCCGATGGAGAGACGGTTTGGTACGGCCTCAGTGCACGCTAAGCCCCCTGTGCCTGGGCCTCTTCTTTTTCTCCCTTATCTTCTTGGTGATGGCGTCGCGCTCCTATTCTCTCCCGCTTTTCCCTCTGGGCATATTCCTGCTGCCAGGAGAGCGCACGGGCCTGCACATCTTCGAGCCCCGGTACCGCCAATTGGTGGCTGAGTTGGAAGCGGCCCTCACCACAGGTCAGGAGGAAGCCAACCGGTTTGGTATTCCCTTCCATTTCGAAGACGTCACGGCGCGCACAGGTTGTCTTGCACGTTTGGTGGAAGTCAAAAAAGTCCACCCAGGTGGACGCAAGGACATTGTGGTCGAATGCGTGGGCCATTTCGAAGCCACGCGTTTTCTCAAGGTTGCCGACCCCAAATTGTACCCCAGCGGTGAGGTCATCGAGCGCGACATGCGGCTCTCACAGCCCCTGTCCGCCCCCCAAAAGGACGCCGTCAGGAACATCAAGACCCTGCTCGGACAAAGGCCGGACGTCGATGTGAGCCTCCTTGCTAGCCATACCATTCAAGACCTCACCAGTTGGCTCGGACTCCCCCCTGCCCAGAAGCACCGGCTGCTCGTCTCAAGCGGTGAAAAGCGGACCGCTTTTTTGGATGGTGTACTGCGTTGGACCACGCTTGTGCTTCAACAGGAGGTACATATCAAGGACGGGTTCTTCCCAAATTAAACTACGGCATAGCAGGGCTCAGGTTATCTTCGTGTTTATGCAAAGCTTGCACAACATGAACACGTCCCCCCGGACGTTCTCGGTGCTCCCTATCGCCATGGTAATCTGCCTCTCTGTGGCCTTGATTGGATGTCAAGAAGGCACTGGATCCTGGGAAATCGGTGACTACCAAGACCCCTTGCACCCACAGTACATGGCAACACCCACCGTGTTGCACTTCCCCGATTCCGGGGCCGTGTATCTCGAGGAAGCGGAATATGCTTCTTTCAAGGAGGACCTTTTCGGCTTCATGGACTCCAACAACCAATCAGAATACGAGCGCCATTTCAGGGATTACTATCTCCCAGAGACTTTTCCGACAGACTCCGTTTTTGACCTCTATGTCCGCATGTGGGGACAATGGGACAGCATCGGGGTGTCCACGCGTTTTGACCACTGGAAGCTGTTGTACAGTTCACCGTTTTATGAGGGCGAGGTGTACGACGTGGCCCTGGCCGAAGTGGAATTGCGGCACCACATGGTGTTCCAAAAGCGCTGGACTGGCAACTACAAAAACTTCGGACGTACGCTCGGAGAGCGCTATCCAGGCGCCCGCATCGAATACCTCGACACCACCTACGTCGAACCCTCAGGTGACACCATCTACAAGCGTCACATCACAGCTGAAGCAGAGCGCTTGCTCTATGCCGTGAGGAGACATGGCGTTGATGGGCAGGAAGAAGACGGCATTCGTTGGCTCAATGATGGTTGGCAATTGGTGCCCAGCGTTGTGGCCATTATGGATTCCAGTGCCGTTGCCAAAGCCTTGGCTCACCAAGGTGAATTTGGCACATTGAAGGCCCCCGTGTCTCGGGCCGGTAAATGCCCTCAATGGAAATCGACATACCCAACGAGTGGGGTCGCCTCGAAGCCGTAGTGGTGGGACACGGAAGGTCCATGCCGCCGGCACCTACGTTGGATACTGCCTTTGACCCCACATCCAAGTGGCATTTGAGACAAGGGACCTATCCCCGACACGGGGAAGTCGCCGCCCAGCTGGACGCCTTGGCTGACACACTGGCCCATGCGGGAGTTGAAGTCTTTCGCCCTGTCGATATTCCCGAACTCGAGCAGATTTTTGCCCGCGACGTTGGTTTGGTCGTCGACGGCACTTTCATCAGGTCCAGGACCATTGAGGAACGGAAAGGCGAGTGGCAAGGTGTGGCCCCATTGCTAGAAGGGATGGATTGGGTGCAACTCCCCGACAACATTCAACTCGAAGGAGGAGATGTCATCGTGTTAGACGGTGCCCTGGCGGTTGGGGTGACCCAACGTCCCGAATGGAGCTCCTTAAAAGTGGCCCGTACCCTTCCCCCAGCATTGTCCTACCTCGCTGAGACTTTCCCCGACAGGGAGCTCATCGGCATCGAATTGCACAAGGACGATGAAGATCCGCTCAAATGTGCACTTCACCTCGATTGCGCCTATATGCCTTTGGGCGGAGGAGAAGCGATTGTGTGTCCTGAAGCTTTTGTTGAAGAAGCGCAGTTCAACACCCTGATGAGCAGGCACTCCAAGTACGCAAGTGTCTCATTGTCAGAAGCTGCCGCACTCCAAAGCAACCTGCTGAGTATCGCCCCTGACACTGTGCTGATTGACCCACAATTCAAACGCCTCGGAACCATCCTTGCAGATTGGGGTTACACTTTGCTAGAAAGTCCGATGGACAAGGTGGGCAGAATGGGAGGTCTGTTCCGTTGCTCCACCCTGCCCCTCCATCGATCATAATTACATCAACATGCGTCCCGAAGGTTCACCCCCTCAACAATCCACGGATCTCGTCATGATGATCCGACCGGCCTCTTTTCGCCTCAATGAGGAAACAGCGGTCAACAATGCGTACCAGCAAAATGCGCCAGGTATAGAGGATGCTGTCGCGTTGGCGCAGGCCGAATTCGATGGTGTTGTATCCGCCCTCAGGGCTCATGGCGTGAGGGTTGCCGTTTACGACGATGATGCCGAGGCCGACACCCCAGACGCACTGTTCCCCAACAATTGGGTGAGCTTTCACCGAGATGGCCGAGTGGGCCTCTACCCCATGTTTGCACCGAACCGGCGCCGCGAACGCCGGGAATCATTGCTCCACAGCTTGAGCACGGACCACAACTTGGAACTGGATGCCATTGTGGATTTCACCGAATTTGAAGCGCACAATGTCTTCCTCGAGGGCACCGGAAGCCTGATTCTCGATAGGGTCAACGGTACCGCATACGCCGCCATAGGCCCAAGGACGGACGAGCAAGCCGTCGCCCACTTTTGCGAGGCATTTGACTACACGCCCCTGACCTTCGTGGCGCACCAAACATCCGGTGACACCGCTGCTCCCATTTACCACACCAACGTCATGCTCGCCATTGGCACAGATTGGGCGGTGGTGTGCCTGGACATCTTTTCAGAACACGGGGAGCGTGAGGGTGTCCTGAAGGCCCTTTCAGAAGGACGCAGCACCGTTGTTCAGATTTCGAAGGAACAGGTCAATGGCTTTGCCGGAAACGTGCTCGAAGTCTGCAATACCGCAGGTGAACGGCTGATCGCCATGTCTTCTGCAGCACACGGGGCCTTCACCCCGGAACAGCGCGCCGCATTGGAAAGCTGCGCCCCCCTCATCCACGCCCCCATCCCCACCATCGAACGACTCGGTGGCGGCTCGGTACGCTGTATGCTGGCCGAAGTATTTCTCCCCCCCAACGCACATTGAACATGCGCATCGACAACTTGCTCCAATCCATTGCTTCCTCGGCGTTTGAGGCGTGTTTCGGCCAAGCCCTTCCTGCGGATCAATTCAGCGTTCAGATGACGCGGAAAGAGTTTGCCGGTGACCGCACCATTGTGTGCTTTCCCTTGGCGCGCCACAGCAAGGCGGCACCCGACGCAACCGCCACGCGGCTTGGAGAAGCCATGGTAAATGCTGAAGGGCCCGTGGAGGGGTTCAACGTGGTCAAGGGCTTTCTCAACCTCGAGATTGACAAAGCATATTGGACGCAGTGGCTATTGACGGAAGCCGCGGAGGAAGGATATGGCACGCGGCCCGTGGGCAGCGCACCCCATGTGATGGTCGAATACAGCTCGCCCAACACCAACAAACCCCTGCACCTGGGTCATTTGCGCAACAACTTCCTGGGGCACTCCGTCAGCCGTATACTGGAGGCCGCTGGTCACAAGGTGACAAAAGTGCAAATCGTCAATGATCGCGGCATTCACATCTGCAAGTCCATGGTCGCATGGCGCAAGTTTGGCGAAGGTGAAACCCCCGAATCCTCAGGTGTCAAGGGTGACAAGCTGGTCGGCAAGTACTACGTGGCTTTTGACAAAGCCTTCAAAGCAGAGGTAGCCGACCTCGTTGAGGCAGGGACACCAAAAGAAGACGCTGAGAAACAGGCCCCCATCTTGCTCGAGGCCCAAGAAACCCTGCGGCTTTGGGAGCAAGGTGACACTGACACCGTCGAACTGTGGAAGACGATGAACAGCTGGGTCTATGCTGGGTTTGACACCACGTACCGTACCATGGGGGTTGAATTTGATCAGCTCTACTTCGAAAGCGACACTTACCTCATCGGAAAAGAACGCGTCCTCGAAGGGCTTGAACGTGGGGTATTCAGCCAGTCGGAAGACGGCGCCATCTGGGTTGACCTCACTGGAGACGGACTCGACCGCAAACTGTTGCTGCGCGGCGACGGGACCGCCGTTTACATGACACAAGACATTGGAACGGCCTTGCTCCGGTTTCAAGATTACCCCGATTTGGACCGCCAGGTGTACACGGTCGGCAACGAACAGGAATACCACTTCAAGGTCCTCTTCCTCGTGTTGGGGAAATTGGGCTTCCCACAGGCCGAGCGCTGCCACCACCTAAGCTATGGGATGGTAGAGTTGCCGGAAGGCAAGATGAAGTCCCGCGAAGGGACCGTTGTAGATGCCGACGACTTGATGGAGGAGATGTTTGGCATCGCCAGGGACATCGCCCGTGAAGCTGGTAAGCTGGAAGGGCTCGACGAGGCCGCCCAGCGCGATGTCTTCGAGCGGGTCGGCTTGAGTGCGCTGAAGTACTTCTTGCTCAAGGTGGACCCCAAGAAGAACATGATGTTCGACCCGACGGCCTCCATTGACTTTTACGGCAATACGGGGCCTTTCATCCTCTTCAATTACGTCCGCGGCCGGAGCATCCTTCGCAAGGCCGCCCAAGAAGGCATTGAACCCAGCACGGACATCGCATCATTGGAAGCTGACGAAATGGAACTCGTCAGCCTGTTGCACGGACTTCCTGACGTTATCAGCGAATCGGCCAGCACATACAACCCTTCCCTGCTGGCCAATTGGTGCTATGACGTGACAAAAGCCTTCAGCAGCTATTACCAAGACCACTCCATTCTTGGAGCGGATGATGCCGCCAACCGCGACTTAAGGTTGGTGCTGACCGAACGGTTCACGCGCAGCTTGCGCACGGGCATGCACCTGCTCGGCATTGCCTTGCCAGAGCGGATGTAATCACGCCACTTTTCGGCGGATAACTTGGTTGGCAAACACGAATTCTACTGTACTGCCCTCGGGCGGTCCGGCCTCAATGGTCGCCTCGTGACGTCCCTCTTGGCATTCCAATTCGGCTTGTCCCCCCTCCCATTTGAGGGTACATGGTCCGGGCTCACCTGACTCGATCACCACCACGAGTTTTCCGTCACTGTGCCATTGGCAGGACACGACGTGGGCATAAGACCCTTCAATTCTGTCACGGCTCAACATCCGCACAAAACGCTTGTACAGTACATACAAGAGCATCGCCATCAGCGCCACAAACAGCACTTGTGAAAGGAGGTCTAATGTCTGCATGTGGACAGGCGGGATTGGATTTCAGAGCGCAAAGATGCCCCCTATGGCCTGCACCTCGAGATAGCGGGCAAAGACCGCATCAGCATCGGCGACCACTTCTCGGATGGTGAGGGAAATGTACTTGCCCCCGCCGCTCATTTTCCGGTCGATGGAAACTTCCTGTGGAAACACCCCCACGATGGCGTCTACCTTCTCGGGCACATTGGGCGAGATGAATTTGAACATGTACTCAGACGGCCAATCGTGATGGGCATCCAGCCGCTGTCTCAGACCGTCGAGTTCGTTGTCCTTCATGGTGCAAAGTTACCCCCCTACATACAGAAAGGAGCACCTCATCGGCGCTCCTTTCCTTCTGTCCCCTAAGGGGTGGTATTGGTTAAATGTGTGCGAATTACTGCGGGCAGTCCGATCCGTAGATCTGGAAGAAGTCGAGCAAGTCGTTGATGTTGATGGCACCATCACCATTGAGGTCACCAGGACATGGTGGCGTGTATTCACAGCTGCCATCGTTGGTGTTGGCCAACGCGTTGTAGTTCTCAGCCTGTGGATCCGTGCAGCCTTCAAGCGGAAGGATACATCCAGCATCAAAGTTGGCCGTTGGATCGTAGTTCAACGCCGTGGGATCCGTACATCCGGGGTACAAGCAGGACCCGTCATCCGTGATGGCCGCATCGCTGTAGTTGACCGCGGCTGAATCCGTACATCCCTCTGCTGGGTATGAGCAGAACCCACTCACGTTGGCACTGGCGTCATAGTTGTCCGCCTCAGGATCCATACAGCCGAGGAACAAGCAAGAACCGTCATCCACCAAGGCGGTGTCATCGTAGTTCACTGCCGCAGCGTCGGTACAACCTTCCATAGGATAGGTGCAGTCGCCCTCCACATTGGCCAATTCATCGTAGTTGTCTGCATTGGAATCCATACAACCGAGGATCAAGCAAGAACCGTCGTCATCAGAGGCAGCGTCCATGTAGTTCAATGCCGTCGCATCGGTACATCCGGGAACCTCGAGCTCGTCGCAAATGCCGTCTCCATCAGTGTCGTTGACGCATGTAGAACCATCGCAGTCGTAGACACCCGCGTACTCGCAGCTGCCATCATCGTTGGTCGCATCGGCGCTGTAGTTGCACGCTGTTTCGTCGGTACATCCACAAGCGCTGTTTCCAATGGGGAACGTGATGATCATGTCATTGTCTCCATTGCCTTCTGGGAAGATTTGCAATGAAATCTGACCGCTTAGCGTCCCGCTGGTGGTGAACTGTCCGAGCAACACCTGGAGGTCGTCTCCTGCGATGGCATTCGAGGCGCCGTTCAACGTAAACCAAGCCCCTCCGAACATGCCATCAATGGCGATGTTGCCGCCGGCCTCGAAAGGTGCCAACCACGCTGAACTTTCGCTTTCCACTGTAGTCACCTCGATCTCTCCTGCAGCAGTGTTGACCCCCTCGGTCAAACCAATGGTCACATAGCTGTCATACACCAGCTGTGGTGCAATGCCGTACAGCAAGGGGTTCGTGGCCTGTCCCAAGGCTCCGCCAAATGGATCTTGGTAGAAGGAGGACGTCGTGTTGATGTAGGTCTCGAGGCCATCTTCTCCCACCACACTTGACAGAACGTCCGTGGGGTTGACCATGGTAACGTACAAGCGGTAGGTCGTCATGCCAGGCACACCGTCAACAGCCACCGTCTCCAATTGGACACTGTAACCATCAATCACCGGAGCGTTGATGCAGCTGCAGTAATCGCAGGAGCCGTCGTCACTGTTGGCCACTTCGAAGTAGTTGCAGGCCGCTGGATCGGTGCAGCCTTCAATGGTGGCCACCAGACATGATCCGTCGTCCTCATCTGCAAGTGGGTTGTAGTTGAGGGCCTCAGGGTTGGTGCAGCCCGCATATACACACGTGCCGTCGCCAGCCGCAGCCTGCGGGTCGTAGTTAACTGCATCGGGATCGTTACAGCCCAAGAGGTAGCTCACGACGATGATTTGGGTTACGTCAACGGCGTTGCCGCAATCGTCGCTGATGGTGAAGACCCGTTGAGCAGTGTAGCCACCCAACTCCTGGTCCGAACACACATCCACAAAGGACATGCTCACCACGCCACAGGCATCTTCAGCTTGAGGGTAGTCCACAGGGATCTCCTCACCCGCTGCCACGCTATAAGTGGTGTCTGCTGGAATCAGGGTCAATGCAGGCGCTGTAGTGTCTTCGAATGCGATGTTCTGGACATAATCGGAGCTGTTGCCACAGCCATCCACTGCCGTGAAGGTGCGCACCACGGTCCATTGGCCTGTGCAATCACCGGCCACAGTCTCATCGCTATACGTCACCTGGACAGTACCGCAGTCATCGCTGGCCTCAGCCACCGTAACAGGCAGTTCCTCAGAGCATTCCAACAGCAGATCCTCAGGCATGACGGTAAAGACAGGCGCTGTGGTGTCTAGGAAGGAGATGGTCTGCAGGTGGGTTGCTGCATTTCCGCAGCCGTCGACCGCAGTGAAAGTCCGCTCAATGACGCGGCTGCCCTCGCATGGGAATGATTCCACATCCACATAGGTCACCGTAACACCTGTGCAGGCATCTGTGGCCGTGGCCATCTCCAAAGTATAGTCTGCAGTGCAGTCCAACGTCTGGTCAGCAGGTGTAAAGTCAAAGACAGGATTCGTGAGGTCGTGCAAGGTGATGGTCTGCACCTCTGACGTGCTGTTGCCACAAGCATCGGTCACTGTCCAAGTACGGGTGATGATGTTGTTGCTGAGGCAATTCATGGGGCTCAATGCCGCCACTGAAGCCGTTCCACCATCGACAATCTCAAGGGTGCTTCCGCTCTCCTCAATCAAGGTCAACACAATCTCGTCTGCCAAAGTGGTGGTGTTCCACTGGGCTGATGCCGCATCGGAGAGCAAGCTGCCGGTGTTCACATTGGCGCCGACAATGCTGCCGCCAGAAATGTTGCTCACGCGGACTTCAATGAAGTCATAGCTCTCAGATCCAATCACATCGGCCACAGAAAGTCCAATCGCATTGCCTGCGATGTCCACCTCAAGCGCACCGCGCAGGTTAAGTGGATTAGACGCCTCATCTGCCACGGTCAATTCCATGCCATCGCCGATGGTCACGCCCGTCGCCTCCAACACACGTGGGAAGGCCGACAGGTTGTTCAGGCGAAGCTCAACGCGGATGTCGGCGGTCATGCCCTCCAGGGAGAACGTTCCGTCGGTCACCACATCGCTGTAGGTCACGGCTGGTGCTGCATCACACAAATCAGCTGCATCGGTGACATCACCTGCACCCGCTGGGGTGGTATCGGCTGAACAATCAAGCGTCACGTCGGCAGGCGCCGTGAAGGTCGGTGCTGTGGTGTCCTCATAGGTCACGGTCCAGTCATGCGTGGCTGCATTGCCACAATCATCGGTGGCCACGAACGTGCGCACCACTTGGTAGTGACAGTCATCGACCGTTACCTGAGCGTCAGAGAAGGTCACGAACACAGTGCCAGAACAGGCATCATCGGCAGTGACGGACACCTCTGGCATCTCTTCCCCGCACTCCAATGTCTGGTCCACAGGCAATCCTGCAAAGACAGGGGCGTCATCATCGATGACGCTGATGGTCTGTACCGCTTGAGAGAAGTTGCCGCACTCATCGATGGCCGTAAACGTCCTCACCAAGGTGTAGCTGTTCGGGCAGTCGCCATCGAGCACTGTCATTTCTTCGGTCAACTCCACCGTACCACAAGCGTCCGTCGCAGTGGGCTCAGGGAAGTCATAGTTCTCTTCGCAACCAATGGTCACATCGGCAGGAACATCAACAAGCTCGGGGTTTGTGGTGTCCACGATGGTGTAGGTCGTCAGGGCCGTGTTGACATTGCCACAAGCGTCCTCGGCGAACCAAGTGCGCTCCAGCACGCCTGAGTTTCCGCAGCCGTCCGTCACCATTTCGTCGGTGAAGGTCACGGTCACTCCGTTACAGTTGTCCACGGCTACAGCCTGGTTGGTGGGCAATGAAGCTCCACATTCCAAGGTCGCATCTGCGGGAACGTTGGTGAAGATGGGGGCCTGCTCGTCGATCACGTGGATCACGTGCGATACCGTGTCGGCTTGTCCAAAGTCATCCGTTACGATGTAAGTACGAATGATGTCATAGGTCTCGCCACATGGGCCATCCACAATCTCATCGCTGTAGCTGAACTCGAGGTTCTGGTCGCAGTTGTCGGTAGCCGCTGGCATCACCACAGAAATGTCTGCGCTGCAGCTGACGAACTCGTCTTCTGGAATCTCCGTGAATTCAGGCGCCTCGCTGTCAAACAAGCAGACATCGTCACAACCGTATCCGAAGGCGGGATAGTAGCAGCTACCATCATCGATAATCGCACTGGCAGCATAGTTGCACGCCGTCACATCGGTACAACCGCACTGGCTGCCGCCGAAGGTCAGCGTGACCCGCTCCTGGTTGAGGTTGTTGCCCTCAGGGAAGACCTGGACATAGAACTGACCGCTGAGGTCACCGTTGGTGGTCAACTGAGCGAGGAGCACTTTGTGGTCGTCGCCTGCAAGGCCGTTGTTCACATCGGGGTTGACAAACCAACCAGAACCGATGATGTCGTCGATCGTGAACCCGGAACCGTTCTCAAAGACTGAGGACCATGGCTCAGGCTCTGGAAGGCCTTGAATGTTGCCTTCACCGTTGGCGCCGACCGGTGCGGCGTCGATGCCAATCGTGAACCAGCTGTCAAACTCGATCTCTGGAACGAAGTCATAGAGGATGGGGTTGATTCCGTTGGGGAACACACCGCCGTTGGGGTGTTGATAGAAGTCGCCCGACGTCTCTACGAAAGTGGGGTTGGCACTCTGTCCCGTCACCGCACTCACCTTGTCGGTGGCGTTCGGCGTGGTGATGTAGACGCGGTACGTGGTGTAGCCAGAGATGCCATTCGTGGCGTACTCCTCGATGACCACTCCGTAACCAGCAAGGTCCGTGGTGAAGCCTGCACAGCTGCAGAAGTCGCAGGAGCCGTCGTCCTCGTCAGCGAGGGGTGCGTAGTTACACGCCAATGGGTCCATACATCCACTGAAGTTGCCGTCAAATGCGTCGCAGATGCCATCACCGTCACTGTCCACGAGGCAGTTGCCATCGCAGTCATACTCCGCCACGGGATAAGTGCAGCTGCCGTCCAATTGGGTGGCATCCACATCGTAGTTACACGCCGTTACGTCGGTACAGCCGAGACAGCTGGTGAACTCGCAAGAGCCGTCGCTGATCGAAGCCGACGCATCGTAGTTACAAGCGTTGACGTTGGTACAACCCGTGCAGCTCAAGAATTCGCAGCTGCCGTCATCAAATGTTGCGTTGGCGTCGAAGTTGCAGGCGCCCAGGTCCGTGCAACCCAAGGTCTCCTCTTCGTCACAGATGCCGTTGTTGTTGCCGTCGTTGATGCAGTCTCCGTTGCAGTCCAAGTTGGCTGCAGGTGGGTAGGTACAAGAACCATCAGACAAGGTCGCCGCATCATCGTAGTTACAGGCTGCGGCGTCCGTACAACCATAACACGTCACATAATCACAGGAACCATCGTTCTGCGAAGCCGTATCGTCATAGTTACATGCTGCAGCATCGGTACAACCATAGCAGCTGGCCGTGTCACAAGAACCGTCGTCCAGCGTGGCGACCGCGTCGAAGTTGCAGGCCGAGGGGTTGGTACAACCACTGATCTCCACTTCGTCACACAGGCCATTGGAATTGGCATCCGTGAGGCAAGCTCCTGCGCAGTCGACATAGTCCACTCCATAGATGTCCTCGGGATCCAAGCACGTGATTGGAATGGTCGCATCTGCATCATAGTTACAAGCTGAAGGCTCGGTACAACCCGCGCAAGAAGAGAACTCACAATCGTTCTCGGCGTCGCCGTAGTTGCACGCGAAGGGCAGCTCACAACCCACGAACTCCACCATGGGGGGCGTACCGCCATAGACACAGCCGTAGGTCAAGAAATCCGCCACACCAGCTTCATAGTTGTCGGCAGCCGGATCACCACAGCAGCTGTAGAAATCACAAGCAGCATCGTCCTGGATGGTGGCCTGAGCGTCATAGTTGCACGCGAAGGTGACCATGCAACCCGCACATGTGGTGTAGTCACAGCTTCCGTCGTCGTTCGTAGCCTGAATGTCGAAGTTGCAGGCACCGGCATCGGTACAGCCTGCGTACTGACAAGAGCCATCGCTGAAGTCAGCGGTTGCGTCGTAGTTCAGCGCAGCCTCATCCAGACATCCACCAAACAGGCAGGAGCCGTCGTCGATGGTGGCCGTGTCGTCGTAGTTCACCGCACCGCTGTCCATACAGCCGCGGCAGCTCAGGAACTCACAAGAATCGTCGTTCAGAGAAGCCGTAGCATCGTAGTTACAGGCCTGGGGGTTGGTACACCCTGCACAGGAAGTCACGTCACAAGAACCATCGTCTAAGTTGGCGCCAGTCGTGTAGTTGCACGCAAAGGGGTTGGTGCAACCGGGGAACAGGCAAGAACCGTCGTTGAAGTCTGCGCTCGCATCGAAGTTGGACGCACTGGTGTTTGTGCAACCACCGAAGAGGCAACTTCCATCGTCGAGCAATGCATCGGCATCGTAGTTCTCCGCGGTAGCAGACGTGCAGCCATAGCAGTCAAACGTGCAGCTTTCATCGTTTTCGGTCGCCGCAGCATCGTAGTTACAAGCGGTAGGGAGGTTACATCCCAACACTTCATTCAGGTCACAGATGCCGTCATTGTCGCTGTCAGAAATACAAGAGCCGTCGCATTCGTAGCCGTAATCAGGATACGTGCAAGACCCATTGTCGTCCGTTGCTGCCTCCATGAAGTTGCAGGCGGTTTCATCCATACAACCAGGCACCTCGTCTTCATCACAGACGCCGTCCTCATCACTGTCGTTCAAGCACACGCCGTTGCAGTCAAAATGCACTGCTCCGTAAAGGTCCTCAGGATACAGGCAGTTGTCGTTGTCCGTGTAAGCCGTGGTGGGGTCATAGTTACACGCAGCCTCCAATTGGCAACCACACTGTGGCTCTCCCCAACGCAGGGTCTGGAACTGCATGTTCGTGCCATCCCCTTCTGGGAATACCTGCACATACAACTGACCGCTGAACACACCATCGGTGGTGAATTGTCCCATGAGGACACGCAGGTCGTCACCGGCCTCACCGTTGCTGGATCCATTGAGGGCGAACCATCCGCCGCCGTACTGTCCGGAGATTTCGATGTTGCCTCCGTTTTCAAAATCGCCGACCCAAGGCTCACCTTCCACGAGTGAGACCTCTCCTTCACCTGCTGTGGTGTTGGCGGCTGCAGTCAAACCAATGGTTACCCAGCTGTCATATGCCAATGCGGGGAAAGCATCGATCACCGCTTGGTTGATGCCATGGGCGTTGGCCGACCCGAGGGGGTCCTGATGGAATGCTGTGCTGGTCCGCACGTAGCTGTTGTTGTTCACGTCTCCCGTGACCGCGCTGAGGAAGTCAGTAGCTGACGTCAACGTCACGTAGACTTGGTAGGTTGTCATGCCATCCACTCCACCTTCGATCGTGTCAATGTCGAGGCTGTACGGACCGCTTGCCGGGAAGACCCCGTCACAAGAACAGAAGTCACAGGAACCGTCGTCAGCAGTAGCGAGGTCATTGTAGTTGCACGCCAAGGCATCGGTGCAACCGAGCACCTCGAGCACCGTGATGGTCTGGGTCGCCGTTGCCGCGTTGCCACAGGCATCCACAGCCGTGAATGTCCGCGTAATGAGGGCATAGTCGTTGGCACTGCCATCGGTCTCATCGGCAAACAACACGGTTGCGCTGCTGCAGTTGTCGCTGGCTTCTGCCATGGTCGACGGCACGTCATCGTAGACACTCACCGTAATGTCGGCAGGTACATTCGTGAAGGTGGGTGCCGTTGTGTCCACGACCGTGATGGTCTGGACATACAAAGTGCTGTTGCCACAAGGGTCAACGGCGGTAAAGGTTCGGAGTACGGTGCTGTTGCCCGCGCACTCCCCTTCCTCCGTGACATCGGCTTGCGTCACCGTTGCACTGCCGCAATCATCCGTCACCACTGCATCTGAAGTGGGAAGAACCGCATCGCAAGAGACGGTCGTGTCAGATGGCACCTCCACAAACGTGGGGGCAGCACCATCGACCACCGTGATGACCTGGATGTCTACAGACTCATTGCCACAGGCATCGGTCACACGCCAAGTGCGGGCGCGGGTATCGCCACCCACACAAGGGTCCATGTTGAAGATTTGCACGTCGTTCCACGTCACGGTGTACGTGTTGCAATCGGTTACATCCGTCACATCGCCTGTCGTGCTGGGATCGAGGTCCTCTCCACAAGTCACTGTAATGTCCGCAGGGGCCGTAAACACAGGGGCCGTGTTGTCTTCCACTGTGATCGTCCACACATCGATGGTGCTGTTGCCTTCGAGGTCCGTGGCTGTGTAGGTGCGCGTAATGGTAGACAGGCAGCCGTCACCAGAGGTGCTTTCCTCCATGGTGACCGTGGCCGTTGAACAATCGTCACTGGCCGTCACATCTGCCGTGGGCAGGGCTTCGTCGCAACTGACGGTCACATCGGCTGGGATGTTGTCGAACACAGGTGCTGCATTGTCCACATGTGGACCGAAGCTCAAGGTCACCAGGTCTCCAAGACCATCTCCTTGGCCGTTCGGGAACACCTGAACGCGGAATTGGCCGCTCAATTCACCATCCGTGGTCAATTGGGCCAACAATACTTTGTGGTCGTCGCCAGCCACACCGTTGCTGTTGTTGCTGGTGACATACCAAGCGCCGCCGAAGAAGCCATCAATGGCCAGGTTCTGTCCGGCTTCGAACTCCATGGACCAGCTCTCTGCTTCCGCAAGGCTGATGTCAGACTCTCCAGCAGTCAGGTCTGGAGACTGGTCGATGCCAATGGTCACCCAGCTGTCATATTGGAGCGTTGGGAAAGACTCAAAAAGACCGGGGTTGACACCATTGGGGAAGAGTCCTCCAAGGGGATCCTGATAGAATGAGGTCGTGGTATTGATATAGACAGGGGCCTCTGAATCGCCACTCACAGCGCTGACCACATCCGTGGCGTTGGGCGTGGTGATGTAGAAGCGGTAAGTCGTCATGCCAGAGATACCGTCAAAGGAGACGATTTCCTGCTCGAGGTCATATCCCGCAAAGTCGCTGCTCAAATCGGCGCAACAGTAATAGCAAGATCCATCCTCTTGGTCGGCACCTGGGGTGAAGTTGCACGCCGTATTGTCCGTACAACCGGGCACAGGACAAGCGCTGCAGCTGTTCCAGCACACCACATCGAGGGTGGTGTTGGCCGCCACGTCCGTGACGCGGTTTACAAACTCTGCAGGGGCCGTTGTGCACGCCTCACTGCCATCGAAGAACTCCTGATCGGACCATCCGTTGACCGTGAATTTGTATTCCTGAAGGCCTTCGGTCAAGTTGACCGTCAAGGTGTAAACGCCATCACCATCGGTGTCATCCATGGCGTTGCAATCGCCGCACCATCCGTTATAGGTTCCGTTGACAAAGACACCGTCGCCCGTTGCAAGTCCGTAGCTGCTCATGTCCACCTGGAAAGTGACACTGTACTGGCAGGAATTGTCGTCGATGAGGGCAGAAGGGTCGTAATTCACCGCGCCCTGGTCCAAACATCCTGGGAAATCCAAGCAGGCATCACAGGTGTTCCAGCAGACCGCATCCAAATCTTGTGGTGCATCCACAATGAGGCTCCGATTGGTGAAGCCTCCGAGCGTAGAGGTGCACGAGGTACCCGGCGCGAATTCCTCCTGCTGGGTCCATCCATCCAATGTGAACTTGTATTCGATGGTATCCGCGGTGAGGTTGACCGTCAACTCGTAAACGTCATCACCTACTGCTGTCATGGGATTGCAATCGCCACACCAGTCGTTGAATGAACCGTTGACGTTTACCATGCCGTAGGACCCTGTAAAGTTGCCCATGTCTACCCGGAAGGTGACCGGATACAGGCAGGTACCGTTGTCTGTCGTTGCCGTAGCGCTGTAGTTCAAAGCATCGCTATCGGTGCACCCCACTGCAGCTGCGGCTTGCTCATCGCAAGTCAGGCAGCTTCCATAGGTGTCAGAGGTGGTCGATCCAGAAGCGACAAGCCGGTTGGCATAATTGGCCGCATCGGTTACTGCTGCACAGGCACCCCCTACTTGGGCATCGTCGATGAGGTTTTCCTGGTCCGCCCAGTTGTCGAGCATGTACTTGTACTCCACATCACCAGCTGGAATGCAGACCGACACGGTGTACACGCCATCGGCGTCCTCATCGGTCAAAGTGTTGTAAGCTTCTGCACCACACCATCCGCACCATGGTCCTGTCACATGGACAGTTGAAAAGGCGCCTTCATGGCAAGACATGTCTACGTTGAACGTCGTTTCTGTGGTCAGGCAGTTTCCATCACAGTCAAAGTTGGCTGCTGCGAAAGTGCAATTGCCATCGTCAATCGTAGCAGTAGCATCATAATTGCAAGCGCTGCTGTCCATGCATCCAGCCGTGCCGCAAGAAGTCTGTTGGAAGGAGAATACATTCTCGATCAACTGATCCTGTTCTCCGTTTGGAAAGAGCTGCACGTAAAACTGACCACTGATCTCCCCATCCGTGGTTAACTGCGCCAGCAGCACTTTTTGATTGTCTCCAGAAACGCCATTGGCGCTGCTGGGCAAAATGTACCATCCACCGCCAATGGGCGAGCTGATGTCCACATTGCCTCCAGCACCGAAGCCGATTTCCCATGACACAACATTCGGGTCAACGAGAACAGAGATATCCGTCTCCCCGGCTTGAAGGTCGGGCTGCTGCTCGAGGCCGATGGACACCCAACTGTCATAAGCTGCATCCGGAAACCCGCCGAATAGGAGCGGATTGATGGTGGCCGCCGTCGTACCACCAAAAGCGTCCTGGTAGAAGGACGTCGTGGTGTTCAAGAACAACGGGTTGTCAGCATCACCAATACAGGCAGAGACAAAGTCATTGGTGTCCGGAGTGGACATGTAGACACGATATGTTGTCATACCGCCCACTACGTCTGTTGCGTAGGTCTCTACCGAAAGGTGGAAACCAGCGATGTCTCCAGCGACATCGAAACAGGCATTCTGGGCGGATGCTGTCCCTACCAAAGAGACGAGCAAACAAGCGAGGGAGTACAGTTTAAAGCGCATGTTCATGCAGTTAAGCTCATCTAAATTACACAAATTCATCGACGTTTTACGCTATTCGTCGAAATATTTTTGCGTTTAGTCGATGCTATTGCCCTGAAACACCCGTCAATCCTGATGCCAAAGCCTGAAGCTACCTTTGCCCCAACCATGTTCGAAAACCTCAGTGACCGCTTCGAAAAGGCTTTTCAGCGCATCCGCGGTGAAGCCACGATCACAGAAGCCAACATTGGCGAGACCGCCAAAGAAATCCGACGTGCCCTCGTCGATGCCGACGTCAATTACAGCGTAGCCAAGCGCTTTGCCAACCGGGTCAAGGAAAAGGCCTTGGGGGCAGAAGTATTGACCTCCGTAAAGCCTGGTCAGCTCTTGGTCAAAATCACCCAGGAAGAACTGGCTGATTTCATGGGCAGCAACCACGCTGACCTCGTGCTCAAGGGCAAGCCTGCTGTCATCTTGATGAGCGGCCTGCAAGGTTCTGGAAAGACCACCCACAGTGCGAAACTTGCCCTTCACTTGAGAAGCAACATGGGCAAACGTCCTCTGCTCGTGGCATGCGACGTTTACCGCCCTGCAGCCATTGATCAACTCGAGGTGATGGCCAAGCGCGTTGGAGCTGATGTCTTCACCCAGCGCGAATCGAAGGACCCCGTTGAAATTGCCCAGGCGGCCCTTCGCCACGCTCGAAGTCACGGCAACGACGTGGTGATTGTCGATACTGCGGGACGCCTCGCTGTAGACGAGGACATGATGGCCGAAATCGCCCGAATCAAGGATGCCACCACACCATCGGAGACTTTGTTTGTCGTCGATGCCATGACCGGACAGGATGCCGTGCGCACGGCGCAGGCCTTTCACGAGCGCATCGCTTTTGATGGGGTCATTCTCACCAAAATGGACGGTGATACGCGCGGCGGTGCGGCCCTTTCCATTCGCGAGGAGACCGGTAAACCGGTCAAATTCATCGGTACGGGAGAGAAGCCGGAGGCCTTGGAGCCTTTCCACCCCGACCGTATGGCCCAGCGCATTTTGGGCATGGGTGATGTCGTCACCTTGGTCGAAAAGGCCCAAGCCCAGTTTGACCAAGAAAGCGCCAAGAAGCTTCAGAATAAGATCCGGAAGAACAGCTTCGACTTTGAAGATTTCCTTGAGCAGGTGCAGCAGGTCAAAAAGATGGGCAACGTCAAAGACCTTCTCGCCATGGTTCCCGGAATGGGCAAAGCCCTGCGGGGGGTTGACATCGACGATGACGCCTTCAAGCACATTGAAGCCATCATTCAATCCATGACGCCCCACGAGCGCAAGAACCCAGATGCACTCAATGGCAGCCGCAAGGATCGGATTGCAAAAGGCAGCGGAACCAGTGTCCAAGAGGTCAACCAGTTGATCAAGCAGTTCGGCGAGATGAAGAAGATGATGAAGGCCATGAGCGGAGGTGGACGCCGGGGAATGGCGGGTATGATGTCACGGGCAGGTGGTCCGGGCGGAATGCGCATGCCACGATAACCCCAAGAAATCGCAAGACATGGGCCATCAGATTCTGGACGGAAAAGCACTTTCTCGGAACATCAAGGATGAAATCGCCGCCGAAGTGGCGGAGTGGGTTGGTCAAGGTCACCGCCCCCCCCACCTCGCCGCCGTGTTGGTCGGCCAGGATGGGGCCAGCCGGACCTACGTGGACCACAAAGTCAAAAGCTGCGCACAAGTCGGATTTGACAGCACCCTGATTGAGCGCGAGGCAGACATCACCCAAGATGCCTTGTTGGACATCGTTGCCTCCCTCAACGAAAACCCTGAAATCGACGGGTTCATCGTGCAACTGCCACTGCCGGACCACATTGATGACCAGGCCGTGATTGAGGCCATATCTCCCCGCAAGGACGTCGATGGGTTCCACCCTTCTAACATGGGCAACCTCGCCTTGGGACTGCCCGGTTTTGTTCCGGCCACGCCAGCAGGCATCATGACCATGCTGGAGCGCACGGGTGTGGAGACGCAAGGCAAGCACGCCGTCGTCATCGGGCGCTCGAGCATTGTCGGCACACCGATGTCGTTGCTGCTCAGCCGTTCGGACAAGCCAGGCAACTGCACGGTCACTTTGTGCCATAGCCGCACCCAAGACCTTGCAGCCCATTGCCGGCGCGCGGACATCTTGGTGGCCGCCGTAGGGCGGCCCGGCATGGTCACAGCCGACATGGTCAAAGAAGGGGCGATTGTCATAGATGTCGGCATCACGCGTGTGGCCGATGACACGGCCAAGAGGGGCTTCAGGCTCAAGGGCGACGTGGATTTCACCGCTGTTGCGGACAAGTGCAGTTGGATCACGCCCGTTCCAGGCGGCGTAGGTCCGATGACCATTGTCAGCTTGCTGCGCAATACCCTCACCGCCGCCCAGCGTTCGGAAGAATTCGCCTGACAGATGTCCTGCGACGCGGCGGATGAAATGTGGATGGCACAGGCCATGGCCCTCGCCGCCCGTGGTCGCTGGGGTACTGCTCCCAACCCAAGGGTAGGTTGTGTCATCGTGCATGAGGGCAAGGCCATCGCTGAGGGTTGGCATGCCCGCATCGGCGGCCCCCATGCAGAGGCGGTTGCATTGGCATCCTTGGATGCAACCGACGCGCGTCTGGCGTCAGCTACCGCCTATGTCACCCTGGAACCCTGCAACCACCACGGACGCACTTCTCCGTGTGCTGAACGGCTGGTGCAAGCGGGCATTCCGCGGATCGTGGTCGGCATGGTCGACCCCGACCCTCGGGTATCCGGAAGCGGCATCGGTCGTCTGCGATCAGCCGGCGCTCAAGTGGACCTGATGGACCGCCATCCCGAGGGCCGATGGCTGAACCGGCGGTTTCTGTCTTCACTGGAGCGGCACCGTCCTTGGGTGGTGCTCAAATGTGCCGTCAGCGCAGACGGCCATGCCGACCCACCGCGTGATTTGGGACAAAAAGGCAGCCTGCCCATCACCGCACCGCGGCTCCGGAAGCTCACGCACCAATGGAGGGCCGAAGAATCCGCCATCCTCGTGGGGGCTGGCACGGTCAATACCGATGACCCGCGCCTCGATGTCCGAGAAGCTGCGGGTGACTCCCCCTTCCCTGTCGTCATGGACCCCGATGGGTTAACCTCCCCACAGGCCAAGGTCTACGCCCACCCCAAGGCCTGCGTTTTGGGAGGGCCCTCTGACCTTCCGGACCATGTCCAACGGTTGGCACCTCCGACCGAGCATCACGTCGCCCATGTTTTGAGCGCCCTACAAGATTTGGGCTGTAGGTCCGTCCTGGTGGAAGGCGGACCACATACCCTAGGCCAGTTTTTGGAAGCGGGACTTTGGGATGAGGCGCGCTGGTGCCGCAGCGCCATGTCTACAGGCGGTGGACTAAAGGCCCCTGTGCTTCCTTCGGATGCGCTCCTTCGCGGTACACACCCCTTTGGCGATGATGTGGTCGACTATTTTCTGCATCCAGCATCGGCAAGATGGACCCAGGCGTCGCCCCCGCCCACTTTGACCCTTCCTTTGCCGTCATGATTTCACTCGGACTTTGCATCCTCCTCTCCACCCTGATGTTCAGCTGTTTTCGGCTGTTTCCCAAGATGAAAGTCCGGCTGGAAGACGCCATCGTCATCAACTACATGGTGGCCGCTGTCATTTCCATTGGCATCGCCGGTCCGAGCCACGCGCTCTCCAGGCTCGGTGAAGTGAGCTCGTTTGCCGGGGCTGGTATGGGCTTGATTTTCCTGTACATGTTCCGCAAAATTGGAGAATGCACCCAGCAGCTCGGACTCGGCGTGGTGGCCATTGCGACAAAAATGTCCATGGTCCTCCCCATGATCGTGTTCATCGTGTTGGACCCAACCGATGCCTTTTCCTGGCACAAGGGTGCGGCCATTGGCCTGGCGTTCCCAGCAGTTTGGCTCGCCAGCACCCAAGGACCCAAGCACAGCAGCCGACAGTCAGCTTCCCCAGGTGCGGCCGCTCAAACGGCCAGTTGGGTCTTGCCCGCCATTGTGTTTGCGGGCTCGGGGCTCATCGACTTGGGCTTTGGCTGGTTCTCCAGCCCCGACCACATGTCGTGCGATGCAGACCGGCTCACCTTTGCCTCCATCCCCTTCACCATGGCGGCCCTGATTGGGGTGTCGCGCTGGGTGGCAGTGCCGCGCTGTGCTCCGCAACTCGACAAAGCGACCGTCTTGGGCGGTATCATCCTGGGCGTCATCAACGTCGGTACGCTGTTCTTCTTGCTGTCGGCTTATGAGCACATGCCGCTGTCGCGTTCTGCCATCGTCCCCATGAACAACCTCGGTGTGGTGCTGGCGACATCATTGGCTGGCATGCTCTTCTTCTCCGAACGTCCGTCGCTTCGGAACCTCGGAGGTTGGGCCTTGGCCACTACTGCACTTATACTCCTGCTTCAGTCAAATTGAAGTCCATGCCGTTCCTTGTGGACATGAAGTTTGCGACCCCCTTGTGGAGCATGGCCGCCTTGATGGCGCTTGCCGCATGTACACCCCAACAGGAGGCCGATTCGGTGCCGGCAGCGTACCTGCCCACCCCTGCGCCTGAAGCGGTTGCCCCCCCAGAAGAAGGCACTGAGGAGGACTCCAGCACCGCACCTGATACCGTGCGCTATTTGGCCTTGGGTGACAGCTACACCATTGGAGAGAGTGTCCCGTCCGCAGGGGACTGGCCCAATCAGCTCGTGGATTCATTGGCCATGCGTTTGCCCGACACCCATTTCACGCCAGCCCACATCATTGCCACAACAGGATGGACCACGTCTAACCTATCCCAAGGCATGGATGCCCAACAAATTGACACTGCACAATTTGATTTGGTTTCCCTGCTGATCGGCGTGAACAATCAATACCAAGGGTTGTCCTTGGAGGCCTACGAATTGGAATTCGTGCAATTGTTGGACAGGGCCGTGGCCCTCGCTGGCGGACAAGCGGACCGCGTCTTCGTGGTGAGCATTCCTGATTACGGATTTACCCCTTTTGGGCAAAGCAACCAAGGCAACATTTCCCAGAGCCTCTTCGGGTTTAATACCTCCTGTGCCAACCTGACCCAACAAGCGGGCATCGCGCACTACAACATCACCCCCATCAGCCAGCAGTGGCCCGGTGCAGAAAACTGGGTGGCTCCCGATGGACTGCATCCGAGTGCCGCGCAGTACACGGCTTGGGTGGCCTCGTTTGTGGGCGCCGTGGAAGAACAGCTGTTGGATTGATCAAGGCCAAGTCAACACGCTGCCCGTGGCGCCGTCCAAGTATTGGACGACTTGATCCGATGGCGTGTTGTGCAAATAGGCATTGCCCGCGCCCCCCATGGCCAGATAGAGGTATTGGGAAGCGCGTAGGTGAACCTCTCCAACCCCGGCGTGATTGACCATCGCACTTTCTGCATAGAGCGCCCTGGCGTCGAGGTCTCCAAATCCTGACCTGAATGACCGCAGCCGCAAGGCTCGTCCGGCAATGTGGACGTGTCCGATGCCATTGGGCATCCGCACCTTCAAGGTATCCCCTGCAAAGCGCAACTTCACAGGCCCTGCCATCTCGTTGCCCTCCACGTCAAGGTCACCCCCAACCAAGGTGTCCACCATGGTGAAACTCCCCTGCCCCTCCAACAGCAACTCCCGACATGCCCAGCCCGCCAAACGGACCGTCGGCACGGCCTCCATGGAACGGACCCAACGGCAGGAATTGAGGTCTTGAATCACCAAAGTCCCGTCTGTCACAGTGGCATCAAGGCCGTCCAAGGTGCCTGCACCCCCTGACCATATCGCGCGTGCCCCCTCCGAATCGGGGACAGGCGACCACTCCACATCGATGTAGTCTCTGATTTCGATGGCATTGATGTGTTCGGTCAGCTGAACCGTCCGCGTCTCAGGTTCGCCCAAAGGGGTAAAGCAATCCGCACCCTCGCGGTTACAGGCCATCAGCGCGAGGCAAACCAGCACACACCCTTGGTATGAACGCACCGCTCCGATCATCCGTTTCCTTGACCCAAAGCCACCTTGGCGGCATCCCAATGCCGGTCCATTTCGGCAAGGGGCATCTCCGCCAGGTCGCCGCCCGAAGCCGCGATGCTCCGCTCCATTTCTTGGAACCGGGCCTTAAAACGGCGATTGGTCCGCTCCAAAGCTTCATCCGGGTTGACATCCAAAAAGCGCGCGTAGTTGATGAGGGCAAACAAGACATCCCCGAACTCGTCGGCCACCCGGTCTGACGCCGCATCGACTTCTTCTTGCAGTTCGGTCAACTCTTCCTGGACCTTATTCCAAACTTGGCCGGCGTGGTCCCAGTCGAAACCCACACCGCGCACTTTCTCTTGAATGCGCTGGGCCTTGACCATGGATGGCAAGCCATTGGGAACGCCATCGAGCACGCCTTTGGGCTTGTCGCCCTTACCGCCCTTCTCCTTGAGCTTGATCTTCTCCCAGTTGGCCTTCACTTCCTCCTCGGTCGACGCCTCACCATCCGCGTAAATGTGCGGGTGCCTGTGGACCAACTTGTCACAGATGCCATGCAATACATCCGCGGCATCAAAGGCGCCAGCTTCCGCACCTAAACGGCTGTAGAACACCATGTGCAACATCAAATCACCAACCTCTTTTCCGACTTCGTCCAGGTCGTTGGTCAAGATGGCATCGCCAAGCTCGTAGGTTTCTTCGATGGTCAGGTGGCGCAGCGTTTCAAATGTCTGCTTGCGGTCCCAAGGACAGCCTTCCCTCAGGTCATCCATGATGTCCAAGAGCCGACCAAAGGCCGCCAACTTCTCTTCGCGGGTGTGGCCTGCCTTGGGCGAATCGAGTGCGGGACGGTGAATGGCTTCTTGATGGGGCATGGGTCCAAAATTAAGGGCACCTTTGGGCCCATGTCGCAAAGACGTCAGCAAATGGTGCGTGGACTTTTGGTCTGTGGGGTGATCTGTGGTGGTTTCGCCCTCGGAACGGCCAATGGTCAAACGAGTGAACCAGGGGCCGGGCATTGGAGCATGGAATACGGAACGGGGTTTCTCGTGCCACACCGCGCCGTGATTCAGCGGCTGATTGACGGCCATGCCCAGCGTGTTGCGTGTTCGTGGAATCAGAAGTCCCGCGGTATTTGGTCGGCACACCGGCACAGCCCCAGGTGGGGCGCATCCTTGCAGTGGACCGCGACAGGTGCAAGCGACCACATTGGCAGCCAGATCACCGCACTGTCCCATGTGGACCTCGGCGTCTACGGCAGGTTACACTGCCGACTTGGTGGGGGCTTGGGATGGACGCAAAAGCGTTGGGACGCCCTCTCCACGGAGGGTCGGGAACGTGTGGTCATCGGCTCCGCCATCAATGGTGCTGCCCAAATTGGGCTCAGTCTTCTGCCACTGTCCGCTCCCGCTCGCTGGCACGAACACCTCGGGCTCCACCTGAGGCTGGACCACCAAAGCAACGCCTCCTTTACCCAGCCTAACCTCGGAACCAATGTGGTCACCTTCGGCCTTTCTGCCCAGCTCCTCCCCACGGCGCCGCGACGCATAACACCAGACACCATGAGGGCTGTGCTCTCTGTCCTCCCTGCTCCAGTGCGCGGAGGATTGCTCTTTGTGGGAATCGGAAGGCGACAACCGGCTCCCCTCGACCCCAGGGAAAACGTCGTCGAATGTGGCTACGAATACCGCATCGGAGGCAGAGCAACGTTCGGCCTTGTCGCTGGCGCGATGATGATGTGGCGGCCGGCGCACTTTGGCTCCAGCCTTCACGGCGGCTTTCAGCTGCGCTTCACAGGCGTGCAAGTGGACCTGCTACACGGCAGATACCTCCAACGTTGGCAAGCTGAAGAAGGGCATTATAACCGGGTGGTTCTCAACGTCCACGTGAGTGGTGGATGGTGGTCAAGGCTTGCCCTGCACACCCACGGTTTCAGGGCACATCACCCGGCGCTGGGCATTGCCTGGTTGCCGAGCAATGCCCATCCCAGGCACCCCCTTCGCTAAGAAAAGGTCATTCGCAGACGGCCCCGAACAAGGAAAGGATTTCCAAGAGGTCGTTGACGCCTGTGGTGCCATCGCCGTCTACGTCTGTTGGACATGGACTCGCTCCTCCTGCAAATACACAGGAGCCATCATCGTGCAGCGCACTGCTGAGATAGTTGGCCGCGTTCTCGTAAGTACAACCTCCACAGGTGGTCAGCTCGCATGAACCGTCATCTGTATTGGCCTCTTCGTCATAGTTGCACGCCCAGTCATACGTACACCCGAGGACGTCTCCGATGTAGAACAGGCCCATTTGATAGAGGTATCCTCCGGTCAACCAGTTTTCGCCGCCCGGCTCAAAAGCGCCAACGTAGTCCACAGGGTCAAAGAATGTCCCTACGGGTTGGTGCTCAGCTGGGACGGAATCAACGGCTGTGGGGAAGGGATCCACACCTGAAGTAATGAAGCCTGCCAAGGCGTCAAAAGTATCGTCAAGGCCCAAGTCGGAACCCACATTGTTGTTGCTCACAAAGTGGTCTTGGATCTGGATGTTTCCGTTCCACACAGGACCATCATACAAGATCATCGTGTCCAAGGCCAAGCTGTCGCCCACGTTCCAGAAACGGTTGTTGTGGATCTCAAGCTCTCCAAAGAGGAACAATTCGTAAGCGTCGCAGGGGTCTTCGTCCTCGATGTCAATGCCAAAGTCCCAATTCTGGAATATGCCGTTGTACAACCGGCCTCCACCGCCATTGTGCCAGCGCACAGCCATTGCGTCGTGGTGTCCCAGACTCGTAAAGTTGGCGATTTGGGGGTTCGTGTAGGGCAAGAAGCTCAGCGTGACATCCTGAAATTCAAAGTCATCTCCTTCCAAGTCAAAACCATGCTCCCCCACCATTGCGGGCTGGTCCAAAATGGAAAAGAAGTATTGCATGTCGCCGGACCACCCCTGATCGTATTCCAGGTTCTCCTCAGTAGAAAAGGCCACAGCCACATATTTCAGGTTGACCGTACCCCCCATAATTTGGAGGCCATCGTCCAACGTCGATACAATCTCCAGGTGCTCGATCACCGTGCCTGAACCCACGCCATTCAAGCTCAGGCCATTGGTCTCGTCGCCGTTGATCTTGTTTTGGAAATTGACCGGGGGATTGGGCATTTCACTGCCACCATGACGGATGGAGATGTGCCGGAGGACACCGCTTGACTCAGCATTGTCAAGGCCACCGTATACATCGCGTCCCGCTCCGGAAGCATCGGTGATGCCTTCGGCCAGGTCATCGCCGTCATATGTGTTCAATTCCGCGTTGCCATTGATGATGACCCCTCCCCACAAGCCATGGGTATTGTATGGCGTAGATCCATTCAGCGGGTCGTCTTGGTAGGTAAATATGATGGGACAATCTGCCGTTCCGTCCGCCAAGATTTGACCGCCCCTTGCCACAATCAGACAACTGGCGGACTCCCCTTGGCCGGACTTGGCCTGGATCACTGTACCGGCCTCCACGGTCAGGACATCGCCACTGTTGACGTAGACAAAGCCATCCAACAAATAGATGTTGTCGCAGGACAAGGTCTGAGTGCCGGTTCCCGCGCCATCATTGTCAGTCAACGTAATCACAGGACGCTCCCCGTAAGGAAGGCAACCACAATCTTGGGCCAGCACCTGTGAGCACAGGCTGAAGGGCAACAAGAGTAAAAACGTGAACCAATAATTGTGGAGACTCGGCATCATGTCAGAATATGGCACATAAATATACGTAATAATTCTACGAATGATTCATTATTACCCTTGAATATTGAATTCCGCCTGTCTTATCCGCTTACGCCCCGTGCTTCATTTAAGCGACTTCACACCGTAAATTCGCAGCATGGGACTGGAAACCGTTTTACTCGCCATTGGGCTGCTCGCATTGGGATTTGCGGGGATTGCCATCAAAATCCTGGTCAAGAAAGACGGTGAATTCAGCGGGACTTGCTCGAGCAACAACCCCTTGCTACAGAACGATTCAGGCAGCTGTTCCATCTGTGGTGCGCGCCCCCAGGACCAGTGCCGAAAAGAAGATGTGACCGAGCCGGCCACCTGAGCTTACAACTGCTCCGAGACAGCGTCAAAACCAGGGGAACGCCACACGCCGTACCCGCCTTGGCCATCATCGTACATCAGCATCGCATCCAGCTGCAATTCGGGGTGCAATGACAAGAATGCCTTCGTCTGTTCCGTGCCCAGCACCATGAACGCGGTGGCGAGGGCATCAGCATATGCGCCCGTAGGCGCCATGACCGTCGCGCTCAACAAGCCATTGGCAGCGGGCCAACCTGTACCAGGGTCGATGGTGTGGCTGATCTTCTGACCGTTCACTTCATGAAACTTGCGGTAACTGCCACTGGTGCAAATCGAGCGGTCGTGAATGGACACCACAACTTCAAAGGTCCGGTCCTGTGCCGTGCTCCCTTCGATGGGCTGGTCAACGGCGATGCGCCAAGGTCCTCCGACCGGGTTCTTGCCCCTACACACCACTTCTCCCCCCAGTTCGACCATGGCGTCTTCAACGCCCCGCACACGCAGGGCCTCCATCAGTAAGTCTACTGTATAGCCTTGCGCAATGGCATTGAAATCGAGGGCAGCACGGGGATCGCCTTTGCGCACCCATGTAGCTTTATAGTAGCCATTTTCCTCCTCTTCATTGAGGTCGAATCGGTCAGGCATGAGCCCTACGAAAGACATGACGCTGTCCACTGCATTGGCGTCCACACGGTCCATTTCTGAGAAGCCAAACCCCCACAATTCCACGAGTGGACTCACTGTAGGGTCAAAGGCCCCTTTGGTCAGACTGTGCAACTCCTCTGACAGCGCCCACAGCGGGCCGATGATTTGGTCACTGTCCACAAAACCGTACAGCGAATCTGTGCGACGCCAAGCATTGATGGCGTTGATGCGGCTGTCTGGACGCCACAGGCTCACCTCCCGGTCCACCATCTCCAGCAATTCGGTGAATACAGAATCGGGCACCTTTACCTCTGACGCGTATTTGATGGCGTAAGTGGTCCCTTGTGCCTCTCCCCTGTGCTCGTGCCAACCAGAGGTCGCCAATCCATCAGAACCGGGCCTTGACGGATTGTTGCAGCCCGCCAACATCAAGGCCGCCACAAACGGGACCGCCAGCACGAGGCTGGCGGTAATCCCAAAATATGGGGAAGTGTGATGCTTCATCCTCCGAAGTCGTCGAAGGCCACGTTTTCGGGAGGAACCCCCCAATCGTCGCACATCTTCAAGACGGCCTGGTTCATCAGCGGAGGACCGCAGAAATAAAACTCGATATCCTCCGGTGCCTCGTGTGGCTTGAGGTGGTGCTCGATCACCGCATTGTGCACGAAACCGAGGAAGCCATCGCCATCATCGTCCACAGACTTCTTCTCGTTCCAATTGTCTTCCTCCGTCGGGTCGCTCAGGACCACATGGAACTTGAAGTTGGGGAACTCCTGCTCGATTTTGCGGAAGTCCTCGAGATAGAACAATTCACGGCGTGAACGGCCTCCGTAATAGAAGGTCACTTGGCGGCCCGTCTTCACCGTGTGAAAGAGGTGAAAGAGGTGGCTGCGCATGGGCGCCATACCGGCACCACCGCCTATGTAGACCATCTCTGCATCGGTCTCCTTGATGAAGAACTCACCGTAAGGTCCACTGATGGTGCACTTGTCGCCGGGCTTGCATCCAAACACATAGCTCGAGCAGATGCCAGGGTTGACGTTCATCCAAGCATTGCGAGCGCGGTCCCAAGGCGGTGTGGCGATCCTGATGTTGAGCATCACGATGTTGCCCTCGGCGGGGTGGTTGGCCATGGAATACGCGCGGACAATGGGCTCGTCGTTGACCATTTTGAGGTCCCACAAACCGAACTTGTCCCACTCACTCTGGAAGGTGCTGGGGTCCTTGTGGTGCTCAGGGTGCGCCGTGATGTCCATGTCCTTGTACTCTACAGTGGTCGTAGGCACATCCACCTGGATGTATCCTCCGGCTTCAAAGTCCAAGGTCTCACCGTCAGGCAAGCGCACGACGAACTCCTTGATGAAGGACGCCACGTTGTAGTTGGAGACGACTTCGCACTCCCACTTTTTGATACCGAAGACCTCTTCAGGGACCTGGATTTCCATGTCCTCCTTGACCTTGACTTGGCATCCGAGGCGCCAGTTGTCAGCGATCTCTTTGCGCGAGAAATGGGGCTCCTCGGTCGGAAGAATGGTGCCTCCGCCAGCGGGAACTTGACAACGGCATTGGACGCAGGTACCGCCTCCGCCGCAGGCAGATGGAAGAAATACGCCTGCATTGCCCAAGGTGGTCAGCAGTGTACTGCCGCCGTCGACTTCAATGGTGCGCTCACCGTTGATGACGAGCTTGAGTTTGCCACTTGGCGAAAGGCGGGCCTTCGCAAAGAGCAGCAAGCTGACCAGCAAGAGGATGACGGCCAGGAAGAAAACGATGGTGAGAAGAATCGTGGTGGTCATGTCTTCTTCGTTCAGATTTCGATGCCCATGAAGGCCATAAAGGCCATGCCCATGAGACCAGTCAGGATGAATGTGATGCCCAACCCTTTGAGCGGATCAGGAATGTTGCTGTAGCGGATCTTCTCCCGGATGGCAGCAATGGCCACAATGGCCAACAGCCATCCTACACCGGAGCCAAGACCAAAGACGGTCGCTTCGCCGATGCTGGGGTATTGGCGCTCTTGCATGAACAGCGCCCCACCAAGAATGGAGCAGTTCACGGCGATGAGTGGCAGGAAGATGCCGAGCGCCCCGTACAAGGCCGGAGCGAACTTCTCGACAATCATCTCGACCAGTTGGACCATGGACGCGATGACCGCAATGAACATGATGAAGCTCAAGAAGCTGAGGTCGACGGCGGCATAGGCAGGATCGAGCCACACCAATGCCCCTTCCTTCAACACGAAGTTCTCGAGGAGGTAGTTGATAGGGACGGTGATGCCGAGGACGAAAATCACGGCAAATCCGAGGCCAACGGCCGTCTTCACCGTTTTGGAAACGGCGAGGTACGAGCACATGCCCAGGAAGTAGGCGAAGATCATGTTCTCGACGAAGATCCCCTTGACGAATAAGCTGAGGTATTCCATTGTCTTGCCTTAAATCAGTTCTCCTCGATGAGGCTGCGGTTGCGTGAGCGTTGGATCCAGATGATGATGCCCACGGTGATGAGCGCCATCGGAGGCAGGATCATCAGGTTGTTGTTTTCGTAAAATCCACCATTGGCCATGAACCAGCTCTCAGGGAGGAACTTCACTTGGCCAACGCCTGGGAAGCTGATCGCGCCGCTGCCAAAGACCTCACGTACGAGGGCAACAGCCAGCAAGATCCAGGCATAACCCATGGCATTTCCTACGGCATCCAACATGGCTGGACCAGGCTTGTTGCCGAGGGCAAAGGCCTCGAGACGGCCCATGATGATACAGTTGGTGATGATGAGGCCCACAAAGACAGACAACTTCTCAGAAATGTCTGGACTGTATGCCTTGAGCACCTCGTCTACAATGATCACCAATGAAGCGATGACCACCAGCTGCACGATGATGCGGATGCGGTCGGGAATGATGTTGCGCATCAACGAGACGATCACGTTGCCTCCGATCATCACAAAGAGTACGGCGAGGCTCATAATGACGGCCTGCTGCACCTGCACGGTGATGGCCAGTGCCGAACAGATGCCGAGCACTTGCACGGTGATGGGGTTGCTGTCGTCCAGCGGATCGGTCAGGAGCTTGCGGTTCTTCTTGGAGAAGAGCGACTCCTTTTTGGGCGCTACGGCCGTGGCTGTATCGGTGCTCATCACTTCTGTGCTTTAGGAGCGGATTGGAAGTACTTCAGGTAGATGCCCATGGTCCGGTCAACCATTTCACCGACACCTTTAGAGGTGATGGTGCCGCCGGTAATGCCATCAACAGAATATTCGTTGGTCGGTGCACCGCCTTTGACAACGGTAAAGTGCGGCGCGACCTGGTTGATCTTCTTGCCTTTGAATGGCGCTTGGAAGAAGCCCTCCTTGATTTCCGCGCCCAAACCTGGGGTCTCCGTCTTGTGATCGAATACCGCGCCATAGATGGTCTCCATGTCAGACTCCAGGGCCACGTAACCCCAGATCGGTCCCCACAGGCCCTTGCCCACCACAGGAACGACATAGAGGCTCTCCCCTTCTTTGTTGCACTTGAACAGCGGAAAGGCCAATTCACTCGCAGGCGCTTTGCTGCGGTAGTCTTTCTGCACGTCGATGTTGAAGGGGTCTTCTGCATCGCTGGAGTTCACCTCTCCGGTCATGGAGCTGACCTCACGGCCTTCGCTGTCGATGGAGACGCGCTCAGTGACGAATTCTGCAAAGACGGGCTTCACCGCCCCGCGCTCGCTGGGAATGCCTATGGCACCCAGGATGTTCATCATCTTCTTTTCGGCCGCGTTGGCCTTCTGCATAGGCTTGAGCGAAAGGCTCGTGTATGCGAGGATTGCCCCCACCAAAACCACCATCAAAATGGCGAAAAGGAAGGTGTACCCGTTGGAGTTCTTGTTGAATGCCATGGTTCAGCTTGCTTTTGGGAATCAGGCTACGGCTGCAGTGAGGCGCTTTTCACGGCGCCGGATATTGGCCTCAACCACATAGTGATCGATGGTCGGTGCCATCACGTTCATGAAGAGGATGGCCATCATCACGCCTTCAGGGTACGCTGGGTTGAACACCCGAATCATGATGGAAAACAGGCCGCCGAGGAATCCGTACACCCACTTTCCCGTGTTGGTCTGTGCGGCACTGACAGGATCGGTCGCCATGAAGACAGCACCAAACATGAAGCCCCCCATCACGATTTGGTGAACAGGACCAATGGTCATGTAGGCATTCAGCGCCAGTGCATTGAAGATGACACCCATGACGAGACCACCTACAATGAAGCTCGAAATGATCCTCCAGCTGCCGATGCCCGTCCAGATGAGGATGGCAGCACCGATGAGCGCCGCCAGGGCACTGGTCTCAGCCACAGAGCCTGGGATGCTGCCGATGAAGCAGTTCATCAGGGAGAACATCCCGCCTTCGCCAAACATGGACATCACGCCTGTGGACACTTCACCGCTCACGGGTTGTCCCACTGTATTGGCAAGGTGTCCAAGCGCCGTCGCGCCAGTGTATCCGTCGGCCAACACGCCGCCGGCCTTAGAGGCCATAACATCGTGGATCCAGATTTCGCCGGACATCTGCTTGGGGTAAGCAAAGAACAAGAAGGCACGCGCTGTGAGGGCCACATTCAGGATGTTCATGCCCGTACCACCAAAGACCTCTTTCGCGATGAGCACGGCGAATGCCGTCGCTGCTGCTACCATCCAAAGTGGAACGTCCACTGGCATGATGAGCGGGATGAGCATGCCGCTCACGAGGAAGCCCTCGTTGATGGCATGGCCGTTCATTCCTGCGATGATGAATTCGATGCCCAGTCCCGTGGCATAGCTCACGACGATGAGGGGCACCACCTTGATGGCACCAACGATCACTTTATCGAGGAACATCATGCTCCAGGGGTCCGCCGTCGTGACGTCTCCAAGGCTCAGGTAATACTGATGACCGATGTTCCACGTTCCGAAAAGGAGCGCAGGCACCATCGCGACGATGACCAGGAACATGGTGCGCTTCAGGTCGATGCCGTCGCGGACATGAACCCCCTTGGATGTGGTGTGTCCGGGGGTAAACAGGAACGTCTCCAAAGCGTCGAAGACGACCCAGAAACGCTTGAGCTTGCCGTCTCCGGTAAAGTTGGGCTTGACGCGCTCCTCGATGAGTTTGTGAAGGGCCTTCATGGTTCTCTTCTGTATTCTCTAGGTGTTGTAGGTCAGGCGAATTCTTCGATCATCTGATCGAGTCCCTTGCGCACCATGTCTTGCACCGCCATTTTGGAGGTGCAGACATATTCGCACAGGGCGAAATCTTCGGGGGCTACTTCATAGATCCCCAGCTTTTCCATCCGATCGATGTCTCCGACCAAGATGCTCTTGAGCAACTGAACAGGATAGATGTCAAATGGGAACACGGCGTCGTACTGGCCGCTGACCACAAATGCCCGTTCCTCTCCGTTGTTGTTGGTGTTCAGGTCGTACTCCTTCCCTTTGGGCATCAACCATGTCGGGAAAGCACGGGACGCACTGAACTTGTCGAAACCAGGTCCCAACCACCCTTTGGTGATGAAGAACTGCGGCTCATCTCCTTCGGGGATGCAAGTCACCTGCTGGTCGTGATATCCAAGTGCGCCATCCTCGCCTCGCGTAGTTCCGGTGAGAACATTGCCGGAAATCACCCGCGTCCCCTCCAAGAGCACGCGGTCTTGGATGATGTTGGCCATGGTCGTACCGATGGACGTTTGGAGCAGGGCTGGCTGCGAACGTGCACCCGTCAGGGCCACACGGCGCTGACCAACGTAAGCACCACTTGTCAGACCCTCGCCGATGTTGGCGACATCCTGCATGCCCATTGTCCACACCACTTCACCCTTGTTGATGGGGCGTACTTCGTGGATCTGAACCCCCACGTTGCCAGCGGGGTGAGGACCAGAGAAGGCGGTCAAGTCTGCCTCGGTTACTCCTGAGAAAGTATTGTCTCCTTGCTGCACGCCCAATTGGACCTTCCGACCATCTGCAAGCAGACTGTTGAGGAACGTCAAACCTGCGCGGAAGGCCTCCATGCGGCCTTCCAAGACCATGGACGCAGTAGGCGCCAATGGAGTCGAATCAAACCCGCTGACAAAAATGTCGCGGGGAGTGCTGTCAGCGGCGGGCATCACATCGAAAGGACGCTGGCGCAACATGGGCCAGAAGCCGCCTTCCAACATGGCACTCCGCACCGCAGTCCCATCGGCGGACGCTGGGTTGAGGGCGTCCCGCGTCACGGATTCCGTGCCTTTCCCCATCACGTCGACGCGCAGGATGCGGCGCTTTTCTCCCCGAACAGGTTCTTGCACCGTCCCGGCAATGCCGCTGACGAATTTGATGTCGGGGTTCTTCTTATCGGTGAAGAGCACTTCTCCCGCCTTGACCTCAGCGCCGGCCTTCACGGCCATGCGGGGGACCAACCCATGAAAATCCGTGGGGTGGATGGAGAAACGATCTGCGGCTGGAAGGGTGTGGGGTGCACCTTGGACAGCGCCTTTGAGGCGGACGTCCAAGCCCTTCCGGATCTTTACGGATGCAGGCATGTCGCGTTTTACGTGCTGGATTTGCGCGGCAAATGTACTGCTCAGAGTGCCTTCAAGTGAAAGGTGAATGCCCAAGCAGCAGGGCATTGTCCACAACTGGGGGTGTAGAGGTGTAAGCGGGGTACTTTTGGGCAGTGATGGCGTTACACCCCAGCTCCGCATTTGCCCTGCTCGCTCTGCTTTTTTCGGGCTCTTGGTCCCGCGCACAGGATGGCCTTGCCGTGGCCTACACCGCTCCGCACATCGGGGCCGTTCGCCTGCACCCTCAAGGAGCGCCTTTGGGCGGCCCCTTCATGGAACTCGATGGCGATGCGCCCTTGGTCCTGAAATTTGACGACCTCTCTACGGAGTGGCCGGAGTACGCCTGGACCTTGGTGCATTGTTCGGCAGACTGGAGCCACGCCTCTGACCTGACCGATTGGGACTTCCTCGAAGGCTGGGCCCCGGCAGCATTGGACAATGTGGAAAGCAGCTTTGGTGGCAGTGTTCCGTTTAGCCACGTGAGCACGACCATTCCTTCAGAAGACCTTCGTCCAACACGCAGTGGGAACTACCTGCTCATCGTGCACACAGAAGGGGACCCTGACGATGTGGTCCTGATTCGGCGGATGGTCATCTATGAGCGCCTCGCTGAAGTCGAAGTGGCCATCAAGCGCCCCTATGAGGCAGACAAAGTGCCGACGCACCAGAGGCTGGAAGTCAACGTCAACCTCCCTCCTGGTCACAGGTGGTCTGTGCCCATGCAAGACATCCGCCTCACCGCACTGCGCAATGTCGACTGGACCCAAGCCGGCTCGGACATCGCCGCCTCCTTGGTCAATGGAGATGTGGTCCGATTCAACCAAGACTTGCGCCTGACTTTCCCCGGCTCCGACCGCTGGCGATCTGCAGACCTCAAATCCCTGTCTTACCTCGCTCCCGGTATTCAGTCGATCAAGGAATCGCGCGGTGGCGATGGGCCGCTATGGAAGGTGAAGTTGGGAACAGACGAGACCCGCCGGTTTCGCCTGCAGACGAGTCGACCGGATCTGAAGGGTGCATTTTCCGTGTACAACGACCGTTTCGATGATGTCGAGCTGACTTCGGATTACTTGGAGGTGACTTTTTCGCTGGCCCATCCTGACTTTGGAGACGTACCGGATGTCTTTGTTTTCGGTGCACTTTCAGGCTGGTCGATTGACCCGGGATTTCAAATGCGGTACGATGAGCAGGCCCAAGCTTACACCCTGACACGTTGGATGAAGCAAGGCTGGTATGACTACCGGTATGTGACCTTGAGCGCGCAAGGGTCTGCCCATGCTTTCGAGGCGGACCACGCAGGAACGCCCAACCTCTACACCGTTTTTGCACACGCGCCTGCACCGGATGGAACCGACCGTGTTATCGGCATGGAATCCTTGCTGAGAAATTAATTTCATCATCAATTATATAGTTTTTGTCTTCATTTTTTACTAAATTGAAGGCATGAACAGGACGAGGGTATACCGCGCTACAACCGAAGGCATTCGCGTTCATGTTCGCAGTAAGTTCGAACCTGAGTTCTCCAATCCCCACGAGCAGAAATACATCTTCTCCTATCGGATTACCATCGAAAACCGCAGCCACTTTGGCATCAAGATTGTCAAACGGAAGTGGCACATCGTCGACTCCATTGGGAATGTCCGCGATATCGAAGGCACCGGCATCGTGGGCGTCCAACCTGAAATCCTGCCCGGTCGTGTCTTTGAATACGACAGCGCTTGTGATCTCTCCAGCAATATGGGCACCATGACAGGCGTCTACTTTGCTGAACCCCGCAGGCGCAGGAGCAACGCTGTGCCTTTCGAAGTGGCCATTCCACTTTTTCGCCTTGAAGTCCCTTGGGCTTTGAGCTGACCTCAGACCTGAGGTAATTTGCGTCTATGGGCGCACCTCTTAAATACTTCACGTTACCATTTCTGGTCTTCGCCTTGTCTTGTTGTACTTCGGCGCAACCGACCGCTCTGGTCGACATCGCTGATGATCACCAACTCGCTGGATTGAGTGTCGTCACCCGCTGCCATGGCGGGCTCAGCATCGACGTGCACACTGGCTTCAGAGACATAGGCCGCAAGCTGCCGGTCGATGAAGAGACCACGTTTCGCATCGCTTCAATCAGCAAGGCCTGTGTCGCGCTGCTGACTGCAAAGTTGGCCGATGAAGGCACC
>JAKMCW010000094.1 GCA_022428205.1 Flavobacteriales bacterium
TCAGCGTCGCGTGGATTGGATGGGAAGACCCGGACATGGGCAGAATACACCCCCTCGCCGGGCAAGATTTGCTCGGGCTCGCATGCCTGAAGGTTGGCGGTTCGAAACCCGAGGGTCCTTCCGCGGCCATCGCCTGACACGACAGTGCCTTGCCAGGCATGGTGGCGTCCCATGAGAAGGTGGGCGGCATCGAGGTCGCCACGCTGCAGCCGTTGACGAATCTTGGTGCTGGATACGGTGAGTTCGCCTTCGATGTGGGCCGGAATGTGTTGAACATCAAAGCCGAAGGTCTCTCCGCAGGCGCGCAGGAGGTCCACATCGCCCTCCCGTCCGGCACCAAACCGATGGTCATGGCCCACGACGATGGTCGTAATGCCGAGGCCGGCGACCAGCACATTGCGCACAAAGTCTTCAGGCTTCAGCCGCGAAAACGCGCGGTCAAAGGGCTGGATCACGAGATGGTCTAAACCAGTCTCAGCGAGGGCAGCGGCCCGTTGGTCCAAAGATTGGATGAGCGCGAGGCCGCTTCCTGCGCCAAACAAGACCTGGCGAGGGTGCGGATCAAAGGTCAGCACCACAGTTTCCGCACCTTCCTCTGCGGCTTTTTCTACCATCCAGTCGAGGAGGGCCCGGTGACCGAGGTGAACCCCGTCAAAGGTGCCTGTGGTCGCGATGCGACGCTGGCCGGGCGGAAAGTGGGGGAGTCCTCGGTGAATGCGCACTGGTGCTAAGTTAGGATGAGGGCGCTTGGGTGCACTTTGGGGGTGTCCATGACGCGCAAATTCAAGGGCGTTGAAAACTCGTTTGGGACCTCTTGGGCACAGGGATGTCAAGAGGTCAACTGTTTGGGTTAATTTTGCGCCCAAATCAAGGGCCGAAAGGCTCACTCCATCAAGCGTTAATCCTCGCTCCAAATGAGCCAAAACGTCGGTTCCATCACTCAAGTCATCGGTCCGGTTGTGGACATTAGTTTCCCAGCGGACGTGGCATTGCCTAAGATTCTCGAAGCCCTTGAGGTAGATCGGGAAGGCCAACCCCCCCTTGTCCTCGAGTGCCAAAAGCACATCGGTGAAGACACCATTCGCGCCATCGCTATGGACGGAACGGAAGGTCTGCGCCGCGGCATGTCTGCCCGTTTGATGGGCCGTGCCATGAGCATGCCCACGGGAGAGGCCATCAAAGGCCGCCTGTTCAATGTGACCGGAAATGCCATCGACGGCATCGACGGCGGCAAGGTGGCGAGCGCAGGTCCACGTGAGATTCACCAAGCTGCTCCCAAGTTTGAGGAGCTGAGCACGAGCACGGAGATCCTGACTACGGGCATCAAGGTGATCGACCTGATTGAGCCCTACTCAAAGGGTGGTAAGATTGGTTTGTTCGGGGGTGCCGGTGTAGGCAAGACCGTACTCATCATGGAGCTCATCAACAACATCGCCAAGGGCCACGATGGTCTTTCGGTGTTTGCAGGGGTGGGAGAGCGTACCCGTGAGGGGAACGACCTCCTCCGCGAGATGATTGAATCAGGCGTCATCAAGTATGGTGAGGCCTTTGAAAAGAGCATGGAAGAAGGCGGATGGGACCTCTCGTCCGTCGACATGGAGCAGTTGGCTACGAGCCAGGCTACGTTGGTGTTCGGTCAGATGAACGAGCCTCCAGGTGCCCGTGCCCGTGTGGCCTTGAGCGGTCTTTCTGTAGCGGAGTACTTCCGTGACGGAGGCGGTGAAGGCGCCGGTCGTGACATTCTGTTCTTTATCGACAACATCTTCCGCTTCACGCAGGCGGGTTCAGAGGTGTCTGCCCTCTTGGGCCGTATGCCTTCTGCGGTAGGTTACCAGCCCACGCTCGCCACAGAGATGGGTGCGATGCAGGAGCGCATTACTTCTACTAAGAAAGGTTCGATTACTTCTGTGCAGGCCGTCTACGTGCCTGCGGACGACCTCACTGACCCCGCTCCGGCGACCACGTTTGCTCACCTCGACGCGACGACGGTACTTTCCCGTAAGATCGCCTCACTCGGTATCTACCCCGCTGTGGACCCGCTCGACTCAACGTCACGGATTCTGACGCCAGAGATTGTAGGCGACGAGCACTACAGCACGGCTGAGCGCGTGAAGGAGACCCTCCAGCGTTACGTCGAGCTCCAGGATATCATTGCGATCCTCGGTATGGACGAGCTCAGCGAGGAAGACAAGCAGGTGGTGCACCGCGCCCGCCGTGTCCAGCGCTTCCTCTCTCAGCCATTCCACGTGGCAGAGCAGTTCACGGGCATCCCCGGTGTGCTCGTATCCATCGAGGACACCATCAAGGGCTTCAACATGATCCTCGACGGTGAACTCGACAAGTACCCCGAAGCGGCCTTCAACCTGAAGGGCAACATCGATGAGGTGATCGAAGCTGGTGAGAAGATGCTCGCCGAAAGCGCTGCCTGATGAAGTTGGAAATCCTCACGCCGGATGCGGTTCTGTTTGATGGAGAGGCACGCCACGTGTTCCTCCCCGGTTCGGACGGCGCCCTCGGTGTGCTCGATCGCCATGCTGCTATGATCACGACCCTTACGAAGGGAACGGTCAAGGTGGACACCTCAGGAGGTGAGCAGACCTTTGAGCTCAACGGCGGAACGGTGGAGGTTTTGGACAACAAAGTCCTCATCCTCGCCAGCTGAACAGTATTTATTCGTGGTGGTACGGCTCGCCGCGCAGGATGGTCTGCGCGCGATAGAGCTGCTCTACGGCCAACAGCCGGATCATTTGGTGGCTGAAAGTGAGTGAGCTCAGCGCGAGTTTTTCTGCAGCTTTGGCCTTCACCTCAGGGGCGAAACCATAAGCGCCTCCAATGACCAGGACAAGGTGACGAATGCCCCTGTGATGGCGGTCCTCAATCCATTGGGCGAGTTCAACACTCCGGGGTTGTTTGCCGCGCTCATCGAGCAGGACCACATGGTCGGCGTCACCGATGGCCTTGAGCAGGACGGGCGCCTCAGCAGCTTTGAGCTGGTCATGGGTAATGCGGGCATTGCGCAGTTTGACGTCAGGGAGTTCCACGTATTGGAAGGGGGCATAGCGAGACAGCCGCTTGACGTATTCGTCGATGCCCTGTTTCAACCACGGTGTGGATGTCTTGCCGATGACAATGAGGGAAATGCGCATGTTCGAAGTTCCATCGAATTAACTTGCCGACCATGTCTAAAGGCGATGTGTTGAACCAGAAAATCTCCACGATGGAGGCGCAGATGGATGCGGCGATTGCCGCAGCATGGAAGGAGGACATCGGGACGGGCGATGTCACCTCGGCTGCTTGCATCCCAGCTGATGCCCGTGAGGCGGCGGGATTCTTGGTCAAGGGCCCTGGTGTGATCGCAGGACTCGACGTCGCGCGGAGGGTGTTTGCCTATGGCGCTCCAGATGTGGCCTTTGCCCCGAAGGCCCAAGATGGCGATGAGGTGCAAGCAGGTCAGATTGTGGCTGAGGTGGAGGGGCCAGCCCGTCAGATATTGACCGCAGAGCGGTTGGCGTTGAACTTCATGCAGCGCATGAGCGGCATTGCCACCGGTACGCGCCATGTGGTGGCCTTATTGGAGGGGACGGGCACGCAAGTGTTGGACACGCGCAAGACGACACCGGGCATCCGGGCATTCGAAAAGCGTGCCGTGCAAATTGGTGGTGGGGTGAACCACAGGATGGGCCTTTACGACCAGATACTGATCAAGGACAACCATGTCGACTATGCTGGAAGCATGAAGGCGGCTGTCCAAAGCGCCCACGCGTATTTGGAGGAAGTGGGCCGCCAGGTGCCCGTGGTGGTTGAAGTGCGCGACATCGCAGAGATGGAAGAGGCGCTGGCCGCGGGCGGGGTGGACCGCCTCTTGCTGGACAATTTCTCACCGGGACTGGCCGCTGATGCCGTGCGCCGAATTGGGGGCAAGGTCAAGACGGAAGCCAGTGGTGGACTGAACCCCGGCAATGTGCGTGCCTATGGAGAGGCAGGTGTGGATTTCGTTTCACTCGGGTGGTTGACCCACAGTCCGATGCCTTTGGACATCAGCTTGAAGAGCGCCGAATCCTTGAAATTGAGCCAGCATGGGTGAGCAGCCTTGGGAACAATGGATCAGGCGCACGCCGCTGCGCAGGCTTTTGGTCTTGCCTTTGGAGCGGTTGCACCCTTGGGGTTTCCAAGGCATGAGTGCTTGGGACGTGTTCCGCTTCTTTGTGGTGGGCGTCGCTGAGGGGGCATTGGGTATCCGTGCTGCGGCCATTGCGTTTCAGGTATTTGTCGCGATTTTCCCGGTTATCCTCGTGTTGCTCAGCTTGCTGCCTTTGGTGCCGGTGGCGGACTTTCAGGAGAGCCTTTTTGACGCTTTGCGCACGTATTTCCCTGGGGACACTTTTCGATTGGTGGAGTCGACAGTGGCCGATTTGCTGGCGACTGGGGTGCACCCTGAGATTGCCAGCCTCGGTTTTTTGTTGATGCTCTTTTATGCGTCGAGTTCGATCAACGGTATCCTCTCCGGCCTCAATGAGGCCCACCATTTGGAACGGCGGGGCAATTGGTTGTTGCTGCGGGCCATGTCCATCTTGTTGATGGTGGTGTTTTCCTTGTTTCTGATTGTGGCGGTTCTGCTGATTGTCTTTAGCGGTACGGTATTGGACTGGCTCACTGCACAGGGGTTGTTGGCCCTGGAAGACCTCCCCCTGATCCAGCTGATCCGTTGGCTGGTCACCTTGGCCTTGCTCTTCACAACGATCACGGCACTGTACAACGCGGCGGACTTCTCCAAGGACCGTTGGCGGTTCATCACACCGGGGGCTGTGGCTACGACATTCTTGATCGTCGTCACCTCCATTGCTTTTGCATGGTTTGCCACCAGCCTGAGCAGTTACAACAAGCTGTACGGCTCTCTTGGGACCTTGCTGCTGTTGCTGGTCTGGCTCAACCTGAATTGCTTTCTGCTCATCATTGGGTTTGATTTGAATACGGCCCTCAACAAAGCCCGGAAGGGACCGCCTAAGTCGGAGATCGAAGGCGACCAACCACCAATGCCGGCCACCCATTAACTTGTGTCCATGCAACGATTCACCTTAACGCTCGCCTTGCTTTGCACGGCCTCTTTGCTTTCTGCCCAATCCCTGACGGGCAAATGGAAAACCATCGACGATGAGAACCCTGGCAGGGTCAAGAGTGTCGTGGAAATCACAGAGGTGGATGGCGCTTATGTCGGAACGGTGGTAGAGCTGTTTCGCCTGCCCGATGAGGACCAGGACCCGCATTGCGAGAAGTGCAGTGACGACCGGAAAGACCAGCGCGTCTTGGGCATGCAGATTGTTCGCGGCATGCTGGCCGAAGAAGGCGAGTGGGACGAAGGGACGATTTGCGACCCCAAAAACGGCCGCGTCTACGATTGCAAGATGTGGTTTGAAGAAGGTGAACCCGATGTGCTCAAGGTGCGGGGCTACTGGGGCTTCATCTACCGCACCCAGGAGTGGCTCCGCCAATAAGCGGATCCAGTCTAGCCGCGCCTAGGGGCATCATATTCATGGTCGGAGGGCCGCCCATTTGCGTTGTGCAAAATCAAGGGCTTCCGGACTAAGCTTCCATTGCCATGCCATGAACCCGACCCAGCCCGTCACTGTACCGCATTTGGCAAGAATCACCAGAATGTCTGGCAAGGCGCTTTCGAGGGAGCAAAGGGTCAGGCCAGGGATGAGAAGGGTGCCCAGGATGACGAGGGTCTTCCAGCTTGGAACGTAACGTTTCCAGATTTTCCAGACGACCCATTGACGGCCGATGATGGTGGCGGAAATGGCGCTGAGGGTAGCAACAGCTGCGCCGAGCAAGCCCCAACCGGCACCTGTATCGGGAATCAATAGGAGGTTCAGGGGCACAGCGAGGAGAACGGCCATCCAGTTGAGGCCAATGGTGTGCCTGTAGTGGTCGGATAAGCCCAGCAGTTGACTGGTTCCCATAGCACTTCCTTGAATGATCCGTGCTAGTCCTATCGTTAAGATGACAGTATCCAACCCGCGGAAGGGAGCGGGGAGTAAGCGGTTGATTTCGGGCATACTGACCCATATACAGGTGAGTATCCAACCTCCAACAAGCAACATGTTTCTGTGCGTCTTATCTGCGATGCTCCAGGCTTCTTCACCTTGGTTCGTGTGCAGTGCTTTGGCCAGAAGTGGCTGGATAATGCGGGCAGAGGCCCGTTGAGGAATACCGGTCACGGTGGCGATGAAGACGGCAATGGTGAAAGCGGGTACGACCGACAGTCCGAGCAATCGGCCGACCATAATGATGTCAATTTGGGACAGGATGACCATGGCACTGCTGCCCACGACCATGGTACCGCCGTACTTCCATACTTCTTTCCGGATTTTCCAGTCTTTCAGCCCTTTGAGGGACCATCGAAAGCGATTGGCAAGGCTTTGTGCGATCAAGATTGCCAATACGATCACATACAGGGCTACGAAAGCAGGGAGGAATGAGCGTTCTCCGAGGTAACCGAGCCCCAGGGCAAGACCGAGCGCAGCATAACCAAACTTGAAAAAGAACTCCCGGGCAAAAGTGGACATGGCCGTTTTCAAGCGAGAGGAGAGAAAGCCCGTGAAGTAGACTTGAGCGGCCTGAATTCCAGCCAAGAGGCCAATGGGGCGAACTGCGTTCCGGTTTTCTCCTTCGAGTCCAAGCAAATGGGCAACCCCTTCTGGGAATGAGAGCGCAGGCAGGGCGATGAACAGCAGGTAAAAGCACACTGGAGGCCAAACAAGGGTGCCGTTGAGCTCAGACAAGGTCCCCTTTTCGGACATCGGACCCTTGTAACGGTTCATGGCAGAAGGCGCCCCAAAGGCCAGGATGGGGCCGAGCAATGCCGCCCAAGCAGAGGCGACCCTGACCAACCCCCAGGAATCAAGGTTGTCCCCAAAGGCCCAAGGCAGGATAATCAGGTTGTTGGCAGCACCGAGTCCGAAACCCAGCAGTATGCTGAGAAAATTCCGAAAGGCCTGATTGGGTGCGCGGTGACGTGCCATTTCAGTGGTTATTGCGCTGAGCCATGGCGTCCAAATAAGGGTCAATATTTGGAACCGTGAAGACCCTTAGATGATCAGGGACGTCTTCTGTGCGGGTCTCACCAAGCACAGGGTAAGCAGCTCCATCGGGCACGAGCAGGGTCGGCTGCCATCCGTTTGCCCGCAATTTTGAAAATTTCAACCAGTGTTGGGCGCCTTGGCCACCATATGGAGGCCAGTAACAAGCAACTTCTAATGCCTTCTTGACCCCGTTTTGCTTGAGGGATGCAGTTTGCCCTAACTCCATGTGCGAAATCTACTCCAGCGTAAGACAATCGGCGCACCAGGTGCTCTCCTCGTTGTGCACCACTGTGTCGTGTTCGTTCGTGGGGAGTAAGGCATCGACCACTTCGCCCAACCAATCCTTGAGGAGGTCATCGTGGTGGGCGTCGAGTTGTTGGGCGCCATCCCAATTCAGCGTGAGCAGACTGCTGTTGTCGCCGGGGCCTTTACGGCCGGCCCGGATGGCGGAGCGAATGGCGTTGGCTTCTGGATGTTTGGCGCGCAACATCGCGGCATACAGCAAGAGCTGCAGGGCTTTTCCATGGTTGCCTTTGCGCAGGACTTCGCCCCAGTTCGATCTGAGCTTCAGGTCTTTGCCCTCCACTTTGCCCGTCTTGTAGTCGATGACCTGCCAGACTTCGCCACGGGGAGAGCGGTGAACTTCCACGCGGTCAGCGACCCCTTTGAAAGCAATGGAACGGCCGTCTTCGAGCTGAAAGGTGCGGGAAAGCTTTTCTTCAAGCCCAACGATGGTCACCTCGGTATTGCGGGGCCACTCCCTCAATTCATCTTTGACCCACCTGCCGACCATTGCGGCGGCCATCCGGAGGACGAGCACGTTTTCGCCTGTATCGGCTTGGGCGCCTTTTTTGTTTTCCTTCAGGGCTTGGACCAACCTCGGTCGGATGCCGCTGGCCAGTGCTGTCAAATCGGCCTTGGTGAGCACATGGCCGACGGTCGTTTCAAGGCCTTTCTCTACCGCTTCGTGGATCACCGTGCCGATGGTGTTGGCCTCGAGGTGCTCTTCGACGGTGTCGGCTTCGCCAAGTCCGAGGACGTAGCGATAATGGAATTGGCGCTGGCACGTGAGGGCCTGGTTGAGCGCAGAAGGACTGATGCCGCGGACCAACATGGCATCCATGGCTTCGTTGGCCGCGGAGCTCCAGCCTAAATCAGGCACGGTGGGTGCGGGTCCGGGCAGGGGGGCAGACCACAGCGATTTCTTGACCTTCACTCCCGAAAGTGACCCCTGTGCCCAGGCGTCGAGCTGACCAAGGAAACGGCTTGGTTCTGCACCATTGTCCCCAAGGTCTGCTCCGACGCAGAGCAGGTGCACTTTTCGGGACCGGTGCAGGAGCCGGTGCAGGTAGGCCGCGAAAATGCCATCCCGTTCGGGCCTCCCCGGCAGGGAAAGGGACCTTTGGAGGTCCAAGGGCATGAAGGAAGGTGGCGGCGCACCATCGGGCAGGATGCCTTCATTGACATCCAGCACGAAGATTTCATCGAAGTCCAGGCCACGGCTTTCGAGCAGCCCCATGACCTGCAGGCCTTCGAGGGGCTCGCCGGCCAGGTCGACGGCGTGTTGGGCCATCCAACGCTGCATGCGGGTGCGCGTTTCTGCCAAGTCAGGTGGTGTTCCAGTCCTTGTGACGCTTCTTTCGTGCAGGGCCACCACATCGCGGAATCCCATCCATGTGGCGCGCAGCCAAGGGTCCTTGGTCCACTCTTTTTTGACAGGCCATCGGGCGACCTTGGACAACACCGTGGTTGTGCCATCGTCTCTGCCTTCTGATGCGGCTTGCTGTCCATCCCACCATGGGCCGAGCATGGCGCTTGTCCCGGGAAAAGGTGCGAGGTCTTCGCGGCTCAACCGGATCAAGGTCTGCTGGGTGCACAAGTGTGTGATGGCCTTGAGTTCTTGGGAAGCCTCGGGTTGAAGGGCCCTTGTCAGCGGGTGGGCGAGCAATCCGCGAAGGCGGCTGTGGTGCAAGCGCCCTTTGTCACCGTGCAGGCCAAACAGCAGGTGCAGGAAATGACGCAGTGGGGTGCGGTCCAATGGCACGCCCATGGTCAGGTTGACCTTCTTGATGCCCGGCGGTATGGACGAAAGCAGCATGGGGGCGATGTCGCCTGAGGGCAAGATGATGGCCGTGCGGTCAAGTGCGGCTGCGTCTAAACTTTCGAGGTGTTCCCGGACATATTGGGTCTGCATCGTACGGGAGCTGCAGGTAACGAGGTTCCAATCCCTTGACTTGGCTTTACCTGGACCGGTGACATCGGCCATAGGGTGGGGCAGCCTCAATCTTCCTTCGCGGCTGACAATCTCACGAACAAACCTTCCCGCCTCTAGTCCTTCGGTGACATAGCTCCGATCGGTGTCCCAAATCCATTCTCCATGGCCCGATTGAATGAGCCGGTCGACCGTTTTGCGCTCTGCGGGGGTAAGGGCGTTGGCTCCGGCCATCCATACAGGGCCGTTCACGTGGTGCAGTGCGCCTTCCTCCGTGGCCATGCGCCGTGCGAGCATGCCGGACGTGCAAGTGCCTTGTTTCTGAAGGGTGCTGTGGAACGCGGTATGCAGGGGGTGCAAAGTGTTCCATTGTTCGAGGAAGGCCTGTTGGCCAGCGGTCAAATCAGGACGGCCGAAACTCCAAGCTTCGATGTCTTTGATGTTGCGCAGGTCGCGAAACACTTGACGAGGGTCGAGCAAATGGTGGTCTACAGCATTGAAATCTGCGAGTGCTGCCAGCCCCCAGGGTTGAAAGCGGTCGAATGAGCCCCATTCCGGCAGGCGGTGAGTCCCGCGCATGCTTTCTGCCACCTGCTGCAACTCGACCAGCAGTTCAATCTTGTTGGGTACTTGAACACCCAGTTGCGCGGCGCTCCATTCTCCAAGGGTGGTGATGTGCGGCAACCAATGTCCCGGCGCTCCCTCGTGGGTGAGGGCTTCCGTGAGTTTGCGGCCTGCCCGTCGTCCGGGCAGCAGAATGGTGATGTCGCCCCAACCCGAAGGCTCCAAGGCCTTCAGCCGCGCGACGATGTGGTCCAGAAAATCACCGCTCCGGATCATGCGCGAAACCCTCTCTTGATGAAATGGAGGAATTCCTTGCGTCGGGCTTTGTTGGTGAAGACCGCGCCCATTTCTCGCAATACCGAGGCCTGCTGTGCTGGCTCATCGGTTGCCTCAGGGGCAGGAGCGGGGTCGGCTTCTTGAGGGGGGTCTACACCGGCGTCCTTGAGGATGCCCATGAGGGTATCCGCTTTGCGGAAGCGCTCTTGCGCAGATTTGCGCATGCCATACTGCTCTTCGAGCAGGCCGAGGTTGTTGAGGGTAATCGCATCATCTGGGTCCAGTTCGAGGGCCTTCTTGTAGTCCTCGATGGCACCGTCGACGTCCTTCATGGCGGCCCGAATCCAGGCCCGCGAGGCGTAGCGATAGGGGTGGTCAGGTTGTAATTCCACGGCCCGGTCAAACTCTTGCAGGGCTTCCTTGGTCCTGCCGAGCTGAAAAATGCAGACGGCGTGGTCGTGGATGAGGTCGCCGTCTTCCGGTTGTCCTTGGGCGGCGGCCTCAGACCGCAGGCGTTCGAAAAGCTGAGCAGCCTCAGCCCATTGCTTTTCCGCGTAAAGGGATTCGGCCTTTTTGCGGCGTTGTGTCGGGTCGTTGCTCATTTCAATCTTCCATCAGGCCTTCTACAGCCGCTAACATCGCCTCGAATTCTGCTTCGTCGAACAGCCGGGTGAGAAATGCAATCTGTCCTTGCTTGTCTACCACGACATTGCGTGTCACCCCTGCCTTTGGCACCGTTATGGCGGAAAAGAGGGTGCCGCCTGGATCCAAACAAAGGGGGTAGGTGACCCCAGTGTCTTTGCCGAGGTTGCGCACTTTTTCGGCAGGCTCATCGAGATCGACCCCCAACAGGACGAGGCCATCATCTTTGAAAGCTTGCCATACCCTCTGCTCGAGGTGGGGCATCTCCTTGCGGCAAACACTGCACCATGATGCCGTGAATTGGAGGATGTACACCTGCCCCCGGAGGGCTTCGTTGGTCCAAGTCCGTCCTTCGAGGTCGGTCAGCGAAAAGGCGGGGATCGGGTCACCCACTTCGACGCGGTATCCCCGGTCGTCTTGTGCCGACAATTGCGGCATACAGGCACACCAAAGCGCGCACCACAGGACAAGTATCGCCGTCCGAGGTATGAAAATGGGCTGGGCGCAGGTCATGGTTTGAAGTTCCGAAAAACGATGGCTTTTACTGCGCTAATTTTCGCGAATGGCAGAAGGTTTTGCTGCGGTTTGGTTCTCGACCCCAGACAGGAGGTCCATCTATGCGCATACAGCACCGGATCGGGTGATGGAACACCAGCGGATGGGCGCGCGTTATGCGGTGCACGAGATGGTGGTCAAAACCTATGCGGATCGCCTGCACATTGCCGCTTTGCTGGAGCGGTTGGACGCCGGACTTATGCGGCCTTTGACTGAGGAGGAGTACCGGCTTGAGGTAAGCAACATCGAACGGTTGGAACGCTTCGGGGCCTCTTGAAATAAGCCGGTTTGTGCGCCGTTTATTCGTGGCGTGCAGATACTGGATCAACATCCCCTTGCAGAACTGACCACCTTCGGGTTGCCCGCCAGTGCAGCACATTTTGCGGCGTGTACTTCAGAAGATGAGGTCAAAGAAGCCTTGGAGTGGCACCACCATCGCGGTGGCCCACTGCACATATTGGGCGGAGGCAGTAACGTACTCTTGACTGGAGACTTGTCGGGCTTGGTGCTGCGGATGGAGGTGTCTGGGATTCGCGAAATAGGCCGAACGGAAAAGGGCCCCCTCGTGCAGGTGGGCGCTGGTGTGGGTTGGCATGCGTTCGTGATGGAAGCCTTGGACCAGCATTGGTACGGTTTGGAAAACCTTTCTCTCATCCCAGGCAGTACCGGGGCGGGCCCCATGCAGAACATCGGGGCTTACGGTGTTGAGCTGGAAGAGCGGTTTTACGCCTTGGAAGCGGTAGAAATTGCCACGGGGGAGACCCACCGGTTTGCCCATTCGGATTGTGCATTCGGTTATCGGGAGAGCGTCTTTAAACGCGCACTCAAAGGCCGTTATGTGATCACGTCGGTCACTTTCCAGTTGTTGGATGTCCCGGAGTTGAGGTTGGACTACGGTGCGATTCACCAAGCTTTGGATGCAGCCGGGGTGCATGACCCCACTCCGCGTTCGGTGTCCGATGCGGTGATCGCCATACGGAGGAGCAAGCTGCCTGATCCGGCAGTCCTCGGCAATGCGGGTAGCTTCTTCAAGAACCCTGTGGTCGATGCAGACCGCCATGCTCAATTGATAGCCCGCTTTCCCGACATGCCGCACTACCCTGCGCCTGGCGGCATCAAGCTTGCAGCGGGATGGCTGATTGACCAAGCGGGGTGGAAAGGCCACGACCGTGGCACCCACGGAGTTCACGACCGCCAGGCCCTCGTATTGGTGCACAAGGGCGGTGCCAAAGGCGCAGAAATCTTGCAGCTGGCGCAGGACGTGCAGTCCGATGTTTTGGCCCGCTATGGGGTGGAATTGGAGCGGGAGGTCAACGTGCTTCCAGCGCCCTGAAGGCCATCCTCAAAATTCGGCGCAGGGCAGGATGCGGTGGGGACGCGTCCGCAGATGACTCGGCGTCCGCCACACATAGCTCAGGGTGATTTCGTGTGCACCATCGGTAATGCCCCATCCCAGTGTCGATACGGTGATGTCGTAGCTGTAGCCGACCCGGAAATTCTCTTCTGTCAAGCCCAGCAACAGGGAGATGGCATCGTGATTGGGTGCGCCGTCTGGAGCGGACTTCATGAGGATCTGCCGGTAGGAGATTCCGTAGGTGAGGAAGGGGCTGTCCATGCTGAAGCCGAAGTCCATCTGGTCAAACGTGCCTTGTGACCTGTAGGACGCGACAATCAGTAAATCTTGGTCCGTGCCTGTTGGGCCCCCATCGACCGGGAAGCGGACTCCGCCGTGTGCACTGAACCAGATGGGCACCGGGGCCGTGGTGGCATCGGTCAGGCTTTCGGAGGGGGTGTTGAGGTGGCGGCTGCTCATGCCGAGCCACATGCGCTTGCTGTACACGACGCCACCTGCGGCGACATCGAAGTAGTTGCGCACCAGTTGGAAGTTCTGCAGGCCTTCGAGCGAGCCTGTGGCGCCGGACCCCGCCGTCCCACGGTTGATTTGATCGCCAAAGACCAGGTCGTTCCAATTGAGCAATCCCCTGCTGCTCCACCCGAGCTGCAAACCGGGACGGAAGGAAAGCCGCTCGCCGAGGGGCACTTCATAGCTGTATTGAAACCCAAAGGAACTTGAGCCCAAAGCCCCTGTGCCCGCCTCATCTGAGGAAAAGACGACCCCGATTCCACTGTTGATCTTGGGGATGAATACGTCGTAGGACGCGCCATAACTCACAAACCTTCCGGGCATGCCGGGCCACTGGTTGCGGTAGTGGAAGCTGACCCTGTTCTCGAGGGTGCCGCCGGCGAAGGCGGGATTGAGGTGCGTCGCCGCCGCGTAGAATTGCGTCAGCTGAGGGTCTTGGGCGTGGGCCTCAGAACCCCCTGCGGCGATCATGACCAGACCAATCAGCGCGCTGGCGAAGGTTGTATTTCGAATTGCCATCATCGTCGGATCAAGGTCACGTCACCGGCTTGCTCCACAGAGGTGCCGTCGAGGAATACAGCGGCAACCCGCCATACGTATACGTCTTGTTTACAGAGCTTGCCTTGGAAGTGTCCGTTCCACCCAATGTTGGGGTCGGAAGCACTGAAAATCTGTTCGCCCCACCGGTTGTAGATCGTGAAGCTGTAGGCCACAGGGGTGCCCCTGAGCTGGGGGAAGAATACGTCGTTGTCCCGGAGGTCGTCGTCTCCATAAGCTTGGGCACCGCTGCCGTCTCCGCCAAAGGTGGGGGTGAAGGCCGAAGGCACACCGACGGAGCCTCCCTGGAATTCGATGATGCACGCTGTGCGGGACGTGCTGTCTGTGCAGAGGGCGTTTTCGATCACGAGGGTGATGGACGGGTCGCCCGCTTCGGAATACGTGTGGGTGACGATGCTGCCATCGGACACGTCGAGCGTCGAACCATCACCAAACTGCCAGCTGTAGCTCGCGTCGGGGTAGGCGAAGTTCGGGGTGAATTCCACCACATCTCCGACCTCCACGCATTCGCTGGGGAACAAGGTGAACCCGGCATTGACCTGCTCCAATACCTCCACGGTTTGGGGTTCAGAGGTTGCGGTACCGCCCGGTCCATAGGCGCTGACCCATACTTGGTAAGTGCCGGGTTCGTAGTACGCAAAAGAGATCGGCGCCTCAAACAAGCTGGTGATGGTGCGTCCGGAGCCTTGGCCAAATGACCAGACGAGGCTGTCGACTGCGCTGCCGATGGTGGCTTCAAATACAGCTTGAAGCGGGGCGCAGCTCACCGTGTCTCCCACGAAGCTGACGGTTGGCGGGGGCGGCACGAGGGTGATGGCGGTCGCATAGGTGTCGGAGCACCCGAAGTTGTCGAGGGTCACTTCTACGAGATGCGTGCCGTATGCGTCGTCGGACCATGACATGGTCCCGCCCGCCACATCGAGGGTGCCACCGGCTTCGATGTTCCAGTTTGTCGTGGTGCCGATGGGCCCCTGATTCAGGTCGATGACATTGGTCTCATAGGGCGCTTCGAAGACCACATCGGGTGTCAGGATGAAGCTGGCTTGGGGCACACCGAGTACGACCACCTGGCCGGAGATGGCATCGGTACAGCCGTTTTCTGGATGCACCACATTCAATGTCAGGGGCAACAGTGCGTTGGAAAGCGGTGTGGTCCCAAGCAAAACAGTGTCTGCTACAGGCGGTGTAGGTTCAAAGCCAACGAGGGTCTCACCTCCAATTTCCCATGTCCAAGCGCCGCTGGCCGTGCCCAAATCCAAGGGGATGCCAGTGGACAGGTTTTCCAACACGAGGGGCTCGCCCATGCACAGGGTGTCGGGCACATTGAAATCAGCGGTCGGCAGGGCGGGCACATTGAGGCTGATTTCGTCAAAGTCGACACAACCGGAAGAAATGGCCGTCACCGATGCCAACGTCTGGTAACCGGTACCGAGTGGATTCGGATAGGCGTGCGAGATGCTATTGAAGGTTGTCGTCTCGGCATCTGGGGCGAAGGGGTCGCCGAAATTCCAGATGAGGGAGTCCGCGATGCCGGTATAGCTAAACGTGGCCAGAACATCGCACCCGCTCAAGCCTTCGATGACCAGCTGCCCGACGGGTTGGGGTTGGACGGCAATGGAGTCCAGTGCCATAGCGGTGCACCCTGTCAAGGGGTTGACCACTTGAAGTTCGACGTGATAGGTCGCCGTAGACCCCGCTATTCCCGGCGCGCCGGGGTTGGCTGTCCATGTCGGTGCAGTCGGGGTGGTGCTGTTAACGGTGTCGGTGCCAAAAGGGGTGTCGATGATCCATGTGGCCAGTGCGCCGGGGGACATGTCGAACGCATCGATGCCAAATGCAATGGGTTCGCAGCCACCTTCGGGCAAGGAAAATGCTGCGGTGACTTCTTCTTGCACCAGCACGGTCGTACTGGTTTCTGCTGAGCACCCCTCGTCGTTGGTGGCGAGGAGGGTGAGCAGGTGTGTGCCCGGATCAAGCTGGATCAGGGTGTCGGGGCTACCATTCCAAGGATAGGTCGTGCCGAGGTCGACCTGGAGGGCCCATGAGTTGGCGCCATCGGTTCCCGTGTCCGAGCGCTGTGGCTGAACGGGTTCCGGAGCGCAGAGGGCATCCTGGGCCGAAATGCTGGGGTTTGGGGTGTCGTAAACCTCAACTGTGGCCGAATTGTCACCTGCACATCCAAAGACGCTGACCCCTGTCGCTGAGACTTGGTAGGTGCCTGGCGTGGTGTACAGGTGGGCGGTTGCGCCGTCCGGATCGGGATTGAGAGGGTCGCCGAAATCCCAGTCCACGCTGATGGCCACTTGGTTGGGGGTTGTCAAGCCAAACGGTACACATCCCGCGATGTCTTCAATCGCCGGTGAGAATTCAGGACGGACCAACAACGTGGCGGTGTTGGATGCGGCGCAGCCATTGGGGCGTTGCACATCGACCGCGATGGATACAGTGTCGGTGACCTGGTCGGGGTTGACGAACGTAAACGAGAAACCTTCGAAATCGCTCGTGATGGTGCCATAGTCCGTGGCGGCGGTGGACCAGACATTGTCTACCTCCCAAAACCACGTGCCGTCTTCGCCAAGGTTGAAGGCATTGCCTTCGAAGCTGAAGGATTGGCCACTGCATACTTCACCACCACTGGTCTGTACGAAGGGGGCAGGTGCGACCGAAACCGTCAGGGATTTGGCATTAGAACAGGTGCCGATGCCGGCTTCTACCGTGACCGTGTAGTGGAGGGTGTCTTCTCCGTTGTTGGTCGGCCAAGTGTGTGTGCCGTCGACGTCTAGCTGGTTGTTTGAGCCGTGGCCGAAGTTCCAATCGAGCGCATTATTGGCCACGCCACCTGTGGTGTCAGTGGCAACAAGAGGCAAGACAAATGGACTGCATCCCAGCGTATCGCTTGTCGCCAAGGCGATGCCTGGGGTGGGCAGGACGGTGGCCTCGCCGGTCGTGCTGTTGGAACAGCCCGTGGAGGTCGTCACCTCGAGGGTGACAGGATAGGTGCCCGCGGTTTCGAGGACGTAGGATGTCGTTTCACCGCCAAGTGGGGTGCCGTCGATCGTCCAAGCGTATTGCGCGATGGGTCCACCTTGTGTCGCGTCGGTGGTGGAATTGCTGGCATCCAATAGGATGGGCGAACCGATACATGCGTTCTCGGAGGTGAAGGCCGCCTGAGGTACTGAGGCCAGCACGACGTCTTCACTGAAGGTGTCGCTGCAGCCGTTGGCAGAGGTGACCTCGAGTGAAAAGGCAAAGGCACCCGGTCCGTTCAAGGTGACTTCGGGAGGTGTAGCAGTGCCGCCTATGACTCCC
>JAKMCW010000143.1 GCA_022428205.1 Flavobacteriales bacterium
GCGGTCGGCTTCTGCCACCTGGCCCAAGCCATTGCAACTGGGGCACGCACCGTAGGGCGAATTGAAGGAAAAGAGGTTGGGCTCGGGCTCGGGGTAACTGATGCCCGTGGTAGGACACATCAGGGCCCGCGAGAAATGCCGGGGGATGGCGTCATCGACCGGCAGGACCATCATGCTGCCCTTGCCCATCGCAAGCGCTGTGCGCACGGACCGCATGACGCGCTCTGTCTCTTCATCGGCTGGTTTGCCTTCGTCGTCGAGCGCCGGTACCTCCGGCATCACGATGCGGTCGACCACCACCTCGATGTCGTGGACTTTATAGCGGTCCACGCGATAACCCGGTTCCAACTCGACCACCTCGCCGTCGACGCGCGCCCTGAGGTAGCCTTGCTTTTGGATGGATTCAAACAGCTCGCGGTAGTGTCCTTTGCGGCCCCTCACCAGCGGTGCAAGGAGCAAAAGGCGCTCTCCGGCATGGTCTTGCGCTATGCGCGCCAGGATGCCTTCGTCGGTGAACCTCACCATAGGCTCGCCCGTGGCACTCGAATAGGCCGTGGCGGCGCGGGCAAACAGCACGCGCAGGAAGTCGAGCAGTTCGGTCACGGTGCCCACCGTAGAGCGGGGGTTGCGGCTGATCGTCTTCTGCTCGATGGCGATGACAGGACTCAAGCCGGTGATGCGTTCGACTTTTGGGCGCTCCAGCCCGCCCATAAACTGGCGGGCATAGGCGCTGAAGGTCTCCAGGTAACGGCGCTGTCCTTCGGCGTGCAGCGTATCAAAGGCGAGGCTTGACTTCCCCGATCCGCTGACTCCCGTGATGACCACGAGTTTGTTGCGCGGAATCGTGACGTCGATGTCTTGCAGGTTGTTTTCTCCGGCGCGTTCCACCCGGATGATCCGCTCGTCTTGAAGGGAAGGGTAAACGTCCTGTGCCATGGAGAGGTTCAACAAGCGGGAGGGCCTGGGGTTCCCCCTTTAGTCAACTTGGCCTTCTGCCTCCGGTGCCGCGGGCGGAATGCGGAAGCCGATGGCGGCCACCAACAAGGTCATGATGGGCGAGACATAGTTGAACACGCAATAGGGCGCAAAGGCCAGTACACCCACACCAAGTACGCCACTTTGGGCCACACCGCAGGTGTTCCATGGGATGAGCACGCTGGTAACCGTTCCGGCATCTTCCAAGGTCCGGCTGAGGACCTGTGGGGCGACACCGCGTTGCTGATAGGCTTCACGGAACATGCGGCCGGGCACCACGATGGCGATGTACTGGTCAGCAGCGATGATGTTGAAGACGATGCTGGAAAAGGCCGTGCCAAACACCAAGGAAAATGTGCCGTGCACCGCGGTGAGGATGGCTTGGGTGATGCGCTCCAAGAAGCCCGCTGCTCCCATGACAGCACCAAAGGTCAGCGCACAGATGATCAGCCAAACCGTATTGAGCATGCCCTTCATGCCGCCTGCAGACAGGAGGTCGGTCACGACGGGGTTGCCGGTTTCGATGGTGGTGTCCAAGGCTGCGGCAGACATAAGGGCCGAGAAGGCCGTGCCAAGTCGTGTAGGGCCGAGGCCCAAAGCTGGCCCGATGGCGTCTTCGGCCAATGTGGCTAGGAGTTCGGGCTGGGCAATGGCAGCGGCCACAGCGCCCCCAAGGACGCCGAGAAACAGCGCGGGAACAGGTGCGACGCGCCGGGCGATGAGGACAATCACCCCGACGGGCACGAGGAACAAGGCCCAGTGGAGGTTAAAGTGGCGGGCCAATTCGGCCTGCATCACGGCTGCACGTCCCAAATCCGCCGATTCATCCCCGGACCCCAAGCCAGCAAAGGTGAAGACCGTCAAGGCGATGAGGATGCTGGGCACCGTGGTCCAGAGCATGAACCGGATGTGGGTGAAGAGGTCGGTACCCGCTACAGTGGGGGCCAAGTTGGTGGTGTCCGACAGTGGTGAAAGTTTGTCACCGAAATAGGCCCCTGAAATGATGGCGCCCGCAATCCATCCCTCGGACAGCCCCAAGGCCTGGCCGATGCCAATCAGGGCCACACCCACCGTACCGACGGTACCCCAGCTCGATCCTGTGGCCAGGCTCACCGCCGCGCAGAGGATGCAAGCCGCAGGGAGGAAGACCTCCTTGGACAACACGTCGAGCCCCACATCGATGAGGGTAGGGATGATGCCCGATACCAACCAGGTCCCCGCGAGGGCGCCAATCAGCAAGAGGATGAGGATGGCCCCTACGGCGTCGCCGAGGGTGTCCTTGATTTTCTGTTCGAACAGCGACCATTGCTGCCCACGCCGCATCCCGATGGCCACGGCGAGTCCCGAAGCGAGGAGCAGCGCGATTTGGTTACTGCCATAGCTGCTGTCTTCTCCAAACGCCAGCACATCGGCGGCCAGAAGCATCACCAACACAACGATGGGAAGCAGGGACAGGCCCAAAGACGGACGGGAAGTGGACATGGTCATGGGGTTAGCGTCGTGTGACGTCGATGGCGAGGGTGGATGGCTGTATGTCTTCCACACGCGCTGACTTGCCAAGTCGGGCCTTGATTTCGGCCGCCAGCTGGGCCGAGGGCACCTCGGTTCTCGGGGTCCGCAATCCCTCTACGCGGAGCCTGACAGGCTCGCGGTTGGGCATCCAACGGCCCTTGAGGTGTTCCCATGGGGAGAGGGTGACTTCAGCTCGCGCCACGGAGTCGAGCAACTCAGCCTTGAGTCCGGTACTGGCTTCGGCGCCGACGAGTTCGATGTTGAAGACATAAGTCACCTGTCGCTCGTCTTGCATGGTCCGCAGCAGCCACAGAAAAGCCGCCAGTCCCACACAAACGGCGAAGGTCCTGCCGTGGATAGAACGCAATCCTGTCAGGCGCTTGCGTTCAGACATCAGCGCGCGGCGTTGAGGGCTTCTCCATCCGCGGCACCATTGGCAGAGATGCCACCGAGGTCCACCCGGATTTCGCCTTTGGCAACCTGAAGCAGCACGGTTTTGTCGTTGACGTCCAAGACTTTGCCGTGGATACCACCTACAGTGACCACCTTGTCACCTTTGGCAATCGATTCCCGGAATTTGCGGGTCTCCTTCTGCTTCTTCAGTTGCGGACGCATGATGAAGAAATAGAAGACCAACATGGTGCCCATGATGAAGACCAGGGTGCTGGTACCACTGGCTCCGGCTGCTTGGGCGAGGATGAAGTTGAATGCGTTCATGAACATCGAATCTATGGTGTGGTTAGGGTTCCCGGCCCCATAACGCGGGCAGAGAATGTCAACACTGTGGAAGACGGGATGGCGTTGCTCACGACCGTGGCGGATTCGGTCACGGTGCCAGCGCGGTTGCCCGCATCAAACTCAAGGGTGATGGTGCCGGTCGCCCCCGGCGCAATAGGGTCCGAAGACCAGTCTCGTGCTACTGTGCATCCGCAGCTCGGCAGCACCTGGGCTATGACAAGGGGGGAAGTGCCTGTATTGGTAAAAGCATACGAGGCTTGCGCCAACTCACCGGCGGCCAAAATGCCGAGGTCAACGGAGTCGGTAGACCATGTAACGGCGGGAGATGCACCTGACCCATGCTCTCCCGGAATGTGGATGAATGAACTGTCTACGGAGTCGGGAGCGCCTTGTTGGCAACCCGCCAACACCATGGCCAACCATGCGATGGGGCACCAAGGCCCAACGAGCCGAAGGACCCAGCGCATCATCCGATCAGGCCCCTTCCGGTTTTGACGATGGTGCCATCTTCACGCATGGCGTCAAACAGTTTATCGAGTACCCCGTTGACGAAGGCGCCAGATTTCTCGGTGCTGTAAAACTTCGCGAGGTCGATGTACTCATTCATGGTCACCTTGAGCGGAACCGTTTCGAAGATGCGCGCCTCGGCCAACGCCATCCTCAGCAGGATGAGGTCGATGGTCGCAATCCTATCGAGGTCCCAGTTTGACGCGGCCTTCTCGATGAGGGCGTCGTGCTCGCCGGCCAAGTCCAAGGTCTTGCTGAACAGGTTTTCGAGGAACTCACGGTCGTCTCCTTCTTCCTTCCACATGCCGCTCAAGGTGAGGTCATCGGAATCTTCAGAAATGGTCTTGACGGTCTTGAGGACGATGGAGCAGGCCAGATCGAGGTCATCGCTCCACATGATGCTCTGCTCCTCGAGCCAATCTTGCAGGGATTCATCGTTGACGATGTGCTTGCGGAACATCCGATTGAGCGATTCGCGGTCGTGCTGGAAACCGCGCTCCTCGTTTTCCATGTAGGCAATGTACTCTTCGCTGGCGACGAGGGACTTGAAGAGTTTCTTTACCAAATCCTGCTCTTGTCCCCACCCCAAGCTGCGGTTGGCCGCCTCCTTGGCAATGGCCTTGCTCTTGATGATCACCCGCATGGGCTTGTTGTTCACGAACTTGGTGTTGGGATGCAGATCCTCAGAAGTCGGCTGCTTCTTCATGCGTCCCTTCTCGATGCGCTCAATGGCGGCATCTTGAAACTCCCCAATCAGCATCAGGAGCAGGAGGTACAAATCGTACGTCTTCTCGAGGGACTTCATCAGGTGCTTGTGGGCATCCTGAACCGAGCCTTCTTTGTCTGCATGGAATGCATACAGAACGTGGAGCACTTTGATGCGAAGCTGACGGCGATTGAACATGGTAAGTTGCGAAGCAGGAAAGGTCGGTCAAACCGGCCGTTTTTTTGACATTTTCGTGATCTGAATGATGGTAATTTTGAACATGGGAGCGCGCCGAGCGTTCTTTCGTCGAACCCCATTCTGATATGCCATTCATCCGCCGCTCCCGTACCCTCATCTCGATGGGTGCTTGTATTGCAGTCGTGTCCTTTTTTGGCTGCGAAACGCCCATTACGGTGAGCATTCCCGATGCCGAGCCGCTGCTGGTAGTGGAGGGGAGGATCGAGCCAGGCCAACCGCCTGTGGTATTGTTGAGCCGGTCCCAAGATTACTTCGCGCCCGTGGATGCGGCCTTGCTGGGGTCTTTGTACGAAGCAGGAGGTACGGTGACGATCACGGTAGATGGCGAACCTGTTGTGCTCGATGAGGTCTGTGCTGGGGCCCTGGGCCCTGAGGAGTTGGCCCTGGCCGCTGCGGTTTTGGGCATTCCGGCTGATGTGTTGGCGCTCAGCAATTTGTGTGCATACACCAGCTTTTCGACTTTGGGTGAAGTCGGTCGGACCTATGGCATTGAAGCCATTTTGGGTGGCGATACGGCCACCGCGGTCTCCAAGCTGAATCCCGCTGTCCAGCTTGACAGTGTGTGGTTTGAAGTGCCGGGCAACAACGATACGCTGGGCTTCATCTACGCCAATTTTGAAGACCCTGATTCCTTGGGCAATGCATACCGTTGGAGCGCCATGCGCACAGGAAAGGACCCCGGGTTTTTGTACACCACCATTTCTGTCATTGAGGACGCCCTGTTCAATGGGCTCGCTTTTGAGTTTTCTCAATTCCGTCCTGTGACGGCCGCCGACTTTGAGGACGATGCCAACCCCGATGAGATTGGCTTTTACAAAAC
>JAKMCW010000160.1 GCA_022428205.1 Flavobacteriales bacterium
TGAGCTTCTTGAAAACCTGCTTCTTCTCCGCCTCACTGAGCACAGGGCGATTGGCCAACTCAATGTGGTCCTTGAACCAGTTCCAGCGTTCCGGCTCGCGGATGTACATGTACTCGATGCCGATCGAGTGGCAGTAGGTCTCCTCAAGGTGGGCGATGATGTCCCGCAGGGTCGCGGCGCCGATGCCGACTTCACTGCCGGCCTCGAAGACCGTGTCAAGGTCGGCCTCCTCCAACCCGAAATGGGCAATGCTCAAGTCTGGGCTGTAGTCGCGACGTGCCCGCACAGGGTTGGTCTTGGTAAATAAGTGGCCCCGCGTGCGGTATGCGTGGATCAGATTGATGACCCTGAATTCCTTGGGCCCTACCGATGACGGCCCTGCGGTTGAACTGCCTCCGGCTGCGCCGGATTCCAGTGCTTCCTCACCGTAGACGCGCTGGGCGAAATCGAAACCGAGGAAAAAGTGCCGCCACGTCGGGTCAACCGAATTGGGGTCGGCGAGGAACTGCCGATAGAGGGCCTCGATGGCGGCCGGCTCGGCGTTGCTCAGATGGGAATGGAGGTCCATGAATGTGCAGGTCCTACCCGCAAAGTTAACCCGGACCAACATCCAATCCTCCTACTTGCATCACCATTCATCCCCAAAAAAGGATCACCCAAAAATTATTTTACAACACCAACCATCAGCCATGAGCATATTCCTGCCGAATTATCTATGAAACGATACACTTTACAGAGTCATCGATTGCGAGTTTCATTTTATGACCAAAACAATCTGCCTTGCCCTCATCGGTGCCTTGGGGTTCATTCATGCCCACGCCCAAACGACCCCGGCCAATCTCTTGAGCGACCCCGTCACTGTTTCCGTTCAGGACATTTTGATACTCCTGCCTTTATTCGGCACTTACTGTAATTGATGCTTTGGGGGAGGTTGTCCGGCCTCCCCTTTCAGCTGAGGCGGGCGGTAACCATCGCGGCGACGCCGTGCAGGAGGGCCATTGCGGCTTCCGAACCCGGGAGGGATTGCGGAGCAATGGTTTTCATTCGGACCAGTGCACCTTCGGCCAGGGCAACCTGTCCGGCCATCGCGTCGCGCAGCTCAGCGTCCACGCCCAATCGGCGGTAGATGTCGAGGACGCGCTCCACCTTGCCTTCCCGCTTGATGCCCAACTCTGAAAGCAAAGCCTCGAGATCGGATCCATGTGCCTTTTCGAGGGCGCGGATAAGCAGGAAAGTCTTCTTGTCGGCAAGGATGTCGCCGCCTACTTGCTTGCCGAAATTCTCGGGATTGCCAAAGGCATCCAGATAGTCGTCTTGCAATTGGAAGGCCAGGCCCACGTGTAGCCCGAATTCATACAAGGCCTCACGGACTTTTGTATCTGCACCCGCAGAAGCCCCCCCCATATCCAGGGCGGCAGCGAGCAGTACGGACGTCTTGAGGCGGATCATCTCCATGTAGTCCTCGAGCTCCACATCGCTGCGGGACTCGAACGCCATATCCTGTTCTTGGCCTTCGCACACCTCAAGGGCGGTACGGTGGAACACGCGAAGCAACTCGGGCAGTGCCTTGTGGGGCGCATTGAGCAGAGCCTCGCAGGCGATGACATGGAGGGCATCACCGGAAAGAATGGCGGTATTTGCGTCCCATTTTTCGTGGACGGTAGGCTGTCCCCGGCGCAAGGGCGCGTCGTCCATGATGTCGTCGTGCATCAGGGTGAAGTTGTGAAACAGCTCCACGGCCAAGGCGGCAGGTAAAGCTTGGGCCTTCTCGCCCCCACAAGCCTCGCATGCAGCCAAGACCAACGCGGGACGCAAGCGCTTGCCGCCGAGCCCCATCAAATAGCGCACAGGGGCATACAATTCAGTATCAGGGTAGCGGGAGAGAAACTCCGCACAGCCTGACTCAAAGTCGTTCTTGTAGGCCGCCAGTGTATCCATGGTCATCTCTGCCGCCATCAGAGTCCGAGGTCAAGCTGTTGGTGGATGTACTGACCATACCCACTCTTCACGAGCTCGTCGGCCAACCTCCGCGCTTGTTCAGTGTCGATGAAGCCCATGCGCCAGGCGATTTCTTCCAGGCACGCAATCTTGAGGCCTTGGCGCTCTTCGATCACCTGCACATACTGACTCGCTTGGGTCAGCGAGGTGAAGGTGCCTGTGTCCAGCCATGCCGTTCCCCGGTCAAGCTTCGAGACGAAAAGCTCTCCCATTTCGAGATAGGCGCGGTTGACATCTGTGATCTCGTATTCGCCGCGGGCACTCGGCTCGAGGTTCTTGGCGATCTCCACCACCCTGTTGTCATAGAAGTAGAGGCCGGGCACCGCAAAATTGGACTTGGGCTGCGTCGGCTTTTCCTCGATGCTCAGGACGCGGTCCTCCTCGTCGAATTCCACCACACCATAGCGCTCGGGATCGCCCACATGGTAGGCGTACACCATGGCGCCTTCCACTTGGGTATTGTCCCGGAGAATGCGGCCGAAACCGCGGCCGTAAAAGATGTTGTCGCCCAGCACGAGGGCCACTTTGTCGTCCCCGATGAATTCCTCGCCAAGGACAAAAGCCTGGGCCAGACCATTGGGCACCTTCTGCTCCACGTAAGAAAAGGTGCATCCCCATTGGCTGCCGTCGCCCAAGAGGCGCTGAAAACCCGGCAGGTCATGGGGGGTCGAGATGATCAGAATGTCCCGAATCCCGCTGATCATGAGCGTGGACAAGGGGTAGTAAATCATGGGCTTATCGTAGATAGGCATCAGCTGCTTGCTGATGGCCTTGGTGATCGGATAGAGCCTTGTGCCGCTTCCGCCGGCGAGGACGATGCCTTTCATGCCGGGAAGTTCCGGCTTCAAGCCCGCAAGGGCAAACGTTCGCCGTGTGAATCGACAAATCCATCGACCCATGCGCGAACCAAACAGCGCCGGGCAGCGCCAGGGGCATCCTCGAACGCACCCCTGCCATGTACGACGAGGCGGTTATTGACCAACAGAATGTCGCCGCGCTTGAGTCTGAAATTCAACGCGTTATCGGCCATGTCTGCGTCAATGAAATCGAACAGCCGGGTCAGCTGCACCGGGATGGGCTGACCGAGTTTGGCCATGGCCCTCTCCGTCCAATACCGCATGTACCGGAACACGGGTCCGTGCTCATCCTGAGCGAATACCGGAATCGCATTGGCTTCAATGGCCGCCAAATCCTGAGCCAGTCCAGGCGTGACCACATCGCGGGGCCAAGGGGTTCGGGCTACGGATTCCAATTCAGGGTGCCGTTGCTTAAGCCGCTCCAACATCTCAATGGCGCTCGCCAGCAGAGACTCGCCTCCTCTCGAACCCGGATGCAGACACAACAAGCCCACCAAATCGGGATTGTAGCGGGCATCGCTGCTGTCGGTGTGCATCCCTGTGGCTGCCTTGGTCTTGGAGACGGGTGCATTGGTGGTCGTGTGGTCCAACCCTTGATCCACCACGTCGAACAACTTTCCATAGCGGCCATTGAGGCTGCCCAACTGCCGCAACAAAACGGCATAGGCCCAACGCAGTTGAGTGTCCGTCCACGATGCCGGGGCGCCCAAGACGGCATGGCCTTGTGTGGAGGTGAGTTGCGCGGCGAGCTGGTCGACGTTCAAACGGGGCACAGCGTCACCTGCGAGCACTTGAGCCAAGGCCAATTCCACCTTATCACTCGCGGGCAAGGCCATCCTCAAGCCATGCGGGATGGGCAACCGAACCACCGATGTCCGGTTGGAAAATGGGGGGTGCATTTGATTGGTCATGGCGATAGGGAAAAAGCCACATGCAACGGCAAGTCGACCAGTGGACCGAAAAAGTCCGGGTCAAGCGCCACATGTTCGGCGGTGATGTGCAGCTCTTCTACAAGCGGCATGGCAGTGAAACCAGCCTCTGCCAAGGCGTTGAAATATGTGGTGAACGTCTTGTGGACAGCTTGAACTTCCACAGAGGCGCCATCACGCCTCCAAATCCGGCCGGGAAATGGGACGTCAACGGCCGACAAATACCCCCCTTCGGGCCGCATGTAAAAGGGCTTTTCAACAGGCTTGATCCACGGCAAAAGGGGATGCGGCACGGTGAAAATGAAACGCCCACCCGGTTTGAGAACAGCCCGGGTACGCTTCAAGATGCGGCACATTGAATCAGCGTCCATGTAGTTGAAAAGGAAGACCGCCACCACGAGGTCGACGGGCTCTTGTGGCGAACCGAATTCAGCCTGGCGCAAGTCCGAAACGGCGTATCTCAAATTGGACAAACCCGCAGCTGCGGCCGCCTTTCGGGCCCCGTCAATCATGCCATCGGAAACGTCATATCCCTCAACGCTGGTTGCCCCCCGCTGAGCGAGTTGACGCCCAACATAGCCCTCGCCACAGCCGAGGTCGAGGATGGACATCCCCTTGACATCGCCACACAATTCCAGTACCCTCGGCCTGGCCGAATAGTCGGACAACAAGATGGGTTCATGACGGACCCAGAGGTCCGCATGGCCGTCATATATCTCTTTTGCTTCCATGGTGGTGCCTTAGCGGTTCATTTCCAGTTCCAACATGCGGTCACAGAAGAGCGAACGAAGGCCGAGCGCCTTGCGCATTCCCTGCTTCATCGCTTCGTAGTTGGCGGGATTCTCAGCGATCAGTTCCTCTGCGATTTGGAGCATCAATTCGCCATGTTCGTCATCCAATTCGGCGTGCAGCTCAAAAAACACCGCCTCTCGCCGGGACACTTTGGTGTGCAAGCGGATGGCCTCCATCAATGGACGGTAGAAGTGTTTGACAATGCTCTCGGTGCCCAACCCCAATGCCCCCAACGCTTCCGCTGCACTGGCCTGGGTCAGCTGCGCGATGAACAATTCTTTCCACGTCTGGGCCACCTCTCCAGTCTCCGGAGTATCCACAGCGCCTATGGCCTTTCTGAAGCGGGCAAAAAGCTCGGGATGGGGCACGCCTTGGACCCAATCAGGCTGAATGCCCAGTTCCGCGATCTCCGCCAATTCATCCTCGTCTATGCGGCCGCTTTCCTCACAGAGGTTTTCCAAGAGTATGCTGCGGTGTCGCTGGTTTTCGAGCTTGCTCATGCAGATGAGCAGGTAATTCTGAAAGGACCGGGTATACACCGCATACTCCGACGCAAAGCGTTGCAAAGCCCCCATCGGATCGGGCAAAGAACCCTCTTTGAGGGCGTTCAAATACGGATGATGCAGGGCCCGGTGTGCTTCAGCCTCACTGATGAGAAAGGTGACACGTGCAGGGGGGGGCAAGACATTCATGGCAGTCAAAAATTGAGTTCGGACTGCAACAAATGAGAAATGTGAAACAACACCGTTGACATGGGTCAACGGAAACGTTGACTTTTCTCACCGACAACGACTTAGTCCCTGAGGCCCGCCCTCACTTCGAGCTCGGCAAGGTCCACGTCCTCCTCCTCATCGATGATCTCGAGAAGGGGCTCCTTGAACGTCTGGGCCGTGATATAGCGTTCGAAGCCCAGCAACATCGAAGGCAGCAAGACCAAATTGGTCAGCATCGCGACCAACAGCGTGGTGGAAACCAAGATGCCCAGCGCACGGGTGCCTTCAAAGTCGGAGGCGAAGAACATCAGGAATCCAAAGAAGAGCACGATGCTCGTGTACATCATGGACACTCCTGTTTCGCGCACAGCCAGCAACACGGCTTCGCGCATGTTCCAGCCATGAAGGTCCAGTTCCTGGCGGTATTTGGCCAACAGGTGAATCGTGTCATCCACCGAAATGCCAAAGGCGATGCTGAACACCAATAGGGTGCTTGGTTTGAGCGCAATGCCGAAATACCCCATCACCGCCGCCGTGAAAATCAGCGGCACGAGGTTGGGCAACAAACTGATGGCCACCATGCGTGCACTCCGGAACAAGATGGACATCACCGTGGCGATGACGAGTACGGCCAGCATCAGGGAGACAAACAGGTTCTTGACCAAGTAGGTCGTCCCCTCTACAAACACCACGCTTGTACCAGTCATGAACACCTCGTGTTCTTCAGGCGGGAAAATGCTGTCGATTCGGAGTTGCAGCCGATCGGTCAAAGCATTCATCTCTTGCGTGCCGATGTCGGCCACCTGAGCGGAGACCCTGATGGTCGTGCGGGCACTGTCCACATAACGGCCATCGCCATCTATGCTGTTGCCTGACATGCCTGTGAGGTATGGCCCCATAAACGACTGTTCGCGGCGAGATGGCAGAGAATAGCGGGCCGGATTTCCCCCAAAGAAGCCCTGCTTGGCCAGTTTCAGTCCGTCGACGAGGGACACAGACCGAGAGAGCTGCGGCTCTTCTGACAATACCTGTTGCAGCCGCTCCACCTTTTTGAGAAAGGCCAGCTGGGTGACTTTACCGGGCTTGTCTGTGCGGACCACCACCTCGAAAGGCATCACGCCCCCGAACCTGTCCTCGAACCAATGCAAGTCGGCCAGGATGACGTCCTCCTGTGGCAGGTCGCCCGCCACATTGCCCGTGACGCGCATCTTGGAGATGCCGATCATACCGAGCAAAAGGACAACGGCCGTCACCACATATACGCCCCGCCTGTGGTGGCTTACGGCACGCTCGAGTCGGCGTACCACGAGGAACACCCAACGGCGATCAAGGTGGCGCACATGGCTCCGGCTGGGTGGCGGCAACCAACTGAATACCGCCGGAATGATGATCAGCGAAATACAGAACATCGCCAGGATGTTGACCGATGCGATCACCCCGAATTGCTGCAGCACATCACTGGTGGTAAACATGAACGCCGCAAAGCCCAGTGCTGTGGTGGCATTGGTCATGAACGTCGCGTTGCCCACCTTTTTTACCATGCGCGTCAGGGCGAGGCCCTTGTTGCCATGGCGCTTGAATTCCGCGTGGTATTTGTTGAGCAGGTAGATGCAATTGGGCACCCCAATCACGATCATCAGCGGGGGAATAAGCCCCATCAAAGCCGTCAGCTTGTAATCAAACAGAACGATGCTGCCCAACGACCAAATGACGCCCGTCCCCACGACCAACATGCACACGGCCATGACGACGGGATTGCGGAAAAACAGCAAGAGCAGCAACGCCGTCACCAAGGCGGCAAGCCCGATAAACAGCCCGAGTTCGCGCTTGATTTTGGTGGTGACTTCCGTGCGGATGTAGGGCAGTCCTGATACGTGGACATCCACCCCTGTCGTTTTCTCAAAACGTTCAACCTCTTCCACCAGCAACTCCACCGAACGCCCGCGGTTTTCGGAATTAAACAAGGGGGCGTTGACGTACACCATTTGGATGGTGGCGCCCACTTCGGTGTGAAGGAATCCCTTGTAAAACGGCAAGCTCCGCAGCTGCTCGAGCACACTGTCTAATTCTGCCTGCGTTTCCGGTCGGACGCGGATGACCGGCTCCATGACGAAGCGCTTGGGGTCGTCTTGTCGGGTCAATTGAACCGCCGTTCGGAAGCCAAACACGCTGTCCACAACATTGACGGTCCAAGACGTTCCATCCGGCCGCAGGCTGTCTACTGGAACACGCACCGCGCGGAGGGCCGCATCGAGGTCCCACCACTGTTGGAACACGGCCAACGAATCCAGCCGGTCGTCTTGAATGCCAAGGGCCACCACATTGCCCTCTTCGCCAAATTGATCGAGGAAAGAGTTGTAGTCGACCAACGCAGGATCGTCGTCCGGCAACAATCCGCCGAACTTGTAGCGGATGCCCAATTCATCGATGCGCGAAGCCATACCCGCCGTGATCACAAGGAGTACCAGCAGAATGGGAAGGCGTCCCCTGAGGATGAACGTAGCGAGTCTGGACCACATGGGCGGGCGCAAAGGAAAGGCAACATGCGCGAACTCCTATGGTTCACCCGAGGGTGCGGCTTTACCTTCGCACCTCCAACCGTTCTGACAAACATGGACAAGTACGACCTCGTGGTGATTGGCGCCGGACCCGGCGGATATGTGGCGGCCATCCGCGGCGCCCAACTCGGCTTCAAAACGGCCCTGATAGAAAAGCGCGGGACCCTCGGTGGAACCTGCCTCAATGTGGGGTGCATTCCGTCCAAGGCCTTGCTTGACAGCTCAGAGCACTATCTAAAAGCCAACAAGGAATTCGAGACCCACGGCATCAAAGTAGGAGGACTCGACATCGACTTCCCGCGCATGATTGCCCGGAAGCAAGAGGTGGTGGACCAGACGGTGGCCGGCGTGGACTACCTGATGGAGAAAAACGGGATTACCGTGCTCCACGGAATGGGAGCCTTTGTCGATGCGCACACCATTGAAGTCACCCCAACCGAAGGGGCAGCGACCCAGATTGGCGCAGACCGCATCCTGATCGCAACCGGTTCGGAGCCCGCCAGCCTGCCCTTCATTGCTCTGGACGGGGACAGGATCATCACTTCTACGGAAGCCCTCGAACTTCCGCAGTTGCCCAAGACAATGGCCATCATTGGCGGGGGCGTAATCGGGCTTGAATTGGGCTCGGTCTACGCGCGATTGGGCACAGAGGTCCACGTGATCGAATACCAAGACGCCATCATTCCCACCATGGACCGCACCATGGGCAAGGAGCTGCAGCGCTCCATGAAGAAAATTGGGGTGAAGTTCCACCTCTCTCACGGCGTGAAAGAGGTCACCAATGCCGGCGATCAAGCCGTCGTCAAGGCGGACGACAAAAAGGGCAAGGAGGTCACCTGGGAGGTGGACTACTGCCTGGTGGCCGTTGGCCGCAAGCCGTACACGCTTGGTCTGGGCCTCGACAAGGTTGGACTCGCCCTCGACGAGCGCGGGCGGGTAGAAGTAGACGCGCACTTGCGCACCGCCCAGCCCCACGTGTACGCCATTGGCGACGTGGTGAAAGGGGCCATGCTGGCCCACAAAGCCGAGGAGGAGGGCATTTATGCCGTGGAGCACATGGCCGGACAGAAGCCGCACATCGACCACAACCTCATCCCGGGGGTCGTGTACACCTGGCCAGAGGTGGCTGCGGTCGGCCGCACCGAAGAACAGCTCAAGGCAGAAGGAGTGGCCTACAAAACAGGCAGCTTCCCGTTTAAGGCGTCAGGCCGTGCCCGCGCCTCAATGGACACCGATGGGGTCGTCAAGGTCCTGGCTCATGCCGACACCGATGAAATCTTGGGCGTGCACATCTGTGGGCCGCGCGCGGCAGACATGATCGCCGAGGCGGTGGTCGCCATGGAATTTCGGGCCTCGGCTGAGGACGTGGCCCGCATGAGCCATGCGCACCCCACATTTACCGAGGCCATCAAAGAGGCAGCCCTTGCGGCTACCGGAGACCGTGCCTTGCACATCTGAGCCCCGCGGGCGAACCATGTCGAAGCGGGATTGTATCCCTTCTATTCTGTTGCACATCCATCCATGAAGACTGGCATCCTCCTCATCAACCTCGGCACCCCAGACAATCCGCGGCCCGCTGCTGTTGGCCGATACCTCACCGAATTTCTTTCGGATGGCCGGGTGATTGACATCCCTTGGCTGCCCCGTCAAATCCTCGTGCGGGGCATCATTTCGCCCCTGCGCCGATTCAGCAGCTCTCGGGAATACAAGAAGGTCTGGACGGACAAAGGTTCCCCATTGCTCTTGCATGGAGAAGACCTGACCCGCAAGGTATCCGAGCGGTGCGCGGCCCTGTCTGAGGCCCACCCTGAGCTCGGCGAACTGCACGTTCACTTCGCCATGCGCTACCAACAACCCAGCATGCCCATGGTGTTGGAGCAGATGCGACAAGCGGGCTACGATCGGATTGTCGTGCTTCCCCTGTATGCACAATATGCCTCTGCAACCACGGGCAGCACACACCAGGAGGCGATGCGGCTCATTTCAAAATGGTACGTCATTCCCGAAGTGCGCTTCATCAGCCAATACTGGGATGACGAGGGCTACCTGTCCTGCTTCGAGGCCCGGGGAAAGCAGTTCGACCTCGACGCCTACGACCACATTCTCTTTAGCTACCACGGTGTGCCCACCCGGCAGGTGGACAAGGTCTACGAAGACCGCCGCTGCGCGAACCACAGCTGTGAGTCGGAAATCAACGAGGAAAACAAGTTTTGCTACAAGGCCACCTGCTATGCCACCACAAGGGAGCTCGTCAAGCGACTCGGCATCCCGGAAGACCGGTATAGTGTTGCCTTCCAAAGCCGACTGGACAAGAAGTGGCTGACCCCATTCAGCGACAAGGTCATCGAAGAACGCGCCAAGGCCGGCTGCAAGAAAATGCTGGTGTTTTCCCCCGCTTTCGTGGCCGATTGCCTCGAAACCACCGTGGAAATCGGAGAGGAATACGTGGAGATTTTCGAGGAACACGGAGGCGAACACCTCGACCTTGTGCCGAGCCTCAATGCGGAAGACGATTGGGCCGATGCCGTGACCCATTTGATCAAGCGCCATCTTTGAGGGGTGAACCCCGCAGCAACGTTGTCCCCTTTGGCTCTGCCCGACCTTCAAGGTCTGGACCGGTATGCGCCTTGGCTGCTGCTCGACGCGTCTGACGTTCCAGGGGCCATCAGCGGTATGCTCGCCATCGGTGCGCGCCGCCAGCTGACCCTTGCCACAGCGACTGCCGATGCTTTTGATCAAATCGGTGCGTTTGTCGGCACGGCCTCGGGGCGGTGCGTTGGCTGGATTGGATACGATCAGTTGAGGGCCGATCCCATGTTGGATTTGCCGGACCAAATGCCACCCCATGTGGCCTTGCCCGTGGTGCATTGGGTGGAACCCGAGGCGGTACTGGCTTTTACAGGAACTGGCGCTCAGGCCACCTGCCATTGGTTGACACGACCTGCCGACCCCGCCTTGGCGGCGGCCATGGAAGCCGCTGTCACCCACCCCATCACAGCAAAAACTAAGGCTGACGCGCAGCATGGCTTGCCCGTCTCAAGCAGCCTCAACGCGAACACCTATCGAGCGGCCTTCGAGAAAGTCCACCACCACATCCTCCGCGGAGACATCTACGAACTCAACCTCTGCCGGGAGCTCAACGGTGCATTGCCGCCGAACTTCAGTCCGTACAAAGCGTTCGTCGCTTTGGTCGCCCGCACTTTGGCGCCGTACTCCGCAATGATCAAAAGCGACACAGTGGACCTCCTTTGCGCGAGTCCGGAGTGTTTCCTGCAGCGCGAAGGCAGCAGGCTCATCTCTCGGCCCATCAAAGGCACAGCGGCCCGAATGGCGGACCCCCAAGCCGATGCCGAAGCGGCCGAACGCTTGCGCACAGACGCCAAAGAGCGCGCCGAAAACGTCATGATTACGGATCTCGTGCGCAATGACCTCAGCCGGGTGGCGCAGCCCGCCAGCGTGGAAGTCGACGAACTCTGCGGCATCCACAGCTTCCGCAACGTCCATCAAATGGTGTCGACCGTGTCGTGTTCCGTGCGCGACGACGTGCGCTTTGCCGATATCCTGAGGGCCACATTTCCAATGGGCAGCATGACTGGGGCGCCCAAATTGAGGGCCATGGAAATCACCGCAGCCACCGAACCGGTGCAGCGCGGGCTGTACTCCGGCACCATGGGGTGGGCCGAACCCAATGGCACAGGAGATGCCGGCGACTTTCATCTGAACGTGGTCATCCGAACAGCAGTGGTCGACCGTGCCCAAAGCCGGTGGAGCTTGCATGTCGGTGGCGCGATCACGGCCTTGGCGGCTCCGGACAGCGAATGGGCAGAGACGCTCTTGAAGGCACAATCGGTCCTCGAAGTCTTGGGGGCCGGAGCGGACATGACCCCCGAGGACAGCACAACACAGGGAAAACATGGCTGAGATCATGTCTGCCCTCAGAATGGCCGTTCAGGGACTGTTGGACCGCCGTGGCACACCACGTCACAGCCGTGTGTGGCTGGCGGTGTCTGGGGGCTTGGATTCTATGGCTTTGTTGGAAGCGGCGGATGGGCTGCCATGGGACTTTGGCGTTTTGCACGTGGACCACGGACTGCACCCTCAGGCCGCAGAAATTCTGGCTTTCGTTCGAGAACGGACCGCACAAAAAGGATGGCCCTTCGAGGGACACGCCGTGCAGGGCCTGGCCACATCAACGGAACGCAAGTCCATGGGACTGGAGGCGGCGGCACGGGCCGCCCGATATCGCTGGATGGCAGAAGCTGCAGGGCCAAAGGGTGTTGTGCTGACCGCGCACCACGCCGATGACCAAAGGGAAACCCGGCTTTTGCACCTGCTTCGGGGCAGCCGCACCGAGGCCCTTGCGGCCATGTCGCCATGGCAATTGCAATGGGGTTTTGCGCTGGGGCGGCCGTTTCTGGACATCGATAAATCCATGCTGAAGGCCGCACTGGAACAGGCCAAGACCCCTTGGCGCGAAGACCCGACCAATGCCGCGCCAGACTTTCTGCGCAACCGCATCCGGGGCGAACTGATTCCATTGCTGGACAGCATCCGCCCAGGATGGGCGAACGGTTTGGAGCGCATGGGGGCCATTGCCACAGAGTGGCGCCAGCACACCGAGGCCCTTCACAGCACCTTGGCCGACGACCCCATGGCCTTGCCGCTCACTGCGGTACAGCAAGCTCCTTCGGCACTGCATCTGCTCGGAGTCTGGGGAGCGGCCTTCGGTTTTGGGCCCACGCAGGCCGCGGCCCTCTGCGCTTTGGCAGCACCCGAAACCGAAGTTGGCCGCCATCATGCTTCCGCCTCCCACGTTGTCATTCGGGAGCGCCATGCCCTGGTGGTTCACCCGCTGTCCGTTGCGCAAGACCGGTCGCCCCGAAATTGGGATCCGACGCTGGACCCTGCCAACGGCAGCATGGATACCCCGGACGGCACCTTGACCTGGCACATTTCGATGGCAACAGGCCATCGCGCGCCTGACCCTGGAGACCTCACCGCAGATGTGGCGCTGAACGCCCTGACCATGCCCTTGCAACTTCGCACGTGGACAGACGGCGACAGGATGGCCCCGCTCGGCATGACAGGCCACCAGCTCATCTCCGATATTCTGACCCAACGCAAAGTGGCCGCCGCCGAACGCGATGGCCAATGGGTGTTGGAAGACGCCGCCGGTCAAATCGTCTGGCTGGTCGGGCACCGCATCAGCCGCCTTGCGGCCTTGCCACCCTCGACCACTGTTGCAGGCGAACAGCCGCTGCTGCACCTCCGCTGGACGCCCTTGAAATAACTTTGTGCACCGCTCCATGAACGCAGAACTCGCACCCCCACTCCAGCCAGCTTCCGAGCGCGACCGCGAATGGGCACTGGGGCTTTATCTGGCGCTGGCCGCTCTGTTCATCGCCAGCCTCGTCACGTGCAACCTCATCTTCCGGAAGTTCTTTTTCTGGACCCTGCCCGGCATGGAATACACCTTTGAGGCCAGCGTCGGGCTGCTCGCCTACCCCCTGACCTTTCTTGTGACCGACCTCATCTCCGAGGTCTTCGGAAAGAAGCGGGCCGACGATGTGGTCAAGGGGGGCTTGGTTGCATCCGTATTTACGCTCGGCATCATCACCCTCGCCGGTGGCGCTTCAGCGACGGAGTGGTCTCCCGTTTCCGATGGTGAATTCGACCATGTCTTCGGACAGACGTTGCTGGCGGTAGGTGCTTCCATGGCTGCTTACCTCATCGCCCAGTTCCTGGATGTCCGGATTTTCCACTTTTGGAAACACCGCACCGGGGGCCGAAAACTGTGGTTGCGGAACAATTTCTCGACCATCCCCTCCCAGTTCGTGGACACGGTTGTCGTGTTGGTCCTCTTGTGCAGCGTGGGCGAAATTGAATGGGGTCTTTTCGGCGCACTGCTGATCAATGGCTTTGGTTTCAAAGTGCTGGTGGCCGCCTTGGACACCCCGCTTGTTTACCTCGGAAGCGGCCTGATCCGAAGGCGCTTCGGCTTGAGTCCCGGGCAGGAAATCGCCCTTTGATTGACCCCGTGCCTGTGCCGATTCGCAACCGTTGGCCCCAGATAGTGGCTTGACGCCCCCTACCGGCATTATCTTTCGCGCCCGCAAAGCAACGTGTTCGTGAAGCCACTGCATTTCCTCTTCGCCCTGCTCCTCGCCTTTGGAGCGTCCGTCCCGACCGCCGCCCAGATCCACGATCCGGTGACTTGGGACTTCGCCCTATTTGACAATGGAGACGGCACCATTGACCTCGATTTCCACGCTGAAATCGAAGAAGGCTGGCACGTGTACAGCCAGTTTCTCAATCCCTTCGACGGACCCATTCCGACTTCGTTCACCTTTGAGACAGCGGGCGTCCAAACGGCAGATACGGCGGCATCAGAGTGCGAGCCGCACCTCGAGTACGACCCCAACTTCATGATGGATCTCCTCTTTTTCGAGGAAGAAACACATTGGGTGCACACCCTGTCTTTTCCGGGCGCCATCCCCGATACCATCAAGGGCTACCTCACCTTCATGGTCTGCGACGAAAGCAAGTGTCTCCCCCCTGAAGACGTCGACTTCGCCCTCGCCCTCGCCGACCTTCAGCCTGAATCCGCCAAGCCCGACTATTGCGGCGGAGGCCATGCAGCCGGTGCGTTCGACGACGGGGCCTCAGAGGAAGCCCCCATGGGCATCTACGATCCTGTTCAATGGGACATTGCGCTCCATGCTACCGGAGAAAATGCGGCAACGCTGGTCGCCACCGCGGTGATCGAGGCGGGCTGGCACGTCTACAGCAACGACAACGACCCACTCGACGGCCCGATCCCCACGGCCATCACTGTGGCGACAGAAGGCATCGAAGTCGGCAACCTGAGAGAATGCACCCCAGAGGTCCATTTCGACCCCAACTTCGACAAGGACGTGAAGTCCTTCGAAGGCACGGTGCGCTGGGCCCTCGACATGACCTGGTCAGGCGATCAGCCCGAAAAGATAGACGGCCTGCTGACCTATATGACCTGCGACGACACGAAGTGCATTTTCCCGCCGGACGTGGAGTTCTATCTCGCTCTGAATGACGCCCTCACTGAGGCCGTGCCTGAGCTCTGCCCCGGTGGTGCCGGTACCATCACCGGCGAAGACGAAGAAATGGGCGAAGGCCTGTGGGTCCTGTTCCTGCTGGGTATGGGCCTCGGTTTCGCTGCCCTCTTCACCCCCTGTGTGTTCCCATTGATTCCGATGACGGTCAGCTTCTTCACCAAGCAAAGCAAGACCCGTGCGGAGGGCATCCGCAACGCCCTGATCTATGGAGCCAGCATCATCTTCATCTACACCGGCCTCGGCCTTTTGCTGACGGCGGTGTTTGGGGTGGACGTGCTAAATCTCATATCCACGGACCCTTATTTCAACCTGTTCCTGTTCCTGTTGCTCATCGTGTTTGGCGTGAGCTTCCTGGGCGCTTTTGAAATCCAGCTGCCCACCAGCTGGGCCAACAAAGTCGATGCCCAAGCGGACCGCGGTGGCCTGATCGGCATCTTCTTCATGGCCGCCACACTGGCCATCGTCAGCTTCAGCTGCACCGGCCCACTGGTCGGCAGTGCCCTCGCTGGTGCCGCCACAGGAAACTTCGGCGGCCCCATCGCCGTGATGTTTGGCTTTTCGCTGGCGCTCGCGATTCCGTTTGCCCTCTTCAGCGCCTTCCCTGGCTGGCTCAACTCACTGCCCCAGAGCGGCGGGTGGCTGACCAGCGTGAAGGTGGTCTTGGGCCTGCTCGAGATTGGATTCGCGTTCAAGTTCCTGTCCAATGCCGACCTCGTCCTGCAACTCGGTCTGCTCAAGCGGGAGCTCTTCATCGCCATCTGGATTGCTGTTGCCTTGTGCATCGCCATCTACCTCTACGGCGGACTTCGCTTTCCCCACGACAGCAAGCTTGAGCGCTTGAGCGTCGGCCGGTGGGGACTCGGCACCGTCTTCTTGGTATTGGCCATCTACATGACCCCCGGTCTTTGGGGCGCCCCGCTACAGATCATCGCTGGCTTCCCACCACCCATGTTCTACTCTGAGAGCAGCGGCTCCGTAGGGGGTTCGCATGGTCGCTCCTCCGATGGCCACAGTTCTGGCCACATCGAAGCTCGGTTCAGGGACTATGAAGAAGGCCTCGCCGCCGCCCGTGCGGAAGGCAAGCCGATGATCCTGGACTTTACGGGTTGGGCCTGTGTGAACTGCCGCAAAATGGAGGAACAGGTCTGGCCTGATGCCACGGTCGCCGAGTACCTGAACGAGAAGGCCGTGCTCGTGTCGCTGTATGTCGACGAGCGCAAAGCCCTGCCAGAAGACGAGCAACGGGTGGAGGAGTTCGGCGGAAAGGACTTCCGGATCCGTACAGTCGGCAACAAGTGGACCTACCTGCAGGCCTCGCGGTTCGGCACCAACGCCCAGCCCTTCTATGCGATGATTGACCACGATGGGGAAGCCCTCGGAGAGGGCGTCGGCTATGATCCGGACCCACAGAAGTTCATCGACTTCCTCGAGGAGAACATGGCGCGTTTCAATGCCGGTCGCTGAAGGCCTGAACTTGTGCGTGCAACGGTAAACGCAACCCCATCATCTACACAACCCCGGTCGGTCATTAGCTTGCGCCTTGCACATTGCCCCCATGGATAGAGCCCACAGCATCAGGCAGCATTTCGAGGAAGCAGAATCAGTCCTGCGCGATTTCTTGGCAGACGACCGGCATTTGGATGCCCTCGGTCAGGCAGGGGATTTAATGGCTGAGGCCATTCGCACAGGGGGCAAGGTGATCTCATGTGGCAATGGAGGCTCTATGTGTGACGCCATGCACTTTGCCGAGGAGCTCACGGGGAGGTACCGTGAGGACCGCCGTGCGCTACCGGCCCTTTCAATCTCCGATCCTTCCCACCTCACATGTGTGGGCAACGACTACGGTTTTGACGCTGTGTTCTCGCGTTTCGTGGAGGCCATGGGCAAGCCGGGAGATGTGCTCCTCGCCATTTCCACATCGGGCCAATCGGCCAACGTCCTGCGTGCGGCTGAAGCCGCCCGTGCGCTCGGGATGTCCATCGTCGGGCTGACAGGCAAAAATGGTGGCGCCCTTGCACCACTTTGCGATGCCGAAATCCGAGTGCCGTGGCACGGACATGCCGATCGGATCCAGGAGGTGCACATCAAGTGTATCCACGCTTTGATTGACCACATCGAGGCGCACAACGCCTGATTCCTTTCTCCATGTTGGTTCGATTGCATGCGGCCGCGCTGAGCGGGGTCGAAGCCGTGCCTGTGACCGTGGAAGTGCGCGTAGACCGCGGCATACATTTCCTCATGGTCGGGCTGCCAGACAGCGCCGTGCGCGAGAGCCAACAGCGCATCAAAAGCGCCATCGAGCACCTCGGTTTCCGCTGGCCAGGCAAGGGTATTACCATCAACCTCGCGCCGGCTGGACTCCGCAAGGAAGGCGCGGCTTATGACCTTCCTCTTGCGCTCGGCATCTTGGCCGCTTCGGATCAAATCGATGCTGCCGCCCTCGAGCACCCGCTCATCATGGGAGAGTTGGCCTTGGACGGCTCACTTCGGGCGGTCCGGGGCGGGCTGGCACTGGCCCACGCTGCAGTGGGCCCTTCTGGCTGCAGCCTCATTCTTCCGGAGGCTTCAGCGGCTGAAGCCGCCATTTTGCCCGAAGCCGAAGTTTATGGCGCCGCAAACCTGAGCGAGGTGCTCGACCATCTTTCAGGGGTGAAGCCTTTGACGCGCATGGATTGTACGTTGTCCGATATGCTGCTGGTGCAGGCCTCCGAAGCCCTCGAAACCTTGGCCGACATCAAAGGGCAAGCCAACGCCTTGGCCGCCTTGGCCCTGGCCGCTGCAGGGGGGCACAACCTCTGTATGGTTGGCCCGCCCGGCGCCGGAAAATCCATGCTGGCGCGGGCCATGTTGGGCTTGCTCCCACCCCTTACGCCAAACGAGGCCATCGAAGTCAACCGGATCCACTCCGTATCAGACCGCACCCGAACCGCGGGTGGCCTCGTCCTCCAACGTCCATTCCGCAGCCCGCACCACACCATTTCTGACGTCGCCTTGGTGGGTGGGGGGTCCGACCCCAGGCCGGGAGAAATCAGCCTCGCCCATGCCGGCGTCTTGTTTTTGGATGAGCTTCCAGAGATGCCGCGGCACGTCCTTGAAGTGCTCCGCCAACCCATGGAGACCTCAGAGATGACGATTAGCCGGGCGCGGTCTACCGTTGTATTTCCGGCCGACTTCCAGCTCGTAGCCGCCATGAACCCCTGCCCTTGTGGCATGTACAGCGATGACCCAAAATACAGACGGCGTTGTCAGTGTAGCCGCCATGCCCGTCAGCAATACATGCGCAAGGTCAGCGGCCCATTGTTGGACCGCATTGACATCCACCTGCACATAGACGCCGTCTCTGCATCGGACCTGCTCCCCGTTCCCGGTGCCTTGGGCCGACAACAACGGCGAGCGCGCTTGGAGCGCGCCACGGACATGCGCAACCGCGTTCTGCTGGCCCGAGACCACCAACGCAAGCGCAACCCCGGCGCGGTGACCAACCACAGATTGGATGGAAACGCACTCCATGAACTGGTGGATTTGGACGCCGAAGGCACCCGCCTGATCAAGCGCTGTATGGAACACTTTGGCTTCAGTGCACGCACGTATACCCGGCTGCTGCGGATGGGACGCACCTTGGCCGACCTCGATGGGCGTGAGGCCGTTTCTGCTGAAGACATTGCCCAAGCCATTTCATTTCGGCGCGCGGGAAACGAAGCACAGGAATGGCAAGCCCAATGAGTACATTTCCACCATGAGTGACGCTCCAACATACCCCCAGCAACAGCCGGTCGTTCTCCCTGTTCATGGCCGAACACCCACCTTCGAAGCGGGCACCTGGTTGGCCCCCAACTGCACCGTTGTGGGTGATGTCACCACAGGCGCCAACTGCAGCATTTGGTTCGGGGCGGTGGTACGGGGCGATGTCTGCGCGATCCGCCTCGGCCATACGGTCAATGTCCAAGACGGGGCCGTCTTGCACGGCACCTTTGAAAAGACACACCTCGAGATCCACGACCATGCGAGCATAGGCCACAACGCTGTGGTCCACGGTTGCACCGTCGGTCAGGGCGCCTTGATTGGCATGGGGGCAGTTGTCATGGACCGGGCAGTGGTAGGAGCAGGAGCGGTGGTCGCAGCAGGGGCTGTCGTTTTGGAAGGCACACAGATTGGGCCTGGCGAATTGTGGGCGGGTGTACCGGCCAGAAAGGCGAAAGATGTGGGCAGCGAATTGGCCAGCCACCTTGCAGCCACAGCGCAGCGCTACAAGGAGTACGCAGGCTGGTTTGCCGAAAAATGAACCGTTGATCCTCAGTGTTGGAACCAGGGGCCCCCGGGCACCAATGGTACCTCCGTCCCAAAAAAGCGCTGGGCGGAGCGCACGAAGTTCTCTGTAAGGTCGCTCACCATGAACCGGTGTGCACCAAGCCCTTCCCCCTCAGCTTGTGATGACGGCGCGGCCAGCCCCTTGTCCAATAAGGCTGAAGCCACAGCGGAGGCCACAATGGAAGGGCCGTCTACGATTTCTACGGCGTCACCCAAGACCTGTCGAAAGGCATCTGCGGCCAATGGGTAATGGGTACACCCCAAGACCAAGGCGTCGATAAGGCGGTCTTCGCCCTTTGCCCAGCCAGCGGACGCGAGGTAGCCCTCTATCACAGGAAGCATGATCGCGTGGGATTGCCACCCTTCCTCGATCAGCGGTGCCAGCAACGGGGTAGGCCATTCTTCGACACTGCACTGTGTTCGGCCTGCAGCAACGTGCGCCTCGCGCAAGGAACGGCTATAAATGCCACTGCCTACGGTGGCGCGTGTCCCCACGACGCCGACGCGCTCAACACCTCGCGCTGAAAGGTGCCCGACCACAGGGGCCACCACATCGATGACGGGTATGCCCGGCCCCACACTGTCCTGAACCGCTTCTTTGGCCGTAGCCGACGCGGAGTTGCAAGCGATCACAATGGCTTTGCACCCCTCCGCCGCCAAAAATTCAGCGATGCGCACGGAATAGGTCCTGACCAATTCAGGAGACCGATCGCCGTAAGGCATGTGCGCCGTATCGCCGAAATACAGCATGCGCTCAGCCGGCATGGCCTGCGCCATGGCATGGGCCACCGTCAGGCCGCCAATGCCGGAATCAAAAATGCCGATGGGCGCGTCAGAGGCCAAGCTTGGCCTTGACGAGGGGAAGGACATCCTCACCGCCATTGTATACGGTAGACCCCGAGGAGGTGTCGAAGATGTAGGTGAAGCCTTCTTCTGCGCCCACAGCCTCAATGGCCACACGTGCGCGCTCAATCATGGGCTCCAACAGGCTAGCCTCAAGCCCGGCAAGCTCCTGCTGAACCGTGGCGTAAAACTGCTCCAATCCTTGCTGGCCCATGGTGATGTCTTGCTCCTTTTGGGCGCGGATGGCCGCTGGCCATGATTCCGCTTTCTGCTGGTACTCAGCCACCTTACCCTCAAGTTCGCCCTGCATGCTGACGATCTCCTGCTCATACTGAGAAGCTGCCGCCTCGATTTCAGATTGAATGGAGTTCCGCTCTGGCATGGACTCAAGCAGTGACTGCGTGTCGATGTGGCCAAAACGGGCCTCCATGACCTGCGATTGGGCGGGCAGTGCAAAGAGGAAGGCGGCCGTCATCAGGCCAAGGGTAACGATGTTCTTCATGGTGTTGTGAATGCAATGATTGCGCCAAGTTTATTGCTTGGGACGTCCGCCGGTAGTGCCACCAGCCCCACCCATGCGGTTGACGACTTGTTGTTTGCGGTCGTTGATTTTGTCTTTTCCCTTGTCCAGGGTATTGTTCATGCGGTCTTGAAGGCTCTCGCCCTTTTCAGCACCTTCCTCCTCATCTCCGCCGATGGTCTCTCCCGGCGTGTAGCCCAATTCTTTGATGACGCGGTCCGAAATGTCATACTTCGGGTTGGTATACAGCATATTGGAGCCCTTGGCCTTGTCAAACACCACCATGTAACCACGGGAGCTGGAGAGGTCCTTGAGCACCTGAAATATCTGCTCTTGCACCGGCTGAATCAATTCCTGACGCTTTTGGAACAGCTCACCTTCCACGCCAAACTTGGCCTTTTGCATGTCTGTGGCTTCGGTGCGCTTGTTGGAAATCTCATCCTCGCGTTTGCGCCGCATTTCGGACGTCAACAACACCCGCTCCGCGCGATAGGCTGTTTCGAGTTGGTTGGCCGCCTCATACTTTTCCTCGATTTCGTCGAGCCAGCCTGAAGCCAAGGAGTTCAATTCTTTTTGTGCCTCCGCGTATTCTGGTAAATGGGAGAGGATGTACTCCGTATCCACATAGGCGTATTTCTGACTCAATGCCGAGAAAGACGGGATGATCAGGAGAATCGGGAGCAGTTGGCGGAGTAATCGCATGACAAACGGAGGGGTGAAAATAAGACGTGACGGGGGCACAACGTCAATGGCAGGACTTTTCGCGCATTCGATTACAAATCGCCGATGTTCATACCCAGCGAGAAGTGGAACTGGCCCCGTGCCATTCCCGGTGCAGCAGTGACATCGTCGAAGCGCCAGCCATAATCCAAGCCCAGCAGGCCGAACATCGGTAGGAAGATGCGCATGCCGACGCCGCCTGAGCGGTAAACGTCGAAAGGATCGAAGCCATCAGCGGTCTGCCACGTATTGCCCGCCTCCAGAAATGCCATGGTATAGATGGTCGCACTAGGGTTGGTAGACAAGGGGTAGCGCAGCTCGGTGCCATATTTCACAATGGCTCCAGCTCCAGTGCTCTGGTCGGGCGCCGTCAAGGAAAGGTTATCGTATCCGCGCAAGGAAATGATCTCCCGGCCGTCCAAAACAAAACCACTCAAGAACACGCCACCTAGGTAGAAGCGCTCAAACGGCGAGAGGCCGATTTGTCGGTTGTATTGGCCGATGAGGCCACCGCCGAAGTAGGTGCGCAACACGAGCGACTTGGGGTTTTCGCCACCGCCCGATGTCAAAGGGGTGTACCAGTTGGCCACAAACTTCCACTTGTGGTACTCCACATAGCGGAAGCGCTCTTGGTCGCTCAGCCCAGTCCAATCCTTGTCCGGCTGGAACAGGCTGTATGGCGGGGTGGCTTTGACGCTCAGCCTCACCTCGGAGCCCCAAACAGGGAAAATGGGGTCGCTTACGGAGTTTCGGCTCAATACCAGGTTGAGGGCGATGTTGTTGGACCGTCCATCTGTGAAGCTGAAGAGGCCGCTGTTGTATTGGTCGAAGTCGAAGTGCTGGTAACTGAGGCCCGCGTTGAATACGAACCAGTCATCTGGCTGCTTCCAGCGTTGGCCAATGGAGGCCGAAACACCCGTTATCATGAGTGTCTGGCGCAATGGGTTGGCCTCACCTTCCACGTTTTTGGGTTGGCCATTGGACTGAATCGAGCGCCAAGCCGCAACAGTCAGGGCGTTGGGCTTCTTACCCCCGAGCCAAGGCTCGGTAAAGCTGACATTGTAGCTCTGGAAGAAGAGGCCGTTGGACTGGGCCCTCAGGCTCACGCGCTGGCCATCGCCCATGGGCACTGGTCGCCATGACCCTTTTTTGAACGCCTTGCCGACGGCGAAGTTGTTGAAGGTCACACCGAGCGACCCCACAATGCGGTTGCCGCCCCATCCGCCTTGCAACTCGATTTGGTCGGTGGGCTTCTCTTCCACCACGTATTCGATGTCGACCGTCCCGTCTTCGGGGTTCTGCACAGGATTGATGCCGAACGCTTCAGGGTTGAAGTAATTGAGCTGGCTCAACTCACGCTGCGTCCGCATGACGTCGGTCCGGCTGAAAAGCTCTCCGGGCATCGTGCGGATCTCCCGGCGAATGACATGATCGCTCGTCTTGGTATTGCCGCGCACATCCACTCGGCCGATTCGGAATTGCTTGCCCTCCACCAAGCGGATTTCGAGGTCAATGCTGTCGTTCTCCGCCCGGATTTCAACAGGAATCGCTTGGAAGGTGAGGTACCCGTCGTCGCTGTACAGGGCGCTGATGTCAATGCCCTTGGGGTTCATGAAAAGCCGCTGCTCCAACTCCGCGACGTCGTAGAGGTCGCCCCGTTTGAAGCCCAGCAAGCTGTCGAGCTGAGCGGTGGTGTACTTGGTGTTGCCCGTAAAGGTGATTTCCCTGAAATGGAATTGTCCCCCCTCGTCCACCTTGACCGCAATGCCCAACTCGCCCTCGGGGGTCCTGAACAGGCTGTCACCCGTCACGCGGGCGTTGCGGTAGCCCTTCTCGCGGTAGTAAGCCACAACGCCTTCGAGGTCCGCATTAAATTCTTCTTCGAGGTATTTCGATGCCTTGAAAATCCGCCACCAAGCCCGCTCCTTGGTGTTCTTCATTCGCCGCTTGATGGTCTTGGCTTCTACGGCATTTGCGCCCAAGACTTCAATGGCCCCCACCTTGACCTTCTCGCCCTTGTCTATGTTGATGTTGACGCTGGCGGCATTTTCCAAAACACTGTCTTGTGCACTGGTAATGCTCACTTTGGCGTCGAAGTACCCCTTGTCGCGGTAGTGGTCTTCGAGGATGCGTCGGGCCGTGACCTTGAGGTTTTCGTTGACGATTTGGCCGCGCACGAGGTCCAGCTTGCCCCGCAAGGTTTCCTGCTCACCCCGTTTTACGCCCTGGAATCCATAGCTGGTCAAGCGGGGCATTTCCTGCACGCGGATGACCAAGTACACATCGTTGTCCCTGCGCTCGCCCAATTCGATGGAGACGTCACTGAACAGCCGTTGGTCCCAGAGGTTCCGTATGGCGGCCGCCAGGCGCTCACCAGGAATGGTCACCTCATCGCCCACCTGTAAACCACTGAAAAGCTTCACCGCCTGAACATCGGTGTACTCGGCACCGAGCACCGTCAATCCCGCAATGCGATAATCACTGGGCACGGCCAGGTCAATCGGCTGCGCGCCCGGTTGCGCCCATACCGAAGAGGGCACCATCCAAACAGCGCTAGCCATGAGCAAAGTGATGATGTGCGTCCTCATTCCTCCTTCAAAAATCACGATTGGGTGTGGTTTGCGTCCGAACGCTGAAGTTGTTCTCCCGTCCTGCCAAACCGACGCTCCCGTCCCCGGAATTCATGGATGGCTGCCTTGAAGTGGTCCTCCCTGAAGTCGGGCCACATGACGGGGGTGAAATGCAACTCTGAATAGGCCAACTGCCACAGCAAGAAGTTGCTGAGCCGCTGCTCGCCACTGGTGCGAATGAGCAACTCAGGGTCCGGGACATCCGGCATACTAAGGTGCGCCCTGACCGTTTCCTCATCGATGTCCTGCTCAGCGATGCCCGACTTGACAATGCTGCGAACCGCTTGTGTCAACTCCCAACGTCCGCTGTAACTCAACGCTAAAACCAGCGTCAATCCGGTGCAGTGCGCTGTCTTTTCCTCCACTGCCCTGAGGGCATCAATGCAGGAATCCGGCAAATAGTCAATGGCGCCAGTAGAACGCAACCGGACCCCTTTGCGGATCAGCTCATTGACCTCGCCAGCCAAGCTCTCGACCAGCAATTCCATGAGGGCATTGATCTCGGCTTTGGGTCGGGACCAATTTTCTGTGCTGAATGCATACAGCGTCAAATACTCTACGCCGAGCTCGCCAGCAGCTTTCACTGCTGCCCTCACGCTTTCCACGCCGTTGGCGTGTCCAAACACCCGGTCTTGTCCACGCTCGCGCGCCCAGCGACCGTTGCCGTCCATGATGACGGCCACATGGCGTGGAAGGACTTCAGATGGTGAATTGGACTCGACCATGGAGGGTGTGGGCATCACGGAATCGGAGGCGAAAGTGGTGACCTCCGCGTTCTCCTGCAAGGTAGCCACCCCAAGTGGGTCAGAGATTGGGAGTTTTTCACCTTATCGCCGCGATGATCAACGGTCCCAACAGGTGGTGGGGGACTTGTCGATCCGGAAAGTGAACGACACATTCATGACGGCGAAACGGTCGTCCAGACCGTTGTATCCCCGCATCTGTCCGACAGGGTCCTCGAGCCCCCCCTCATTTTCGATCCGAGATACGCTCAACTCCTCGGCCAAAGGGCCCGCTTCATCTTCCAACACAGCCGTGCTCGCATAATAGCCCGCGACATCGTCGAGGTGGTCGGTCCACGTGCGGCGCATGCCCCATTCGAAGTTCAGCGCCGAGAAATGGCCCAAGTTCAGTTTGAAGCCAAACCCGAAAGGCACAGCAAAACCCGTGGTGGCATACCTGTTTCCTCCGGAACTGCTGCTCTGTCCCTCTGTTCCCAGAGGCTGCAGCTCGTACCAAACGTCCCCGATTTGCGCTTCTGGCATGTGGCTGTACAGCGAAAGGCCGGCAAACAGATATCCCGCAAATCGGTCCTTCGTATTGCCGATTTGATAGCGGGTGTAGTTGAATTCAGCCACCACTGCTCCCTCCGTAATGGCGTTGCGGAAGTGGAGGTTCCGATTGACAATCCAAGGGTCATTGGAGTCCGAATCGTAATACAGCAGGTTGGTCCGGTTGAGGCTCGCTTTGATGCCAAACCGCCGGTTGACATTGAACCTCAAAAAGCCGCCAAAGCCAGGCTGAAAACGACCGCCAAAGTGGCCCGTAGGATTCAGTTCGCCGAGGTAGTAGCCAGTGCCTACGGTCAAGCCCAAGGTCTTACTCGTCTCAAATTTTCGCTGCGCCTTCGCGTTGGGCGCGAGGAAGAGCGACAAAAGAAGGAGCAGAAAAAATGGGCGTAGCATGATCAGCGACAGTCTCTGTTCAACGCGGGGAGATATCGGTTTCGTATCCATCTCCGTGTGAGTGGCCCTCGCGGGCGTCGAGGCCCAGATGGAGTTTGCGGCGCACCGTCTCGATAAAATCCACTCCGGGAAGCTGGACCAGCATAAATGGGCGCTCAGCTGGCCGCACCTTAAAACGCGCCGGAGCGCCGACCGTGTATGACCGCGTGTCCATCGTGAGCATGAGGTGGTCATCCCGCCCTTCGGCATGGATTTCCAACGTACCCTCCAAGGGGATCACCACGGGCCTGTCGTACAGGTTATGCGGGGCGATGGGGTTCAACACGATCGCATTGCTGTCGGGATGGATGATGGGGCCTCCGCAGCTCAATGAATAAGCCGTGGAACCTGTCGCAGTGGATACAATCAGCCCGTCGGACCAGTAGCGGTTGATGAAGGTGCCATCGCGGTACACCGAGACCCGAATCATGCTCGCCACATCGCGGCGGTGAACGGTGATTTCATTCAAAGCCCTGAGGTTGGTCCCCAATTCGGCCTCTGGAAAATCCACCTCCAACATGGCCCGGTGCTCCACCTTGTAGCCCCCTGACAAGATGCCGGGGAGGGCCTCCGTGGCCTGCGGCATGGGCAAGTGAGAGAGGAAGCCGAGGCGACCAGTGTTGATGCCCAAAACCGGGATGGGCCGACCGGCCAACATAGCCGCGGTTTCCAATACCGTACCGTCACCGCCAAAGGTGATGACCATGCCTGAAAGCCCAGTATCGAACCGGTCGACTTCATTCAGGACATCATCGGGGGCAGACAAACCCTTCTCAGAGAGCGCGGCGTGGAAAGCCCCGGTGAAAGACAATTGGGCTTCCGAGGCCCGCAAGGCCTCCAGCACTTCTCTGAACGCCGTAACGTCGGCGTCCGTGATGACGGAGCCATGCAACAAGAGCGATTCGATAGGGTCCGCTTGTCCGTCCATGGTTCAGATGTTCATGTAGCGCATGAAGGCGGCCATCCGGCGCTTCATTTCTTCTGCGTACTCCTCTGCCCTGTAGAAGGCCCTCACGTCGTAACCGTGCCTGCGCAAGCTGTCGATCAGTGCTTCAATGTTGCGGGTCGAAAGGCGAAGGGCCACCTCCGCGTTTTCTGGTTGTTGGCCATCGCTGACCAATACCTGTAAAATTTTCACGCCTTCGGATTCGACGCGGTGCGACACCTGCGCCAAGCTGTAGTCTTTCCAGGGCATCTCCAAAGTGAGGATGCTGCCTTCGTTGTAAGGCGTCAGGCTGTGGTGAAAGGCCCGCCAGAGATAGGTGCGGTCCGTACAGCCCAACAGCATGCCATCCTCTACCACCGGAACCACACTGACGTCCGCTTCACAGAGTACGTCCACCACTTCCAAGAAATGCTGCTCGGGGGCCACCATCACCGGCATGAGCTGAACGTTGGTCAAGAACACCGCCTCTCCTTCCTTGTCGAGCAAGTGATCTTCGGCCACCAGCCCGAGGTAGCGGCCCTCTGCAGCCACAGGAAGATGTTCCACTTTCAGCTCATCCATGGCGCGCAACGCCTTCTCCAAGGTGTCTCCTGGATTGAGTGCGATCAATTCGTCGTTGATGATACTGCCTGCGTGCATGGACTTTGTTGCTCCCATGAATGGGGACTTTGCGAAATTAGCCGTCTGCAGCCGCACAACCCCCGAAGGTCCATGGAAACTTTCCCAACGCGCTTGAGCGTCAACGTCAACAAAATTGCCACCCTACGCAATGCACGTGGCGGTGAGCGGCCCTGCCCCATCGCTGCTGCCGAGCAGATCCAGAGGTGGGGTGCGGACGGCATCACGGTGCACCCGCGGCCCGATGCGCGCCACATCACCTACGCAGACGTGCGGGCCTTGCGCAAGGTCACGACCACGGAGTTCAACATCGAAGGCTATCCCTCACCAGATTTCGTAGATCTCGTGCTGGAGGTACAGCCAGAGCAAGTCACCCTCGTGCCGGACCCCCCGGGCATCTTGACCTCCAATGCGGGATGGAATACCCGCGCCCAAGCCCCCCTCTTGGAAGAGGTCCTCGCCCGGTTCAGATCCGCCGGCATACGCTCGAGCCTGTTTATCGGCACGGATCACGACCTCATCCAAGGTGCCGCCGATGTCGGTGCGGACCGCATCGAACTCTATACCGGTCCCTATGCTGCGGAGTACGCCACCAATCGAGAAGCGGCCGTCATGCCTTTTGTAAAGGCGGCGCAAGCGGCCAAAGAAGCCGGGTTGGCGGTCAATGCGGGGCACGATTTAGACCTCGACAACCTGGCTTATTTCGCCCAGCATGTGCAGCCCCTGGACGAAGTGTCCGTCGGCCATGCCCTGATCAGCGATGCCCTCTACATCGGCCTTCAAAACGCAGTGGGCCAGTACAAGGAACAGCTTCGGCCCTCCTGATATGGAGCTCTTTCACCGCCTCCTCGGAACGCCGCATCAGGCGTCATCCCCCCCTCCCTTGGTCATCCTTCACGGACTCTTGGGGTCTTCTGACAATTGGCAGACCCTGGGCATGCGTTGGGCCCAAACTCGGCCAGTTGTACTCGTCGACCAGCGCAACCACGGCCGCAGTCCCCACCATCCGAGCCACGCCTATCCAGACATGGTCGTGGACCTCTTGGACACCTTAGATGCCCTTGGCGTCGCCCAAGCCGACCTGCTGGGACACAGCATGGGCGGCAAGACGGCCATGTATTTCGCGGACCGCCACCCCGACCGCTGCCGCAGCCTCATCATCGCGGACATGGCGCCCATCGCCTATCCGCCCCATCACACGCCCCTGTTCGATGCCATGGCCGCGCTGGACCTCACCACGTTTGAACGGCGGGGTGACGTCGATGCCGCATTGGCGCAATCCATCGGCGACCCCGGCGTCCGCCAGTTTCTGCTGAAAGGCCTGTATCGGCCCGAATCCACGCGCTTCGCTTGGCGTTTCAACCTCTCAGTCCTGCGGCGGCACCTCGCGGACATGACAGCACATCGTCCTTTGGGCAACATCGATTTGCCAACCCTTGGGATCTACGGCAACCGCTCAGACTACGTGGTCGGCCGCGGAATGGAGGCCATGAAACGGCACTTTACAGAATTGGAACTGCGGGCCTTGGATGCCGGCCATTGGCTTCATGCAGAGCAGCCAGATGATTTCGATGAGGCCGTTCAAGGGTTCCTCGGGGACCTGGCGCCCTGAAATGAAAACGCCCGCGCGGCATAAACCGAGCGGGCGCTCCAATGTGGTAGAGTAGGGATTAACCTTTGGATCCCACCATGATGCTGACACACCCTTCGTGCTGTATGACCGCATCGGTCTGCGGAACCTGCACGCGAATGGTCATCTGCTGGGTATTGGCCACCCTGAAGTCAAAGTGGTCCGACTCCTTGTCAGCACTGTCATAGATTCCATTGCCTCGGCTGTCCAACACCTGAAAGGACAGGTCACCAAGAACGGGGTGTCCGCACACCAACAGGCGGTAAGCGCGGTCTCCGAAGAAGGTCAATTCGAGCTCAGCTTCGTCACCGGGAATCAATACCGCGGTGTTGTAGTTGTCATTTTGAACATAGTCCTCCAATTGAGGAAGGCAACGCTTCTTCGTGAAGGTCCGGCATTGGGCTGTTGCATCGGCCACGGTGAACATCATCACCAGGGCGAGAACAGCGAGGGGGAATTTCTTAATCGCAGTCATGGCGCTATTGGTTACGTTCACTTTGCGTATTGGTTACGAACTGCGGCAATAGATTCTGAAATCGCCGTCAATGTGGCCTCGTCATAATTGACTTCAGGCCCTCCACTGATCACCACCGTACCGTCTTCTGCTGCGGTGGCAGCCGCGGCATTTTCGGTGATGGTGACCCCTGCAAATGCTGCTTCTACCGGGCGCAATGACGTCATCATGTCGGTCAATGCTGCCGTTGGCGTGTAGCTTCTCAAGAGCCCCATCAGGTTTTCAAGGGTCATCTTTTGTTCGGCAATGCGCAGCTTCAAATCATCCGTGGAAGAGTTCAAATTGCGGGTGCCCAAGTAGACCCCTTCAATCCAACCTCCTGCTGCCATCAGGCCGCTCACTTCCTCCATGCCATTCTCGCGGAATCGACCGTTGAGGGCGTAGAAGGTTTCTGTCACGATGTCCACGAGGGAATCGCGGATGTCACGGTTGTTGTTGGCACGGTCAATCAAATCTGCACTGATGATGTCCCCAACGCCCAGTCCGTCGCAAAGGCGGCGGCAGGTGTTCAGGTAGTCCACAGATTGCTGATTCTGGTTGAAGATGACGGAGTAGCTCAGGTCACCGGCGTAGATGCCGAGGTTGACCGACTGCAAATCTGTCGTCGCGTAGCCCGAAGCATTGTCCAAGCTGTGCAAGGCGCCAGCATCGAAACGAATGCCACTGCGCTCCAGCAGCAACGCCGTCTCAATGGGTGATGGCACCGCATGGAAAATTTTCTTGAATGCCTTCTGCCTGCGGGCGGGCATCATGCCCTCCTCGTCCATTGCGGTCTCCGTATTAGAAGACGCGGCAGGAGCCTCGGGCGTTTCGCCGCAGCCGACGAAGAAGAACATCATGGGAAGCGCCATCCATGTCGCCAAGCGCAAGGAAAGCGTGAATCGGTCGTGTTTGAGTTTCATGGAAAATCCAAGAGGGTTGTGATGGCAAGTTGAATCCGTCACCGGGCCTTGCCCATTGGGTCTTAGGAAAGTTATCCTCCTCAGAAGGTGAATGCTGTCGGCACGCCGGAAATATGTACGTGGGAATCCGCCGATGACCCCTGTGCTTCTGTGTTTTGAGCGTCAGTGTGCCTCCAGCCAATGCACCCCGGTCTGAACATCAACGTCGAGCGGGACAGACAGTTCCACCGCGTTTTCCATGTGTTCACGCACCAGTTTTTTGAGGGCGTCCACCTCAGATTTGGGCACGTCGAACACCAGTTCATCGTGCACCTGCAGGATCATGCGGGCTTGGAGCGACTCCCGCTTCAAAGCCCGCTGAATCCGGACCATGGCCACCTTGATGATGTCCGCAGCCGAACCTTGAATCGGGGCGTTGATGGCGTTTCGCTCAGCAAAACCCCGCACCACTGCGTTGGCCGAATTGATGTCGGGCAGCCAACGCTTGCGGCCCAACAGCGTCTCCACATAGCCCGACGCCTTGGCCCGCTCCACCACCTCGGTCTGGTAGGCTTTCAGGTCGGCGAACTCGGTGAAATACGCTCCGATGATTTCCTTGGCTTCCCGGCGCGGGATCTTCAAAGTTTCGGCCAATCCAAATGCGCCCTGGCCATACAGGATGCCAAAATTGACCGCTTTGGCCTGGCTGCGTTGGGCTCGGTCCACCTCTTCTGGTGCCACTCCAAACACCTTGGCCGCAGTTGCAGTGTGGATGTCGGCCCCGTCCTGAAAGGCTTGACACAGTCCGCGGTCACCGCTCAATGCCGCGACAATCCTCAACTCCACTTGGCTGTAGTCTGCCGCCATCAGCACATGGTCTTCGTCGCGGGGGACAAACGCCTTCCGGATCTCGCGGCCCCTTGCCGTGCGTATGGGGATGTTTTGCAGGTTGGGGTGCGTGCTGCTCAACCGGCCCGTCGCAGCCACGGCCTGCATGTATTGCGTGTGCACCCTGCCCGTCTCGCCGTCCACCAGTTCGGGCAAAGGCCGCACGTAAGTGGACAAGAGCTTGTTGAGCTGCCGATACTCCAGCACTTCTGAGACGATGGGGTGCGCATCCACCAGCTTTTGGAGGATGTCTTCACCGGTCGCGTATTGGCCCGTCTTGGTCTTCTTGGCCTTGGCCGAAATGGCCAAATGGTCAAACAAGACTTCCCCCAGCTGTCGTGGAGAGTCGATGGAAAACGGCACACCGGCATGCGCCTGAATGGAGTCCGTCAACCGACGCAGGTCCTCCTGCAACCCCTCAGCCATGGCATTCAAGGCATCTGTGTCGAGCCGAACACCCTCCAACTCCATGTCGGCGAGAACGGGCACCAAAGGCATCTCGATGTCATCAAAAATGCGCCGCTCTGGGGTGTCTTCACCCAACCGTGCCTCAAACAAGTCGGCCAATCGCAAGGTGATGTCCGCATCCTCACAGGCATAGCTGCACACCTGCTCCGGCGGAATGTCCGCCATGGTTTTCTGGTGCTTGCCCTTTTTGCCCAGCAAATCGGTAATGGGAATGGTCTTGTACCCCAACTCCACCTCCGCGAGGTAGTCCATCCCGTGTTTGAGGTCGGGCTGCAGCACGTAGTGTGCGAGCATCGTGTCAAACACTTTGCATCCCACAGCCACCCCGACACCCAGCATGATCTTGTGGTCGTACTTCCAGTTTTGGGCCACCAATACCTTCTGGTCATCTTGAAGGACGTCCTGAAATTCAGCCAACAGCGACACAACCTCAGCGTCACCCTTTTGAGGACTTTCTGCATTCCCAAGGGCAACAGGGACGTACCAGCCTGTGGTAGGCTTGGTCGAAAAACTCATGCCCACGAGGCGGGCGGTGCGGGCGTCGAGGCCTGTCGTTTCGGTGTCAAAGGCAAAGCGTGGAGCGGCCTTCAATTCTGCCAGCAACTCCGCCCTCGCCTGGGGCGTGTCGGCCAATCGATAGTCTGTGTTTGCTGCGTCGAACTGCTGCAGCGGGGCGGCTCCCTGCCCGTCTCCTGTCGCACCGGCGTCTCCGCCGAAGAGGCCCATTTGACCGCCGCCATCCTCTGCCTGCGGCTTGCTGGTAACCTGACCGCCGGCATTGTCACCTGAAGCGGGCGCACTGCTGCCGAGCATCCGGCGGGACAGCGTCCTGAATTCCAGTTCTTCCAACAGTGGAGCCAGCTTCTCGGCGTCCGGTGTTTCTACCACCATGTCGTCGAAATGCGGTGTGTAGGGTATGTCGGTCACGATGGTCGCCAAATGCTTGGACAACAAGGCCTGCTCCCGGAAATTTTCGAGGTTCTCCTTCTGCTTTCCCTTGAGGTCGGCTGTAGAGTCCAGCAGGGTCTCCATGTTGCCATACTTCATCAGCAACTTGGCCGCCGTCTTCGGACCAATGCCCGGCACACCGGGGATGTTATCGGCGGAGTCCCCCATCAACCCCAGCAGGTCGATCACCTGGTCGGGATGGGAGATGCCGAAGCGCTCGCAAACTTCTTCCGGCCCCCAGACTTGTGGAGGATTGCCTTGGCGACCGGGACGGTACATGCGCACCTTCTCTGAAACGAGCTGTGCGTAGTCCTTATCCGGGGTCATCATGTACACGTCAAAACCCTCTTTCTCGGCGAGCTTGGCGAGGTAGCCAATCATGTCGTCTGCCTCGAAACCAGGTTCTGTAACCGTCGGGATGCGCATGGCCTCCGCCAAGGCGTAGATGTGGGGCACGCTGGCCCGGATGTCTTCCGGTGTCTCGTCGCGGTTGGCCTTGTACTCCGGGAAGGTCTCGTGACGAAACGTGGGGCCTGGAGGATCAAAGACGATCGCGAGGTGCGTCGGCTTCTCGTTCTTCAGGATGTCGAGCATGGCCGTGGTGAAGCCAAAAACGGCGCTCGTGTTGGCGCCTTTGCTGTTGATGCGGGGATTGCGGATGAAGGCGTAGTACGCCCGGAAAATCAAGGCGTAGGCATCAATGAGGAAGAGCTTCTTGTCGGATTCAGCGGTCAGCATGGGACCTGCAAAATACCGCGGTTTGTCGGGCCGAAGGTGGCCTCAAGCCCCCTTCATGAGCGCGACTTGTACACGGGAACGGTACTGCAAGGTTCACCAAACATCAAGGCTTTGACCACGGGCTGAAGGCGCTCCACAAGGCGCACGGCAGGGCCTGCTCCGGCATCCAAACCACAGCCTTTGACCACCACCCGCTGGCCGCGAAAAGCCTCGAGGTCAAGCTCATCGGGAATGCGGGCCAGGACAGCAGCCTTGAGCGATGAAGGCGCACAGACGTGCACGCTCTGAGCATGTCCGTGCAATGCTGCAGCCACGAGCATCCAGGCCCACTCGGGAACGATGGCCTCGGCGCTGCAATGCACAGCGACATCTGCGCCTTCAAACGGGGCGCGGTCGAGGTCCTTGAGCCAGGCGCGGAACTCCTTTTCACGGATGGCCAGCCCTTGCCACAATTGCGGGGCCAAGTCGATGTCACGCAATGTCCGCTCGGCGAGCAGAGCCGAAAGGTCCAGTTGGACCAATCCACTTTCTTCTACGCGGTTGCGAATGGCTTCTTCCATGTTGCGAAGGTCGCAAGACCACGCCAATGAAGCCCTTTCAGGCTCAGCCGGCTTTCTGTGCGCCTTGATGGGCTGTACCCACCATCTTGCGGGCTGCAGCGGCGATATCCTCCACGTTGTATCCGCACTCGGTGTAGAGCTCTGACTGTGTGCCGTGCTCAATCCAACGGTCGGGAACTCCGAGACGCACCACGCGGGCGGAGTAGCCCTGGTCTGCGGCAAACTCCAACACGGCACTTCCCATGCCACCTTGGATGCAGCCGTCTTCGACGGTGATCACCTTGTCAAATTTGCCAAACACTTCGTGGAGCAGCGTCTCGTCGAGGGGCTTCACAAACCGCATGTCATACATGGCGGCGGAGATGCCTTCGTGCTCAAGCTGTTCGGCCGCCTGGAGGGCGTGGTTTCCGAGGTGACCGATGCCGAGGATGGCAATATCCTCACCCACACGGACCCTGCGTCCAGTGCCGACCTTGATTTTACGGAGTGGTGTCTTCCATTCGGTCATGACCCCTTTGCCCCTCGGGTATCGGATGCTGAACGGGCCGTGGTTGTCGGCCGTCGCCGTGTACATGAGGTTGCGCAACTCCTCCTCATTCATGGGCGCTGAGACAACCATGTTGGGGATGCACCGCATGTATGCGAGGTCAAACACACCATGGTGCGTCGGGCCATCCGCGCCTGCTACGCCGCCGCGGTCCAAGCAAAACACCACTTGCAGGTTCTGCAAGGCCACGTCGTGGAGCACCTGGTCATAGGCGCGCTGCATGAATGAGCTGTAGATATTGCAGAAGGGCACGAGTCCTTGCGTGGCCATGCCCGCTGAGAACGTGACGGCGTGCTGCTCGGCGATGCCGACGTCAAAAGCGCGGTCCGGCATGGACTCCATCATGAACTTCAAGGAGCAACCGGTCGGCATGGCCGGGGTCACACCCACGATGCGCTCGTCTTTCTCGGCCAGCTCTATGATGGTATGGCCGAACACGTCTTGGTATTTCGGTGGCTCCGGTGACTTGGGCACCACCTTGATGATCTCGCCTGTCTCTTTGTTGAAGAGGCCTGGGGCGTGCCACTTGGTGGGGCTTCCTGCTTCTGCTGGAGCGTAGCCCTTGCCCTTCGTGGTCAAGAGGTGCAACAATTTCGGGCCGGGGATGTCCTTCAGGTCGCGCAACACATGCTCCACTTGCTCCACATCGTGGCCATCAATGGGGCCGAAGTAGCGGAAGTTCAAGGACTCGAACATGTTGGACTGCTGCAACAGGGACCCCTTGACCATGTCGCTCACCTTGGAAGCAATGGTTTGTGCGTCAGGGCCAAATTTGGAAACCTTGCCCAGCAACTGCCACACTTCATCCTTCACACGGTTGTAGGTGTGCGATGTGGTGATGTCGGTCAGGTAATCCTTCAAAGCCCCCACATTGGGGTCGATGGACATGCAGTTGTCGTTGAGCACGACGATCATGTCGTTGTCCTGCCAACCGCCATGGTTGAGCCCTTCAAAGGCGAGGCCCGCCGTCATGGCGCCATCTCCGATGACCGCGATGTGCTGTCGCTTGTCTCCTTTGAGCTTGTTGGCCACGGACATGCCGAGGGCCGCACTGATGCTGGTCGAGCTGTGGCCGACGCCGAAGGTGTCAAATTCGCTCTCGCTGCGCTTGGGAAAACCACTCAACCCATTGTGCACTCGGTTCGTGTGAAATTGCTCGCGGCGGCCCGTCAGGATTTTGTGGCCATAGGCTTGGTGACCGACGTCCCACACGATCTGGTCTTCTGGGGTGTTGAACACGTAGTGCAAGGCCACTGTCAGCTCCACCACACCGAGGCTCGCCCCGAAGTGTCCTCCTTTCTCACTGACCACGTCGACAATGAACTGACGCAGCTCTTCACACACCTTGGGGAGGTCTTCTACTCCAAACTGATCACGCAGGTCTTTGGGTTCCTGAATGCGACCGAGGTGGGGTCCTGGCTTGAAGGGAGATGAAGTATCAGACATGGCGTAACCGGGTCGTTGCCGGGGACTATGCAACAAACTTAACCCTTCCATGTTCCGCGCACACCATCACCAGCGGGCCGGCTGACACTCGGGAATGGCCTTAAGCCGTTTCGACGGCAGCAGCCAAAGCTTCCAGCATGGCACGGCCGTCCGTGTTGCCCAGGTCCTCACTGCACGCGCGCTCTGGGTGAGGCATCATGCCGAAGACGTTTCCTGCGGCGTTGCACACGCCTGCGATGTGGTCCACCGAACCGTTGGGGTTGAACTCGTCGCCGATTTCTCCTTCTGGGCCGCAATAGCGGAACAGGATTTGATCGCCATCCTCAAGGGCATCCAACCCGGCGTCATCGATGGTGTAGTTCCCCTCGCCGTGGGCAATGGGGATGCACAGAGGCCGTCCGTCGGGAAGGCTTGCCGTCATGGGGGCCATCAACGACTCCGGACGGAGCAAGACATTCCGACAGATGAATTTGCGGTTGTCATTGTGCCGCAAAGCGCCGGGCAACAGACCTGCCTCGCAGAGGATCTGAAATCCGTTGCACACACCGAGCACGCGGCCACCCCGCTTGGCATGGGCCACCACTTCCTCCATAATGGGGGAGAAACGCGCGATGGCTCCACTGCGGAGGTAATCTCCGTAGCTGAAGCCACCGGGCAAGACCACCAGATCGACCCCTTTCAGGTCGCGGTCTTTGTGCCAGAGCCGCTCGACAGGGAAACCGAGTTCCGTGCCAAGGGCATGTTCCATATCGTGGTCACAATTGGACCCAGGGAAGGTAATGACGCCGACTTTCACGCTGGCGAAGTTCGGGCATTCCCTCCGTAATCCGAACCCCGATTTATCGGGCGAGCCTCCAGGTATGCTGACGACCGGACTGGGTGCCTTTCCAGAGGACGAGCGCCACTGTGGGCATCACCGCTGGATCCAACACTACCGGGCTGCCGGGCATGCCATTGGCCATATACACCATGCGTCCCGTCAAATCGAACACTTCGACGCTGAAAGCCTCTTGGGGATGGCGCACTTGCCATCCCATCGAAGTGCGCTCGATGGCGGCTTCCACACCTTCGGCCAAGTCGCCAACGGAGCTTACCGTCTCCACAGTGACCACCATTTGGTAGGTGTCGGAGCAGTAATCGTTCCAAGCGTTCAATCCCACGGTGTAGGCGCCAGCTGCGGAATAGGCGTGTATGGGATTCTCGGCGGCACTGGCATTGCCGTCGCCAAAATTCCATTGGTACGCCGTAGCGCCGGAGCTGGCGTTTTCGAAGTACACCTCAGCTTCTCCATCGACCAAGGTCACCACGGCCGCTTCCAGCGCGATGCCGGCCTCGACCTGCGGTGCAGACAAGACCTCTACCGAAGTGCTGTCCGAACAACCGGCAGCATCGGTGATCACCGCCTCCAAGACACCCGCAGCCTCAACTTCAATCACATCGCCCACCGCACCATGCGACCAGGCTACTGTGTAGGGCGCAAGGCCCCCGTCGATGTCCAAACTCACCCCACCATGGTCGTCATAACAACCGATGTGGTCCGGCATCGCCTGGATGTCAAATGAGGCAATGCCCGATTCACCCGCCGTTACTGCCACCGTTTTACTGATGTCAGCGCAACCGTCTGAACTGGCAATCAAGGTATACAAACCGACACCCAGTTCTGAGTACAAGCCGCCCAAAGAATCGGCCATAAAGCTGCCTGCATTGTTCCCCATTTCGTCGAGTAGGACAAATGTGCTCCCCTCGCCTGGCCCAATTGCAGCGATACTTCCATCAAGGGAACTGGCGCAAGAGGCCTCCAAAGCGGTGGCTTCAAGCGAACCACCAACGATTAAATTGAAACGGTGCATGTCAAGGCTTGCAGTAGCTTCAAAAGAATATGATTCGCCCGCTTCAATATTTCCTATCCAACCTGTCACCACATCCTCCAACTTCAGGCAAACTCCTTCAGGCACCGTTGCAGGATGAATTACAACAGTCTCTCCATTGAAGGCCTTCACCCAAATGGGAATGATTTGGGTAGAAACGTCTGTTTTGTTGATCATCAAAGACGTCCCATTTGGACTCTTTGAAAACACGTCCAAGTTGTTGCGGCCTCTGAACGTATTGTCAAATTTGGCGTCCTCTGATGGGTAGTATTCAGCGGAACCAGTGCCAAAATCCACCACACATTGCTCCACCCTGTCTTCACAATCCACTTGGAGCACCAAGGTTGAATTTAAAGCCGTGGCTCCCTGATTGTCATATGCCTCCCGGCCCACTATGGACTCCTTGGGCACAGACCAATCTCCAGAACTATCCACTACTGTCCAAAAAGCAGTGCCTGGCTCCACAACTCCGGACATTCCAAATTGTCCCACACCACCGACATGAGCAACATAAGTGAGCAGGCTATCCACCCATTGGTAGGTAGCGCCCATCTCTCCTCCTCCAAGTGTGGTGTGATTCAAATCGACAAATGCCGTGAGTGGGTTTGAGAGCAGATTCCACCCTTTCCAAGTTGTGTTTTCGGATTCTGCCGTCACGGATACCACCGTATCCATAATTGGGCCTCCGACAATATCGTACTCATAGTTTCCGCTCGCGAGATAGCAGGTATGACCTTGGCCTACCCCCATCTCTTCCATGGGCAGCATGTCGATATAAGCTGTCGAAGGTTCCAACCACCCTTTGACGTATACCGCGCCGGGCAAGTTGAGGAAATCAGCCGCAAGGGTGCCGGACAGTCCAGAACCTGCCAAGTAATTAAAGCTGTTTGTTTTTTCCCACGTGTAGCGGCGGTGAACTTGGCCGGTGATGGTGCCTGCGTCTGTGGTGATGCCGGATTTGCCTTGAAGGACCAGCATGCCCGCAGTTTCGAGGTTGGCGTCTTCCAAATCGAGCTGGCGGGTGACCGTCACGGTGTCGGCGAAAGTCACTTCACCTGAACCGCATGCGAGATGTCCGAGCTTGGCCGGGCCGCACGTTTGACTGCCGCCACCAACAAAAGCTACAATTCCATGGCCATCGATCTCTCCCAGAGAAGCCAGCGAAGCGGCCACCTCGACCCGTGCCTCTGCTGGCAACATCAAGGCGGAACCCACTGCCATGGAGAGGCTCTCGGCACGCGCCGTGTCTCCAGCGTTCAGTGTCACCGTATGGCTCGCCAAGACTGTGACGTCATTGGCAGGTGACGGCACACAGCCACAGTCCCAGGTGGTGGCTTCCGACCAGGAGCCAGATTGCACAGTAGCAATGGGGTCGCCAGCGGAATTGCTGTTGGAGGGCTGGGCCATCAGGGCGATGGCCGGGAACATCATCAAAGAAAGAAATGCGGACTTCATACAGGCCCTTACGGCCCGAAACCGAAGAGGGTTACACCCCGAGCCAGGAGCGCAGAAAAACGATCCCCGCCGACATCAACGCAAAAACATACACTGCCACCTTTGTCCAACGCTTTCCAGGGGGCATGAGCCAAGGCCAACTCCAAGCGGCCAAAAAGGCCAAAGCGCCCGGCAGCACGGCGCCCCCCGCAATGTGGGTCTCCACCGTTGACCAATTCCACGCTTCCAAAAGCAGGAGAAACAGCACACCCAATAGGCCCGCCCATTGCGTCAACTGACGTGAAAACCGCTGTTGCGCGGTCGCGGTCCGAAGCGACCGTTGTCTCGTCACCCAACCAACGACCATGGGTACGGCCAACCACAAGGTCATCATGAACACCTCAGGGGCGAGCTCAGGGCGCCACGCCCAAAATGGCCGCAATCCCCCCTCTGTCAGCCACACGACAGCACCCGTCAACAACCAAGGCGCCGCCAACCCCAGCAGCAAGGCCAGGATCTCCTCTTCTCCCGGACGGCGCATCATCAACATGGCCACCATGAAGGCCGGTAACAACGGCCAAGCAGAAGCTTCGAGTATCACGCCTGCACACCACCACATCGCAATGAACATGAACGTCACCGGCCTCCGCTCGCCCTCTCGCAACGACAATACCTGACGCAAACCCTGAAAGAAGCATGGGAATACCCACCAAGTCGCATCGGCCATCATGCCCAAGGCCGGTGTCGCGACCAGCACCCAGACCCAACCCGGAATGCTGCCCGGCCTGGTGCGCATGCCGGATTCTAAGTGCATCTGATGCAGCAACCACGCGGAAATGCAAATGGCCAATAAAGCGGGCCATGAATGCACCTCCACCAGGTTCAAACCGCACATTCCTAGGAACAGCGCCAAACCGGAAAGGGGAACAAAGGCCCAAGCGACCGGCTGATTCGAATTCAGAATGCTCAGCATGCCGAAAGGTGCCTATTTTCGCGGAAGCAAATCGCACCCATGAACCTCCAGGAGCTCATTACCCCCGTGGCCAAGTTCATCGAATGGACTTTCGAGACCGTGTTGGTCCCCATCAGCAGTCCTTTCAATCTCGCCGTCATCGTTTTGATTTTGGGCGGCCTCGCCTTCTGGCTGCGCCGGCAGGGGAAATTTACTGCTGAAGCCCGCCAGAACGGCGGCATCATCTGAGTCGCATACGCAGCGCTCACGCCACCGTTCCGATGTCGGATCGGTGTGTCTTGCCTTCAAACTGCACCGCATCTGCGAGTGCATACGCCTTCTCGGCGGCCTGTTTTACATCCGCACCCATTGCTACGCAAGCCATTACACGGCCGCCTGCTGTGACAATCTGGCCGTCTTTTTTGGTGGTCCCTGCATGCACAAGCTGTTGGCCAGGAGCCAGCTTGAAAGCGTTGTCCAGTGTTATCGGCTCGCCCTTTTGGTAGTCGCCCGGATACCCTTTGCTCGCGAGGATCACTGCCGTGGCAGCCTTGGGTGACAAGGTCACATCGATTTCCGAGAGGAGCCCACTGGCCAAGCCGTCCATCAAGTGCAGCAAGTCCGTCTCCAGCAGAGGCAGCACAATTTGCGTTTCGGGATCGCCCAATCGGCAATTGTACTCGATGACGTAGGGGTCTCCCTGCACCTTCATCAACCCGAAGAACAGAAAGCCGTTGTAAGGAATACCGTCGCGTTGAAGGCCGCGAATGGTGGGAATCACCACCTGGTTCTTGACCTTCTCCATGAATTCCGGTGTCACGTGAGGGACAGGACTGATCGCGCCCATACCCCCCGTGTTGGGCCCGGTATTGCCGTCTCCGATGCGCTTGTAATCCATGGCCGGTGAAAGCAGCCGCCAAGCATGACCGTCGGTCACGGCAAACATGGACACCTCGACACCTTTGAGAAATTCCTCAATGACGACCTCCCGCCCAGCTGCGCCAAAAGCCTCTCCGCGGATCATGGAACGCACTGCGGATTCAGCTTCACTCAGCTGCTCGGTCACAATCACCCCCTTGCCGGCCGCCAGTCCGCTCGCCTTGACGACATAGGGCGGCTTCATCTTCTTGAGAAACGCCAACGCTTCGCGCACCTCACCCTTTCCGAACGCACCGTATTTGGCGGTTGGAATACGGTGGCGGTGCATGAACTCCTTGGAAAACTTCTTGCTGCCTTCCAGTGCAGCGCCCGCCTTCTTGGGGCCGATTACCGACACATGGGCGACGCTCTTGTCATTTGCAAAATGATCCGCAATTCCCGCTACCAACGGTGCTTCTGGACCGACAACGACCATGTCGATTCGTTCAGTTTTGACGAATTCAACGATGGCAGGAAAGTCCATGGGGTCCAAGGGCACGTTGGTGCCCAATTCTTCCGTTCCAGCATTGCCGGGGCCAAAAAAGGTGGCATCCAACAATGAGCTGCCCGAGATTTTCAACCCGATGGCATGCTCCCTTCCACCAGATCCAAGTATGAGTACATGCATGGCACCTCAAAACTACCTTCGCCCCGCCGCGGGTCGCGGCATTCTTTTCAACAGCTGACCACAAGTGCTCACCAATTCGACCTTTGTCCTTCCTTTTTCGTGAAGCCAGACACGTCCATACCGCCCCGTCAACCCTCCACTGCCCCCCTGCAACTCAGTGTGGTGGTGATTACGCGCAATGAGGTGGACAACCTTCCCAGGCTCCTCGACGCCGTTCGCGGATGGGCAGATGAAATCGTGGTGTTCGATTCAGGCAGCACGGACGGCACTGTTGCCGTCGCAGAGGCGGCAGGGGCGGTGGTGGTCAATTGCCCTTGGGAAGGATGGTCCACCACTAAAAACAAGGCCAATGCCGCTGCCCGAGGGGAATGGATCCTCAGCCTGGACGCGGACGAGGCACCCGACAAGGCGTGCGCTGAAGCCATCACCGCTCATATCCAACAGGGCACCCGCGATGCCCAGGGCGCCTGGAGGGTAGGTGAAATCAACCGGCTGACCCGCTATTGCGGGAGTTGGGTGCGACACAGTGGATGGTTTCCCGACAGAAAAGTGCGTTTGTGGCCAAGGGGTACCGCCCGATGGGAAGGCGCCATTCACGAGGTGCCGGTCTTTGACGGTGCCGTCCGCATTTCGCGGCTGTGCGGCGTTGTAGAACACCACAGCTACCCCTACCGCGCCGACCACCTCTCTCAAATCGAGAATTTCGGTCAAGTTTGGGCACAAGACCGTTTTGAGCGCGGACATTCCACCGCATTGCCCGTGGTGCTGGTCAAGGTCTGTGCACAATGGGTCAAGTCCTTTGTGGTCAAGCGTGGATTCCTCGATGGCGCCACCGGATGGACCATCGCCCGACTGAGCGCTTGGGCCACTTGGCGGAAACACGCCCGGCTGCGGCAACTGCACCGCGGCGGCATTCCCGAGCCAAACCGCATCCTCGTGGCACGGACTGATGCGCTCGGAGACTTGGTCCTCACCTTGCCCATGTTGGCCGCCTTGAAGGCCCAGTTCCCACAAGCCCAAGTGGGCCTCCTCGTCCGTCCGTATGCAGCCGATGTCGCGCGCGCAGCGCTGCATGTAGACGACGTGATCTGTTGGACTGAGGCCATGGCGCAAGACCCAAAGGGCGCTGGTGCCGCCGCCATGAAATCCTGGCAACCCGATGCTGTGGTGTTTGCCTTTCCCGATGCTGCTGTCGTTGAGGCGAGTGCCAAGGCCGCTGTCCCTGTGCGCATCGGCACCGGGCGGCGCTGGCACACGTTGACCAAGCTCACCCACCGCAACTGGGATGGCCGGAAGGACTCGGGAGGCCACGAGGCATGGCATGGTTTGCGCCTGCTGATGCCCCTGGGTATAGCGCCTTCCGGAATGCACCGGAACGCGGTCTACCTGGGCGCGCCAGCTCCAGAGGAGGCAGCAAAAACCTTACTTGACACCATGGCAGACGCGCCCATTTTGCTGCACCCCGGCTCCCACGGCAGCGCAGGCAATTGGGCTCCGCAACGGTTTGCGGAGCTGGCCGTTCAACTCACTAAAAAAGGGTGTACCGTAGGTTTTACTGGAACCGCCCAAGAAGGGGAAGACTTCGCGCCATATCTGCCAGCAGGACCGCATATCCACGACTTGTTTGGCCGCTTCAACCTCCAGCAATTGTTGGCCCTCCAATCGAGGGCCCGCGCTGTTGTCGCCTCCAGCACTGGTCCGCTCCATACGGCGACGGCCTTGGGAACGCCCGGAATTGGGCTCTACGGCACACGCGCCCCAGAGTGGGCGGCGCGTTGGGCCCCCATTGGACCGCATGTCACGGTATTGGAAACTGCCGAAGTGGACGCCCAAGGTCACTTGGACATCGCGGTTGAGGCGGTCGTCGAGGCCGCCACATCTACTGCTCTTCCAAACGCGTAGCGATCAGGACGCCAAACGCTAACGCCATGAAGGCCAACGTCACGCCTGCTTGGGTTTCGAGCGTGTCCTCTGTCAGACAACTGATGGCCAGGAGGAGCACGCCAGGCCGGGCTTGAGGGTATGTCCATGCCGACCAAAAAGCCCACAACAACAAACCAAGGCCCAACACACCCAAGGACAACACCAGGGTGAGGTACTGGTTGTGGGGCCGTTTCCGGCCCTCCTTGGGCCATTTTGGGTATAACCGGTCAAAGGCAAAGCCCATTTCTTGCCGGACACTGCCAGAACCAGCACCCAACACCTTTTGGTGCCAAGGAAGCCCTTTCCAGGCCTCAACTGCCATGTGTGCATAGACGCCGCGGGCCAAGATGCTGGCATTGGGCGAGCGGCGGCCATCCCACCATTGACCCCAATTAAACTTGAACCGGCTCCAGCGTTTGGCCCAAGGGCCTCCATTTAATTCGACCACAGAGGTCACTCCGCTTCCAATGGCATGAACCTCGTCATCGGAGAGTGCCGCGATGCCCTCTGCGTCCTTGGTGAGTGCCTTAGAAGTCAGGAACCGCAGCAATGCCCCCTCGATGCGCTCCACGGGCACAGTGCTGCGTTGGCGCCAAGATTGGCGCAATTCCCCCCATGCCACACAGGTCCACACATGGTTTCCGTTTTCGGTGACGCTGCGGTCCAACTTGTGCATGTAGCGCTCTCCACCTATGGACCGATCAGGCAACGATGTCTCATCCGGGAGCGCCGTAGGCAGCGACCAAAACAAGATCACAGAAGCCAACAGCGGTACGGACAACATCCACAGCGTTCGGCGATACAGCGCGCCCGCAGAGGGCCACGACAGGATCGCATCGGAATGGCCCTTTAAACGCATCCTCGTGGCTGGCAACCACCAAGGCGAAAGCAACACCCCCATAGCGAGGCCTGTCAGGCTTTGGGTCCAGGTCCAGGTGATGGCGGCTCCAATCAGACAGGCCGCATTCCACTTTCCGCCCAGATAATGCGCCACCCATGGCAACAGCAGTGCCCACCACAGCCCAAAACGAATGTGGGAGATGAATCGGGACGACGACCGGCCGCCATTGGGCAGCCCATCCAATACATCCAACAGGACCAGTGACGCTGTCGCCAAGGCCGCCGAAAGAACAGCCCACCGCAAAACGGATTGAACCTCATGGAGACTCAGCCTCACGGCCTGCTTCGCCATAACGAGCATGACACCACCGCCCACGGCCAGGGGCAGCTTGACCCTCACATCGTGCAAGGTTTCGGTGCCGTTGCCCCCCCAAATCACCGATACGAGCGACAAACACACCAGCAACATCAGGGCCCAGCCACCGTGGCCCAATGCCCGGTGATCCGGGCTGTTGTTTTCCTCACGTTTCCACTGGCTCAATGACGTTAGGCCCAAAAAAATGGCCGCAATGCTCATGAAAGCATTGGACCAGGGGAACGCCAGCGCCAAACACCTCCAAGCCCATACCCAGGGGATGACCGGGAAGCTCGACTTTTTCATTCGCGGGATGGCGCTGTCGATTCGCTGTCGTTCTTGCCCCAGCCAATCACTGCGGACATCTCTTCTCCAAACACCGCCAATGCCCGGTCCACTGTCGGGTCCATGGTGAGGCTGCGCTCCACCATGCCTGCCGCGTAATGAAACCGCAGGACCACCTCCTCTTCGAGGGTCTGCCGGATTTCTGTCTCGAACAAGTCCAAATCGCGTTCTAGGTTGGGCTCCAAAGCCGCCCTCAAATTGTCGATGGGCGTCTTGGCCACAGCATCATATTGCTCCAACTCGACCACGTTGCGCAGCTCCTCAAGCACCTCCATGCTTTCGGTGTTGTAGGCAAACTCTTCGGCCTTCAAGTAAGTCAGGAAACTGCCCCAGTCTTCTGACGACATCACATAGGATACTGGGTCGGGAACGTCCGTGCTGTCCAATCCTGCCGCCACCTTCGTCGCATAATGGAACACTTCGTACTCTTCGAGTAACCGCTGCAGCACCGTGGACATAAAAGGCGTCTCCACTTCGATGTCCGGCTGAATGCCCCGCCCTTCAATGACAGGCCGACCACCCTTGGTCTCAAATGTGCGCAACAACGTGTCGGAGACCGCCTTGGCCTTGCCTTTGGCATCGCGCTCACCTCCGTAATCCAAACGCTGGATACAGCGGCCACTGGCTGTGTAATACTTGGCCACCGTCACCTTCAAACGGGTGTTGAACGCCATGTCCTTGGTCTGTTGCACGAGCCCCTTTCCAAAGCTTTCCATCCCCACGATGACCGCGCGGTCGAGGTCCTGCAAAGTCCCGCTCACGATTTCCGATGCACTGGCCGATTGGCCATCGATGAGCACCACCAAAGGCAGATCCTCAGCCGTGGGCTTTCCCAAGGCCTTGTAAGACTTGTTCCAGTTTTCGCTTTTGCCTCGGGTCGATACAATCTCCGTCCCCTTGGGCACAAAGAGGTTGACAATGCTCACGCTCTCCTTGAGCAATCCTCCGCCATTGCCGCGCAGGTCCAATACCAGCTGCTTCATGCCCGCCGAGTCGCGCAAGGACATGAGGGCCTTTCGGACTTCACCGGCTGACCCGCGGGTAAACTTGGAGAGGTAGATGTAGCCCGTAGTGTCATCGAGCATGCCTGAGTATGGGACCGCTTTGACCCGCACCTTGGCGCGCTGCACCTTGACATCCATTGTACCGCCGCCATAGGGGCGTTCGACCCGCACAGACACTTCGCTTCCCGACTCCCCTTTGAGCAGGTCGCCCACTTCTTCGCCCTCCAAGCCATCATTCAATGACTGTCCATCGATGGCCAAAACGACATCTCCAGGTTGAAGACCAGCTTCTTGAGCCGGATAACCCTCATACACCTCCACAATAGTGGTGCGGCCATCTATGGGCTGCACCAAGGCGCCAATGCCCCCGTACTCACCGGTGTTCATGAAACGCAGGTCCTCAATGCGGGACTCTGGATAGTACACCGTGTAAGGATCCAACTCGTCCAACATGGCATCAATCGCCACACTCATCAGCGTCCCAGGTTCCGGCTCTTCCACATAAAATTCATGCACCCCCTTGAATACCGAAGTCAAGATTTCGAGGTGTTTGGTGACCTCGAAATAGGTGCCCGGCAAGCGCGCGGCCTGCAAACCCACAAACGCGGTCACAGCTGCTATCACCAACGTCATCGCCCAACGGCGGAATCCCTTCGTCTTCATCCTTGTTCTGTAGCTGCGCCAGCTTGTGCCATGCGGTTCAACAATTTGACCATGCCGCGCTCCATATTGCTCAACGTGGGAAGGTCCTTCCCTACAAAGATGAGCACCACAGCGCATTGGTGGCCCGCGGGAATATCGGCTTCAAAGGCGGCCCGATGCTGGCGCCATGCTTCCCGCATGAGGCGCTTGATTTTATTTCTGTCGACGGCGCGTTTGAATCGGCGTTTGCTCACTGTGAAGGCCACACGACTGGGGGCTGGCCCGTCCGGTGGCGTCAATGCGAAGCGTGCGATAATGGGAAAGCCCTTAGCGGTTTGTCCTTCCGAAAACACCCGGTCCATGACGACCCGGCGCTTCAAGCTGCGGTCCCGCCCTTGTCCGAAATCCGGACCTTGCGCAATGGAGTCCTCTGCGCTCAGTCCTTGCCTAGAATGTGGTTTTCGATCGCCATGCTCATTGAAGGCGCTTTGGGGTTCGGCGCACCTACATCAATGCGTAAGCCACGTTGCTCAGCGGCTTTGCGTGTGGTGGGGCCGAAGACGGCGATGCGCGTCTCTCCCTGTTCGAAATCCGGAAAGTTCTTGTACAGGCTCTCAATTCCACTGGGGGAAAAGAACACCAGTATGTCGTATTTGACGTCTGAAAGGTCCGACAAATCACTGCAGACCGTCTTGTACATCACAGCCTTCGTGAAGTCGATGCCGGCCTCGTCCAAGGCCTTCGGAATGCTGGGCTTCAAGATGTCCGCGCAGGGAAGCAAGAACTTCTCTTTTTTGTGCTTTTTGATGGCATCCATCAGCTCCGCAAACCTCAACTGGCCGTGAAAAATCTTCCGCTTGCGGTATACGATGTACTTCTGCAGGTAGTGGGCCGTTGACTCACTGATACAGAAGTACTTGGTGCTGTCGGGCACATCGTAACGCAGTTCGCCAGCCATGCGGAAGTAGTGGTCCACAGCATTCCTCGAGGTGAAGATGATGCAGTTGTGCACCGCAAGATCAATCCTGTCTTGCCTAAAGGTTTGACCATCTACTCCCTCCACATGGATGAAGCTTCGAAAGTCAATTTTCAATTTGTGCTTCGCTGCCAAGTCAAAATAGGGCGACTTTTCAGTCGCAGGCTTGGGTTGCGAAATCAGGATGGTCTTGACCTTACTGCCCATGAGAATTTACCATTGCCAGGCGCGGATGAGTACCGCAATCGGGAGGAATTCGAGGGCGCAAAGGTAGAAAAACCCTTCCACGGGAAAGCGTTTGAGCCGAGGTATGCGCTCGAAAGACCTGCGATGCCGCATCAGCCAACCGATTGCCCATACCGCCCCAGCGGTCCACAGACCAAAAAGTGCCGGTTCATGCCCCCAAATTGTCATGAAAAGACCTACAGGAGCGAGCGCCCAAGCCGTCGACTCAAGCACATAACGGTGGCCCATTGCCCATTCTCTGCCCACCACCTCTCCTGACGAGATGCCTTCCCATATACGGGCAGCGCACCAGCGTATAGCCATGAGCACCCACCACAACAAGAACAGCCGAAGCACACTGTCTGCGGTCAATTCCATCCGCTGCGTTTGCGCCAACATGCCGCTCAAGCCCAACGACACTGCGAAGCCTGCCATTGAATTCTGTACCCACCCTGAGTACCAGGGCGCCGTGAAGTCACCGCGGGACTGCAATAAGAGCCTGTAATCGGTCCAGGCCCAACCCAAATGGACAAAATACCGGGGGCTCCATTGTCTGAAAACAGCAAACCCAACGGCCACGACACACCATCCTGCCCACCACCAATTGGGCGGTGCCCACTCCGTGATCCGTGCGGCCCCTTCAAACATCACTCGAATGTCGTGCAATCCACTCTGAATCATACCACCATCTTCAAGATTTATCCATGCCCAGGGACGTCTAACACAAAGCGCCGACTGCCGCGGCAAAGGCCGCCCCACCAGCGTACCTCCCAGAGCATCAGCCCGGGATACACAGGCCGCCCTTGGGCATCCGTTCCCACCCAAGACCATTGGCCTTTAGGCCGAATACCTTCAATCACCACATGCCCCTTCACATCGCCTGAAGGCCAGCCGATCATTTTGACGCCAATGGCACCCCCGGCATCGGGAAGGGACCATTGCAGGCCGGGCAGCCCTTGGGGAGAGGAAGTCCGTTGCAACAGCTCCACTTCCCCACATTCGCCGGTCGGGATGCGCTGCTGCTGGCCTCCGGGTGACCCCCTGTCCGGAGCTGGCGTCCAGTCCCCCGGGCCTGGGCCAGAACGAACCCATGCCCAGCCGTCTTCCGTCCACCACCACGGGCCGTTCAACCCTGGACCCCAATGCACCTCATCAAGGGTCGCCACAGAGGCATTTGGTAGCCGGATGGACAACTGACCTTCCTCGTCGTTGAGTGCAGACCAGCCATCAGCAGACCAACGCGCAGGACCACTCATCGGAAGTCCGTGCGCCATCCATTTGGGACACCGTCCAAACGCGGCGACATCACCGGGCATCAACACCAAGCTCTGCTGCGGGGGAACCCAAGTGTCCCAATCTGAAGGCGCCGGAAAATTGGCGGTTGTCCCCTGCAGTCCAGCCAGCTCGATCGGTTCTTCCCCGCAATTCACGATTTCCACAAACTCGCTGCCTTCTTCTGTTGCGTTCCACATCATTTCCGAGATGCGCAGACACGGTGTGTCCCCCTCAGGTGAACCACTCGTCACCGGACATTGAACGGCCACCGTCATACGTCTTCCTGAATCTTCGGTGACCGAGACTTCCTTTCTAACACTTGAATCCCACGGGGTGGACCCATTCCAAGAGAGCCTTACCGCGCTCGGCCAATCGCTCACTGGCGTCGAGGTGAGTGCTTCTGTTGACGCCCAGTGCAAGGGCGGAATATGCGCGACATAGCGGTTCAAATACACCCACAATTGAGGCGGAGCTCCAAAGTCCGAGGGACATCCAAATCCGCGAATGGCGAGCGGGGCGACTTCAAGCGGTTCCCGGCCCAACGTTTTCCAATCCGGTCCAGCACGAACCAAAGGCAAGCCGCTGCCCACCCATTGAGGAGCGTCGTGATCGCAAGGATGCCACGCTGTAGACGCCACGCTTGTCCCCAACGGCAGAGATATCGTGAAGCTGCCGCCGTCATTGGGCATTCCCGGCCAATCTTCAAAAGCGCCTGACTGAAGCCACACGAGGCTATCTGGCAAGAGCCGGGTTCTTCGCCGCAATGAGGCGCCATCAAACGACCACGAACCGGCATCCACAGCATGGCCAGACCGATTGATCAAGGCCAAAGCCTCTGCCGGCATCAAGGGGTCTCCAGGCAAGGGGTCTGCCAGAACGCCAACCACTTCCACTGTTCCCGAATGCCTGCCCCGCAGAAATGGCCCTGTCAACATGCGCGGTGCATCTGTTTCCCAGCACCCTGAAATCGGGCCAACCGTGATGGGGACCTGGGTATCCTGTGTGCTCAAAGGCAAGTCCAGGCGATCATCCCATTCCACCCTGATCACGGAATCTGAGCGCCATGTGATATCGGCTGCCGCCCCACCTGCCCATCCTCGGACCTGCAGCATGCTCACGGGGTCCACTGTGAAGCCGAGATACCAATCAAGCACGCCCGGCCCCCTTGGTACCAATCGGTCCGGATTGCGCGCTTCAAGCAGCAAACTGTCCAATGAGGGTGCGGTTGGCTCACCGCTTTCTGAGAGAGGAGCGAGATAGGGATCCATGCCCAAGGACCACAAGTGCTGGTTTTCGGCTGCTCCGCAGGACCCGAGGTGTGCCCTCATCAATGGTCGACCACCACCGGAAAGCGATTGAGCGTCGTAAGACATGGCGTCCAACACGGAGCCCTCTTCGCCAGTGACCACTACGGTGCCGCCGCCGTTGACCAATGCGGGCCACGTGGACATGGGCAAAGGAAGCGCCGTTCCAAATTCAAAACTGAGGCTGTCAGCCGCCCGGTGGGCCACCAAAACTGTGCCCGATGGCCAACAACTGTCGGGCAACAAGCGCTCGTGGCCATTCCACCCAATGGCCAAGCCCTGCGAAGAGACACAGCTTCCTGGCCCACCCTGCGCCATGAGCGCCACGAATTCCGCTTCAGGGGCTCCCTGGGATGGTGTGGGGTCAGGATGGATGGATGTCAGCACCCATTGACCACTCAGCGGACCCCTGATCAAAAGGGGCAAGAGCATTGTCATGACAGCCAAGCGCAGCCACCAATACCGCGCGCAGACATGACCATCTCTCTCAAAGATCCATTGCGGGTTCATCATGCCGCAACCTCTTAACTTCGCTTCGTCCTCAGGACACGCAGGCAAACCAAGGCCCCTCGCCTGCAAAGCGGCCCTGAGACCATCACATTTTCCGACAGAACATCGCACCATGTCACCCTCTACTCACGGACGCACCGTCGCCGTCATCGGCGCCACAGGATTGGTTGGACGTACCATGCTGGCCGGCTTGGCCGCCCGCAAATTCCCCGTCAAGACGCTGCTCCCGGTTGCCAGCAGCCGTTCGCTCGGCACCAACATCGAATTCAAGGGACAGGAAATTCCTGTGATCAGTGTGGAAGAAGCTGTTGCCCTGCGCCCTGACATCGCTTTGTTCAGTGCTGGCGGTGATGTGAGCCGCCAATGGGCTCCTGCCTTCAAGGAGGCGGGCACCACTGTGATTGACAACAGCTCGGCATGGCGCATGGACCCCAACGTCCCATTGGTGGTCCCCGAAGTCAATGCAGATGCCATTGGTGATGCGCGGGTCATCGCCAACCCCAACTGCTCCACCATCCAATTGGTCATGGCACTCAAGCCCCTCCACGACAGGTTCCTCATCCGCAGGGCGATTGTGAGCACCTATCAGAGCGTAACCGGTACAGGACAGGCCGGCATTGATCAGCTCAATGGTGAGCGGGATGGAGACGATGCCACCCGCGTTTACCCGCACCCCATCGACGGCAATTGCCTGCCCCATTGTGACGTTTTCCTCGAAAACGACTTCACGAAAGAGGAAATGAAACTCCACCACGAAACCAAGAAAATCCTCGGTGACGGCGAAGTTCAGGTCAGTGCAACCGCCGTACGGGTGCCTGTGGTAGGCGGCCACTCAGAGAGTGTATACCTCGAATTAGAGCGGTCTTTCAGCGTTCCAGATGTCAAGGAAGCCCTGCAGCTCATGCCAGGACTCATCATCCAAGACGATCCTATGGCCGACATCTACCCTATGCCTGTGAAAGCCGAGGGTAAGGACGAGGTGTTTGTGGGCCGAATCCGCCGCGACCTGAGCGAGCAACAAGGACTGCACCTGTGGATTGTGTCCGACAACCTGCGCAAAGGAGCGGCCACCAATGCGATTCAGATTGCAGAATACCTCCAAAAATCAGGGCGATTCCGCAAATGAGGGGCTCTATATGGACACCCGCTTGGTTGCTCGGCGCCTTCCTCCTTGTTGGGCCTGAATGGGCGCTGGCACAAAAGGATCCCTGCACCCTACTGCCCGACCCAGGCCCCTGTGAAGCGGCGATTCCCGCTTGGTATTTCGACCAAGAATTCGGCGCCTGCACGCAGTTCTCTTGGGGCGGTTGCGCGGGTACAGTGCCCTTCGAAACGCTGGAAGACTGCCTGGCCGCAGATTGCTCAAGCGCGAACGGCCTCAGTGTTCTTTGCGACTCCATATTCATCGATGTGCAGCTCGTAGGCGACGCAGAAATCGGCCACATCGAAATCTTGGTCGACCCCGATTACACCACCCCTTATTGGTTCGGCTATGCCGGCTTTGCATTGTTCGACCTGGAGGACAACTTGCTGGCCGCAGAAGATGTCTCAACGGCCCCCAATGCCTTTGGTTTTGACGGCATGGTCGAGCCCCATATTCGCTTTCTCGAGTACCAAAATGGTGTGGACCTGAGCACTTTGTTGGCGCCTTTTGAATTGGAGCTGAGGCTGTACGAAGGCTGGATGGCCGGCCAAGTGACCGAACGGTGTCAATGGTTGTGGACGTCATTCGGCGAGACCAATAACATCCCAGAAGAGCATTATGAGGCGGAATCCGCCCCAGGAAAGATGTATGACCTCTTGGGGCGGCCAGCCCAACCCACACCCGGGGTATTGCTGATCGAACGCAGCCCTGACGGGCGGGTAAAAAAGACCGTGATTAACGAATGATGTCGCCAGGTTCGGCCCCTTCGTCAGGGGTCACGAACCGCAAGCCACCGTCTTCAGTTGAGGCCATCAAGACCATTCCCTGAGACACCACACCGCGGATTTTTCGGGGGGCCAAGTTGGCCAATAACACCACTTTTCGGCCCACCACTTCTTCCGGACTGAAATGCTCGGCGATGCCGCTCACCACCGTGCGCTCGTCATAGCCGGTCCGCACTGTGAGCTGCAAGAGCTTGTCCGCCCCCTTGACCTTTTCCGCAGCGAGGACTTCAGCCACGCGCAAGTCCATGTCTTGGAACGCGTCAAATGATGTCTCCCCCTTTTCGGGTTCTACATCGCGCATGCCCTCCAATTCGGGGCCCAATTTGGATTGTTGTTCTTCCACCTGTTCGTCGGTGATTTTTTGAAAGAGAATCGGCAAGGTGCCCAACGGCTGACCTTCAGTCACCAGCGCAGCCCCTGCAGCATCCCAGGGCAAGCCCGCTGTTCCCAGCGCCTCTGAAAGCTTGGATGCGGTCTTGGGCAGGAATGGCGCAAGGAGGATCGCAGCATTGGCCGTGACCTGCAAGGCCAAGTGTAAAATATCGGCGGCGCGCTCGGGATTTGTCTTGGCCACCTTCCAAGGCTCTTCTTCTGTCAGGTACTTGTTGCCTGCCCGCACCAGGCCCATGGCGTGCTGTAGGGCCTCCCTGAAGCGGTAACGCTCAATGGCCGTGCCCACGGCGTCAGGCGTGGTCGACATGAGGTCCAACAGCGCCTGGTCTACTGCAGTCCATTGGCCCGATGCCCCCGGCACCTTGCCCCCATGGAATTTGCCGGTCAACACAAAAACGCGGTTCACAAAGTTCCCGAGGACATCGGCCAACTCATTGTTGACCCTCGACTGGAAATCCAGCCAAGTGAACTCGGCATCCTTCTGCTCGGGCATGATGGACGCGAGCACGTAGCGCATTTCATCACTGCGCCCATCAAAATCCTCGACGTAGTCTTTGGCCCACACCGCCCAATTGCGTGATGTCGAAATCTTGTCGCCTTCGAGGTTCATGAACTCGTTGGCTGGAACGTTATGTGGCAACAGGTAATCGCCATGCTCCTTGAGTAAGATTGGGAAGATGATGCAATGGAAAACGATGTTGTCCTTGCCGATGAAATGCACCAACTGCGTGTCACGGTCCTGCCAATAAGGCGTCCAATCGACCCCCTTCTTGGCCGCCCAATTCCGCGTGGCGGTGATGTAGCCCAACGGCGCATCCAACCAAACATAGAGCACCTTGCCGTCAGCACCCTCCACAGGTACTGGGACCCCCCAGTCCAAATCACGGGTCATCGCACGGCTTTGAAGTCCACCATCAATCCAACTGCGGCATTGACCCAAAACATGGGACTTCCAAGCTGCAGCATCATGGTGATCCTCACCATCCAACTTTCCTTCTTCGAGGTAGGTGCGCAACCAATCTTCGTGCCGGTCCATAGGGAGATACCACAAGGTGGTTTCACGCCATTCGGGTGTCGCTCCACTCAAGGTGCTCTTGGGCTCAATCAACTCTTCGGGCGACAATGCAGAACCACACTTCTCGCATTGGTCTCCGTAGGCCCCGTCATGTCCACATTTGGGGCAGCCTCCTTGGATGTAGCGGTCCGCCAAGAATTGTTTCTCAACCGGGTCGTAAAACTGTTGACGGGTCTCTTCCGTGAAGGCGCCTTTCTTGAGCAACTCAAGGAAGAACTCTTGGGCAAAGGCATGGTGTTCCTCGCTGGATGTCCTGTCGTAATGATCAAAGGCGATGTCAAGCCCACGAAAGGCCTCTTGCATTTCCTCGTGGTAGCGATCGACGATGGCACGCGGGGTCGTCTCTTCCTTTCGCGCCCGCAATGTGATGGCCGCGCCGTGTTCGTCAGAACCGCACACCCAGACCACATCGCGCTTCCGAGACCGCAAGTACCTCACGTAGATATCGGCAGGCAGATATGCACCGGCGATGTGGCCGATGTGAATGGGGCCATTGGCATACGGCAAAGCCGAAGTGACAAGGGTGCGGGCGGGCTGCTCGGACATGATTAGCGAAGGTAAAACGCGGGAGCGCGTCGAGAAGCCCCTCCCTTTCTCGATATTCGTCTCCACGTATTGAATTATGTGGAAACAGATTCTTTTCGCCCTGTTGTTGGCCTTGGCGGCCGCAACCTCGACCGCACAGGTACAGAAAGGTAAATCCGACGTGAGCGGATGTATACCAGATTCTGTTTTGTTCAATGAAAATTCCCGGTGGTGGTACCCCGGTGAGCCCCTCCAATGGGCCGACTCCACACTGTTGGACAGCCTGCTGAACTCCGACCTGGAGACATTTTCATTGACTGCCCAATCACCCCGAAGCCTGAGCGTCCGGCGCCGCATTCACTGCATGCGTTCACCCGAAGGCAGAACCGCACTCTTCGTCATCGGAGACCACAGGTATATTTCCTACAACCGAGAAACACTCGAAAACGCGAGTCAAAGCAACGTGGTCGGACATTCTGACGGCGCAGTGCCGTATTGGTCGGACAGCACGCTGTTTTTTCAGAATGGCCGGGCCAACTGGTTTTTGCACGCTCAACGACTCTTCCATTCCCAGCAAACGCTGGAAATGGAGCAGAGCCAAACCAATGCTCCTCCAGAAGGTGCGGAACATGCCTTCGTTTTTGTGCTGGACTCTGCAGCCTATTTCGTCATGCTCAATGGTGCCTTGGAATTCGCGAAAGGACCTACAAGCGTTATCAGTTTGCCGCATGATGGGATGGATTGGCTCCGATTGGGGAAATTGAACCCCAGCATCACCAAATTGAGAAGCCGCACTGCGCCTTGGCACTTGAGCAAGTATGTGGTCGCCATAAATTCGGGGAGCGCCCTTGTCATCCGAAAATCTGACCTTCATTTCAAGCTTGTGCCCAGCAGCATTGCTGTCAAAATGCAAGCTGAACTTGGGTTAGGGAATGTCTCACGGGACTTCTGGCTGGGCTGGAAAGGGGACACCATGATGCTCTCTGCTTCCGGAGAGAAGACGGTAGAGAACGTGACAGAAATAACGCGGAACGGCAAATGGGCCCCGCTGATTATTCCGTTTGATGATGACGAGCTCCCTCCCGAAGAAATGGAGGGTCCCAAGGACAACTGGGGTCTTGTGGCCTTGGCACTTGCCGCATTGTGTATCGCTTTGGCCGTGAGCCTTTGGATCATCCGCAGGAAGTCACCCCCTCCTTTCTTGCAGCGCTCAAACCTCGACGCTCCCCCCCTCTCTCCGCACATCCAAACATTGCTCTCTCAACCGAAGCATCAGTTCACCTCGGAGGAACTGGACACCCTACTCGGACTTGGCGATGTACCTTCTCCAGAAACGCGGAGGTCCAGGCGTGCCCGCATCGTGCAATTGGTCAATGCTGAGAGCCTCGCGCTGTTTGGCAAACCGATTCTTGAACGGACCCGTTCAGAGACAGACAAGCGCATGTTCATCTATGTGCTATCGCCTCCTACGTCCCCCGAATAAGGCCGCGGTGCGGCTATCTTCGTCTACATGTACGGAAACATCAAAGGCCATTTACAGAAGGAGCTTTCGTCCATCCGAGAAGACGGGCTGTTCAAAGAAGAAAGGGTCATCGTCTCTGTTCAGGATGCCTTGATTCGACTCGACGACGGCAGTGAAGTCCTGAATTTCTGCGCCAATAACTACCTCGGGCTCTCCTCTCATCCCCGCGTATTAGATGCTGCCAAACGGGCCATTGACGAGCGCGGTTTTGGGATGTCTTCCGTGCGTTTCATCTGCGGAACCCAGGACATTCATAAGACATTGGAGCGGGACATTGCAGCATTTCATGAAACGGAGGACACCATTCTCTATGCCGCTGCCTTTGACGCCAATGGAGGGGTCTTTGAGCCCCTGCTCACCGCGGAGGATGCCATCATTTCTGATGCCTTGAACCACGCGTCCATTATCGATGGAGTACGCCTGTGCAAGGCCGCGCGCTACCGTTATGCCAACAACGACATGGCGGACCTCGAAGCCCAGCTACAGGCGGCCAATGAGGCCGGCCACCGTTTCAAGATCATCGTCACAGACGGGGTCTTCTCCATGGATGGTTACGTCGCCCAGATTGACCGCATCTGCGACCTCGCGGACCAATACGACGCACTGGTCATGGTCGACGAATGCCATGCGACAGGCTTCATCGGAAAAACCGGACGCGGGTCCATCGAATTGCGCAATGCACTGGGAAGGGTGGACATCATCACGGGGACCTTGGGCAAAGCCCTGGGAGGCGCCATGGGTGGATTTACCACTGGGCGCGCTGAGATCATCGAGCTCCTGCGCCAACGCAGCAGGCCTTACCTCTTCAGCAATTCACTCGCCCCAAGCATTGTCGGCGCAAGCATCGAGGTAATCAAGATGCTGGATGAAACCACTGAATTGCGTGACCGTCTGGAGGACAACACCGCCTATTTCAAGGCGGGTTTACGCAAAATTGGACTGGACTTCAAGGACGGCGAAAGCGCCATCGTTCCTGTCATGCTTGGCGATGCCAAACTGAGCCAAGTCATGGCCAACGCGCTGTTGGAAGAAGGCATTTATGTCATCGGTTTCTTCTACCCGGTCGTACCCAAGGACCAAGCGCGCATTCGCGTTCAACTGAGCGCTGCGCACACCCGCGAGCACCTCGACCGCGCCTTGGCTGCCTTTGAGAAGGTCGGCAAAGCACTGGGCGTAGTGCAGGCCATGGCCTGATTGACATGCGGGTTCTCGTCATCGGACAGGGTCTTGCCGGCACCCTCGTCAGCCACTTTGCACTCGAGCGAGACTGGGACGTGCATGTCATCGACGCGGGCTTGCCCTCGGCGTCTGCAGTGGCCGCAGGGATGTTCAACCCCATGTCCTTCCGGCGCATAGTGCCTGTTTGGGAAGCAGAGGCTCACCTCGCTGTCATGCTGCAGACTTACCAAGCCATCGAACGCATTCTGGGCGTCACACTGCTCCACCACTTGCCCATTCACAAGGTGCTGCCCAATGCAGAATACGCAGGCCTGTGGAACGAAAAACGCAAGACCAACCCTTGGCTAGAACCCAGCCAATCCGAGCACGACAAGAAAGGCATTGTCTCCGGTGGAGGTTGGCTGAACCTTCCGCTGCTCATCCAAGAGTGGCGACAGAGGCTGACCGCTGCAGGCCGGTTTGACGGACGACTCAGCGACTCCAATGACTTGCCAAAAACACAAGGAGGTACTTGGGATGCCATCGTCGACTGCCGCGGCATCGGCATCCATGCACCATCGGAGTTGGTACCGTTGGATATTCGAAAGAACCGGGGCGAACTCCTGACCATTTCGTGCCCTGAAAACAGCATTGGACCCCCGGCAGATGCCGTTTTGAACTTTGGGAAATGGACCATCCCCGTTGGACGGGGTAAGTGGCGCCTAGGCGCCAGCTACGAATGGCACCGTGATGATTTTGATCCCACGCCAGAAACTCGGACGTTCCTCATCAGCGCATTGACTTCCCAAACCCCCAGCATCGGACCCATTTCCGTTGAAGACCACCTTGTTGGAATGAGGCCCGTTTCAAAAGACCGCAGGCCCGCCGTCGGTCCCTATCCAGGGGCTGCCGGTCGCTATGTACTCAATGGATTGGGCACCCGCGGCGTGCTCATCGGCCCCCGTTGGGCACAGAATCTGATACACATCATGGCAGGAACGGCACAGATCATCCCTGAAACAGAGCCACTTAGACTGGCAATGCCTTGATTTGAAATTCAATTTATTTTGAAACTATGTTTGTGCTGTGGAGCCCACCCCTACACAGGCACTCAGCCCAGCACGCCAGCACTTCATCGCAACTTGGCCCCAAGTTCTGAAGCCCTGGTCCTTGCCCAAGGCAGCCGCTAAAATCCATGCGTTTTTGCTTTCCGCTCCCACGCCTGCTACCGCAGACGACATCGTACAAGAACTCCAATTAAGCAGCGGGTCGGCCAGCACGCAGTTGCGCGACCTCATCGCCCTCGGTCTTGTCGAAAAGCTCAGGATTTTGGGCGACCGTAGACATCGATACAAGGCCATCACGGACCCCGCCTCCATCTTTGTGGCACTGGCTGAGGCCCGGCGACGCCAAGCCTTTGTCGCCATGGATTCCATGGCTCCCGTGATCACTTCCATCGCAGGTCAAGAGGACCTACAATGGCTCAATACCGTGTGGCAACTCCAATCATTGGCCAATGTCATGAACGAGTGGCTGGAGGTCTGCACCACCAAAGACCCCGAATGGACCGTACGCTACATGCAGAACGCTCAAAACAAAATGTCGCAATCTTGATTTTACAAATCACTCATTTGCAATATTTTATATATAATGACCTTAACCCTTTTACTTCAATAAAAATTGAAATATGATTGACGAAACCATCGAAAACGCGCTGAATGACCAAATCGAAATGGAGGCACGCAGCTCACATTTTTACCTCGCTATGGCCAGTTGGGCCGAAAATCAAGGACTGAACGGAACAGCCGAATTTCTGTACCGCCACAGCGACGAGGAGCGCATGCACATGCTCAAACTGGTCCGGTTTGTCAATGAGCGCGGCGGAAAAGCGGTTATTCCAGCGTTGGCCTCTCCTCAAAATGAATTCTCTGGACTCCAATCGATTTTTTCCTCCTTGCTCGAGCACGAGACCAAAGTGACCGCCAGCATCAATGAAGTCGTCGACTTGTGCTTGAGTAGAAAGGACTACACCACACACAACTTCATGCAGTGGTATGTGGCCGAACAAATCGAGGAAGAAGCGCTGGCACGCAACATCCTGGACAAGCTGTCTTTGATAGGACAAGACAAGGGTGGTCTCTATCTCTTTGACCGCGATCTCGAACAACTCAACCCAGAAGCCTGAGCGTCGGCGCGCGCGGTGTAATTTGCAGGGGTACATCCTCGGATGAAACGATTCATACACGGCATCACTGCGGCAAGCATGACGTGCATTCTGACCCTGGGTCTGGATGTGCGGTCACATGCCGCTCAGCCGCTGGGTCTTGCCGAAGCCTTTTGCGTGGAGGTGCGTGCTGTTGGTGCGCCACTCCCCAATGCTCTGCCACCTGATGTTGTTGGTGCCGATCCGGAAATCGACCGCTCCCCCATTTGGGCAGTCGTCTACGGCCGATACCTATGGCTATTGGGGAGGGAGATGTTTTGGCCAGATATCGCGCGGCAAGAGCGTTTCAGGATTGCCATCGTCAATTGGCCAGATCTGGCAGAAGACTTGGGCCAACAGCTCGATGGCCGTGCCATTGCCGGCATCCCTGTGGAGGTGACTTCATTGACGCCCAAGGAACTCGCTGGCGAGAAACAAGATTTCACCATGCTCTTCATTGGCGGAACCGGGGATGCCAGTTCGCTGGAGGGCATTACCGCTCAATTGGGCAAGTGGACCAAGCGAGACCGACGTTCAGCCTTGGTCCTGACCGACGGCGCCGATGTCGAAGGGGCCGATGTCGTGTTTCGCAGAATCAAGCAGGAGCAAGGCTTGTCCCTGTGCATCGCAACAGATCAGGGATCACTGGCCACCAAAGCGCTCACCCTTCCCCTTCATTTCATGCAACGCGCCTGCCCATGAAACGACAATACCTCATCCATGTGGTGATGCTGGTCTGGGCGATGTGCGCGTCAGAAACTGGTCTGCGCGCGCAAGCCCCCCTCACACAAGCCGCCATTGAACTGGCGGAGGCCGGTGAACTCGATCAGGCATTGGAGCAAATCGCGTCTGCCCTTTCCACTGTAGAAGCGGAGAACCCCATGACCTGGTATGTCCAGGCGTTTGTGCTCAAGGAACTTTATGTCCTTGAAGGCCGCAACCCATCGTCTGAGCGACGGACAGCCGCCGAGTCCAGTGCCCGCGAGTGCTTGCGGCTGGATCCCCAACAACGGCTCGAAAAATGGTGGCGGCCTTTGCTAGAATTTCTAGCCGACAGCTATCTGCTGGATGTCAAGATGGACATTCAGAATGTCACTCCTGAGGCACCAGTCCAGGCGGAGCAACGGTTTGCGTCCTATCAAGCAGTCCAACAACTTCTGGATGTCGATTGGGACCCTTCCGAGGAGTGGGTCCTGATGCACCAGCAATTGGGGGAGACAGGAATGGCCGCTGCCTTGCGGCTTGAATCCTCTGCTGCCGGACCCTGGTTTGCCTTGGGCACCCATCACTATCAACAGGCGGCCAGCCAAGCGCATGACCGGTATCGGTCGCTCTACAACTTGGCCGTCCACACATACAACCAAGGGGTTCGTGAATTCAAGGCTTCAGAAGACAACCTCGATGCCATGGACGCCGCGCTGCAGAATGCTGCCGTGCATTGGCAGAAAGCCTCAGATTTGCTCGACGCTGCCATCGCTTTGAACGATGCTGCCCCGCAGGGCTTTGAAGCGCTTGCCATCGTGTCCACCGCCTTGCTCAACCAAGACCGCATCGAGTGGTGCACCTCGCACCTCGAAGAGCTGAAAGGACGCTGACCATGCGGCAGTGGTTCCATTCCATCGGTGCGCGGATTTTTGCTGGTTTCGGCCTGTTCATCTTGGCCCTGGCCGTCTTTTTCATTCTGACGGCGCGCACCACCCGCAATCAAGCTGAATTGCTCGACAAGAGCCTGCAATGGGACCAATCCAAAGGCACGGTATCCAAACTCCTGCAGCGCGTAGAGGCCATGCGCGCTTACGCTTTGTTGGCTGCGCGTTTGCCTGAGCCAAGCCACCTGCATGTCGACGCCCACCAATCGCTGGATCGGCTACAGTCCGGATTTGCAGAAAAACTGGATGCCCTGCGCAGCGCAGCGCCGGAGCGCGCTGAACTGCACGAACGCCTGTTTAAACACCACCTCGCTGCAGACGCTTTGCTCGATGCGCTGCAGGGACTGGTGCCCCCTGGCACGCGGAAATCAGAATTAGAGGTTGACTTTGACCGCCTTTGGCAGGTCGACGAACTGCTTGACAACCCGTTCAAGCCCGGAGCAGATCTTACATCAAGGCTCGATTCACTTGAGTCCGGCCTGATGGTTCTTGAAGCGCATTTTTCAAACGCCGCTTCCGTTACGGACGATGCCGTAGAGGCCAGTGGCCAGAGGCTAGACACGCTGGTGAGGTGGATCTCTCTCTTTGTCTTGCTGGCAGGCTTGGCGATTGCCGCGGGTGTCACCAGGGCCATCCGCCAACCCTTGCTCAAAGTACGTGCGCGCTTGCTCTACCTCTCTCGCGGCATTGACCACCCCTTCTCCATGCCCGACCGCAAAGACGAGATTGGGGAGATGTCACAAGCCTTGGACCGCCTGGCCGATGGACTCAAACGCACACGGGAATTCAGTGCTGCTGTCGGTCAAGGCAAATTTGACGCCACGTACACCCCGCTGTCGGAAGAAGATGTGTTGGGCAAAACCCTGCTTGCCATGCGCGATGACTTGGCGAGCTATGAACGGGAAATGGAAGCCAAGGTGGCCGAGCGCACCGAAACGCTGTCCCGGCAGACCACCCAATTGGAGGCCCAAGGCGAAGAGCTCGGACGGCTTTACAACGACCTGACCTCCAGTATCGACTACGCCCGACGGATCCAAGGGGCCATCCTTCCAAGCGAGTCAAACCGCAAAAGCATTTTTGACCGGCACTTTGTACTCTACATGCCGCGCGATGGTGTCAGCGGGGACTTCCCCTGGTTTCACAAACTTGACGCCTGGCGGATGTTTGCCGCTGTGGACTGCACAGGGCATGGCGTTCCCGGTGCTTTCATGAGCCTGTTGGGACACAATGCCCTGCAGCACATCGGCAAAGTCTACACCCAACCCGGCAAAATCCTCGACCGGCTCAATGAAACCGCTCGAAATGTGCTGCACCGTGGCGAGGGCAGTGGTTTGGACGCTGCCGATCAGGTGCCCGATGGAATGGACATCGGCCTCATTTCGATCAACCTCGAGGAAGGCGTGCTCGAATATGCCGGGGCCAACTCACCTGCATATGTGGTCCGCGATGGCGAGGTCATCGAATTGAAACCGGACAAGCGCGCGATTGCCAGCTTTGCGCCAGGAGAGCACCGGTATGCCACCCACCGCATGGAACTGCAAGACGGTGATATGGTCTACTGCGCGTCAGATGGCTATGCTGATCAATTTGGCGGCCCCAAAGGCCGAAAATTTATGCGCAAACGGTTCCGCGGCCTGCTGGCCGAAATGTCCATTATGTCTGTGGACGACCAAGAAAGGCAATTGCGCGATCGCATTGAGAATTGGCGAAGGGAGGCCGAGGAGGACCAGGTAGATGACATTCTGGTTTGCGGTGTCCGGATTCGGATGCGCTAAACATGAAGGCAGACCGCAAGCAGACCGCACCGCGCCTCCTGCGCAAGCTGCTCCAGTGGAGTGGGCTCAAGCCCCCTTTGGAGCAGGCTTTTGGGCCGGCCAATACGGTGATCGCCTTGGCCGCAGTGATCGGCATCGTGGCCGGTATCATGGCCGTCACCCTCAAAAATGGCATCGGCTGGCTGCGCCAACTGCCGTGGATTGCGGACAGTGAGCACGGATGGGAAGTTCGGTTCATTCTGCCCACCATCGGTTTGGTGCTCACCCATATCCTCATCCGCAAGGTGTTCTCAAACCGGCATCCTGGACCCGGCATTCCATCCACCCTCCACGCCATTTCCAAGCTGCGTGCCCGGCTGTCACGCATGGCGATGATCAGCCCGATTTCGGCCTCGTTCATTACGGTGGGCTTTGGAGGCAGCGCCGGACTTGAGGCGCCTACGGTCCAGGGCAGCGCGGCCGTGGCCAGCGAATTCTCGAGGCGATTCAACCTCGACTACCGACACCGCCTCGTTCTGATTGGCTGCGCAGCGACCGCCTCTTTGGCCGCCATGTTCAATGCCCCTTTGGCTGCCATCGTGTTTGCCGTGGAGGTCATCATGATCGATATGACCACGGCCAGTCTGGTGCCGCTGCTCATCGCCTCATTGTCAGCCCTGTTGACCACGGCCCTGTTCATCGACCCCAACGAATTGGTCCAGGCCGGGCGCAACTTGGCTGAGTGGGACGGCGCATTCCTCGCCTACTTGCCGTTTGCTGTGCTCTGTGGATTCGCATCAGTATGGTTTAGCGCCATCTATCGCGGCACAGGACAAGTGGTCCGTCGGTTCAAGCATCCCGGTGCCCGCATTCTAGTCGCCGGTGGTTTGGTGGGCCTGGCACTCGTCCTGTTCCCTTCGCTCTACGGCGAGGGTTTCGAACTCATCAACGACCTATTGAGGGGGCGACTGGACCGCCTCGACCCCCTCCGCAACGGTCAATTCATCTCCAACAATACGGCAAGGATACTGGCCATCATGGGCGTGCTGTGGCTCTGCAAGCCCGCATTGACTGGGCTGACCGTGGGTGCCGGCGGGGTCGGTGGTGTTTTTGCGCCTGCGCTGTTCAGCGGCGCCATGCTCGGCGGCATGTATTTGGCCGCAACCGACCTCGTCTTCCCTGGCTGGCATCTGATTGGCGGGCACTTCGTTTTGGCCGGCATGGCGGGCTTGCTGTCTGGAATCTTGCGCGCACCCTTGACCGCCATCTTCCTTGCAGCAGAAGCGAGCGGTGGATACGACCTCTTCATCCCCCTCATGCTCACCAGCGCCATCGCCTTCCAAACGGCGCGTTGGATGCGGCCCAACAGCATTTACACTGAAGAACTTGCGGAGCGCGGCGAGCTGATCACCCACGACAAGGACAAGGCCGTGCTCACTTTGATGAAGTTGGCCGACGAGGTTGAGCAGGATTTCGATCCAATCAGGCCCGATATGAACTTGGGGGAGCTCGTGGAGGTTGTGGCCCGCAGCCGACGCAACATTCACCCCGTCCTTGCTCCTGACGGGAAGCTCCTCGGCATCGTGCCTTTGGAGGAAATCCGGGGGGTGATGTTTGACCGAGACCGTTATCAGGAGCTCACTGTGCGCGACCTCATGGTGGTACCCGCTGCGACCTTGGACCTCGGGGATCAAATGGACCAGGTCATGGCCAAATTTGACCGCACACAAGCTTGGAACCTCCCAGTAACAGACAGCGGGCGGTACGTGGGCTTTGTGAGCCGATCTAAATTGTTTGGCGCCTACAGAAATTGGCTGCAGGCGGTGTCAGAAGATTGATCAGCGCAAAATCAGCAAACGCTCCACCGTCCGCCGATCCGCGGCATTCAGCTCGACGAAGTGCACCCCTGGGGCCAAGCCCTGCAGTGGGACACGCCTTCCACCCGTGCCACGGAAAGCCTCCTGGAACACCAAGCGCCCGGCGGCGTCTCGCACCTTGAGTGTGGCTGCGTCGCCCGGCCAGAATGCCTCTACGGTTGACATCCCATCGCTGGGATTCGGGAACACCCGCACCGAAAGTGCGAGGTCTTCTGCAATCGCGCCAAGGCTCTGAACGTTGCCCAGCGAGTCTACTCCGTAAACATTGATGTCATCGATGAAGACATTGTTGCCCCCCTTGGATTCAAATTCGAAGCGAATCCGCAGGTTGGGCACCATGTATACATCGCTGGTGACCTCTTCGATGTGACCCGCCCACTCGGAGGGACCCGAGGGATAGAAATTACCGCCATGGGGTTCGGCGGTTGGCAAGTCGATGATGCCCCTGTGGAACTGACGGGTATTCCACGTCTCCCCACAATCCTTGCTGACCTGCAGTTTGAGGCGATCGTCCGTTTCACCTGTGGTCCGATGACTGTAAGCGTATTTGTAGCCGATGAAGAGCGTGGACAAGCCTTCGGCATCGTATGTGCTCGTGGTCGCCCGCGTGATTTCTCCACCCACATTCTGTCGGTTCCTCACGTACAACGAGCGGCTCCCTGAGTATCCTGTGGTCTCGCGAATCTGCCACGGCTGACCCTCCAAAGTTTGCACAGCCCAATGCCCTTCGTTCCAGGGGCTCGCTCCGGATTCAAAACCCTCCACAAATGGCGCTCCCATCATGCCGTCGTCCAACACGCTGATCACCAGGGGATCTTCAGAAGTCACTTCGCCCGATGCATTGCTGGCTGTGAGGTACACCTCGAACTCTCCAGCACTCTCGTACACATGGCTGGGGTTGCGGTGCACATCCTCGTCTGAACCTGAGAGGGTCGTGCCGTCACCAAAATCCCAAGACCAACCGGTCACCCCAAAAAAGCTGGCGTCCGTGAAGTCTACGGGCTCGCCCAGGCACACTTCTGTTTTGTTGGCCGAGAACGCTGCACGGCAGAGCAGCTCTTCTTCGAGGACTCCGGTATCCTCGATGTTTTGTGGGGTCCACAGTTCATTGCGGTCGGCCGTGTTGTTGTTCAAGGCTGCGCGCATGCGGGCCCGCTGACCGAGCGTGTACATGCGGCTGCAATAGCTGTACTCCATGTAATTCTGGACGTTGTCCAACGAACCACAAGTCGTGCGCTCAGGATCGCAGAACCCAACGGGACTGCCCAAGCACATGGGGGTGTCATCCACACCATCGTCGATGTCGCAATTGTCGGGCTCGTTGGGGTTGTTCGAACTGCCCCAGGTATGTGGCAGGTTCAGCCAGTGACCACATTCGTGCGTGAGGGTGCGGCTCCGATACGCATTGCTGGTGCCGATGCTGCCCACATAATCATGCCGCAATACAATGCCGTCGGTGTTGGCGCCCCAATCCGAGGGGTAGTTGGTGTATCCCGCCGCGCCTGCTGCACTGGCTGCCACGTAGACATTCATGTAGCTTTCTCGCGGCCAATGGATGAGCTGCTTCATTTCAGTGTTGCCCTCATAAGTCAGGGCATCCTGAATTCGGTTGATGCCAGAATGGCAATTCCCCTGAGGATCCCGCTTGGCGAGCCGGAACTCCACGTCGATGTCCGCCGCGATGTCCACGAAACCGGCCACGATTTGTCCGGTGTCCGCATTGAGCTTCCGGAAATCCGCATTGAGGATGTCCATGGCATCGTAAATCTGCTCGTTGCTGATGTTTTCTTCTCCGTTATCGTGGATCACATGAAACACCACGGGGATGATGTACAGCTCGTCGTCCATGCGACCAGGCTGGAGCAGTGATGACGCTGCACTGCGCGTGGCTTCTTCTTGAAGCTGGCGGGCTTCAGCTGCACCGGGGTGCGCCGCATCGAAACGGGCTTGTGCATCAGGCTGGCCGCAGGGGAGCGGTGTTTGCGCCGTGAGGCACGCTGTTATCATCAATGCTGTGGAACAGACAAGGGTCCGAAGGGAACTTGGAATCATCATAAGCTTGCGAGAGGCTCAAGATAAGACCAACCCTGATGTTGGGCTTGAAGAAGCGTGATTTCCGCGCGGATTGGGGGAATAAACGGGCAAGACTGTAGCTTTGGTGATGATGAAATTTCGCGCCTTCTCTTCTCTTCCCGCCGGGCTGTTGTCAGTGGTTTTGGTCTTCATTACCGTCCAAGGGTCCGGCTGCGCTGTGGTGGGGTCAGAACCCGCAACGGCCCAAGCCCAAGGGGCCGCTGTGGCCAGGGACATCAGCGATGTAGAATTGCTGGGGCTTATCGACCAAAGGCCAGACCTCATCCTCATCGACGTCCGCACCGACAAAGAATGGGATGGCGGCCACATCGAGGGCGCCTGTTTCTTGGACTACCTAGAAGACGATTTCAAGGCGCGGGCCGAGCAGCTGCCCAAAGACCGGCCCATCGCACTGTACTGTGCTGCCGGTGGAAGGAGCGAAGACGCCATGAAGCTGATGGCCAAGGCGGGGTTCCAAGAGCTGTACAATCTCAGGGGTGGATTTTACGGTTGGGAAGACGCCGGGCGGGCCGTGTCCCAATCCGAAGCTGTCCCATTGCCTCCTTCAGACTGACCTACTCAGCCGTACGGTCAAACATGGCGAAGCGCAGGTCGCTGATCCCCACCAGCGGATCCTGCCGCATGGCGTGCACCACATCCAAGGTGTAGATCCCGGCCAAGGGAAATCCCACGCCCTTTTTGTATCCAATTCTGTGATCGATCCAATCGCTGCCTTTGCCATACCATCGCCCATCGGGCCCTGCCAGTGGACAAGCCAAGGTGTCCGTGAGGGTCTTCCCATTGGGATAGGTCAACTGCACGAACAAATAGAGATTGGAAAAGGGATACTGATCGTTGTGTCGCAAGCCAAGCTGCAGGTCATGGCGGTGCTCGGGATTTTCGACCTCAAACGTCAACCGCACGGTATCTGCGGCCATCCAACCCTCTGCATCCAAAGGTGCAGCGTCTGCTGACACAGGCCCTGGGCCACAGCTTGAAAGCAACACTGCCGCCATTCCGGCACAACAGAAGAAAGAAGTGAGTGTCCTCATGCCTGTGGTTTGGGCCCACCTGGCCCCTTGCCCTTTCTGCGCTTTTTGCGCCGTTTACCTTGGCCTCCGCTGCGGTCGGAATTGCCGCCTTGAGGCGCTGCCGCTTTTGCACCGCCCCTTCCCCGGTTTCTGCCGCGACCCCGTCCACCTTTCCTGCCTTGGCCTTGGCGATCGAAACGGTTGACATCGTCTTGGCCCACAACATCACCGTACAGCGCGTCTTCTGGCGCTGCTTCCTCTGCAATCGCAAAGCGCTGCAGGTCATCCGGCTTTTCGCCCTTGGCGTTCATCTCCATGATGCGCAGGACGTCGTCGACGTCAATGGCAATGGGAGATGCTCCGGGCTCATCGAAGTATTGGAACCACATGCGCGCCCCGAAAATGTCGGTCTTGAAGTGGGCCGCCTTGCCCTTGCGCGTCATGAGCTTTGTGCTCGGCGAGGGAAATTTTGCGACCGCCTCTTTGTACTGATCCAGCTCGAAATTGAGGCAGCACTTGAGCTTGCCACATTGCCCGGCGAGCTTCTGGGGATTTAGGGAAAGCTGCTGATAGCGGGCCGCGCCTGTCGACACGCTGCGGAAATCCGTCAGCCACGTTGAGCAACAGAGCTCCCTGCCACAGACCCCAATGCCGCCGAGTCGGGCCGACTCTTGTCTGGCCCCAATTTGTCGCATCTCAATGCGCACCTTGAAGGCCGAGGCCAGTTCTTTCACGAGTTCGCGAAAATCCACGCGTTGCTCGGCCGTATAGTAAAACGTGCACTTGGACCCGTCGCCTTGAAATTCCACATCGCCAAGCTTCATCTCCAGCTTGTGCTCGGCGATGATGCCGCGGGCTTGGGAAAGGGTCTCATCCTCCCGGTTACGCGCCGCCTGCCAACGGGTGATGTCTTCCATTTCCGCTTTGCGGATGACTTTCTTAATCTCGTGGGTGTCCTTGACGCCTTTGGCCTTCATCTGGGCCCGCACCAGCTCTCCGGTCAATGACACGATGCCCATGTCCTCGCCTGGAACGGCATCCACCACCGCCACATCACCTGTTTGGACACGCCGCCCTTGGCCGATCCGATAGAAGCCTTTGCGGTTGCGTTTGAAACGGACCTCTACGATATCGAAGGCGCGCTGGCCTTCGGGAATGGGAACGCCTTCGAGCCAATCAAATACGGTCATGACATCGCAGCCGCAATTGCCGCAATTGCCGTTTGACCGGCAACCCATTGGTTTGCCGTCCGGTCCCTTCTTACATGAAGCACATCCCATCTTCTCGCTCGGTCGTGGGGTCCTAAAACCAGTATCAGGCCCTTCTCGAAAGATAACGCGCAAGCGCCTCCACTCACTTCGGCCGATGGAGAAGTTCCATCATGCGCATGCTCAAATCGAGAAACACGGTTCGGCCGTATACGTTGCCCGACACGTCGCGGAGCGCTTTCTCCAGCTCTGCCTGCATTTCCACCACGTTTCCATGGTGAATGTAGGCTGCAAACTTCTGCGCGAACCCGCGCTCAGAAGCCCGCAACCTCACGGCTGCTGCTGCCCCATAATTGCCCACAATGCACTGCCTGATCATGTGCAAGGCGTACACCAAAAACTGCTTCTGCCGTTCCCTGCCCAAGTCGTGAAACCCGTCGGCCAAGGCCGCCGCCTTGCGGCCATCCCGTGCAAAGCATGTCCGCATCCAATCCACGAACATGGTGAATTCCTCTGCCGCGTCTTCCCGCACGAGCCGGCGGGCCCGGGCGAGGTCTCCTTCACTGAGCCCCACCGCATCCGCAATTTGCTCTGGAGAGGCTCCTTGCCCCTGCAGCCATTGGTCCACAGCGGCCCCCGCCACGGGAGGAATGGGCACGATTTGGGTGCGACTCAAGATGGTCGCCAACAAGCTTTCAGTGCTGTCTGCCAGCAAGATAAAGACCGTCTTGGCCGGCGGCTCTTCTATGACCTTGAGGAGTTTGTTGGCCGTATCCGTGCGCATGAACTGTGCGCCCCAAATGACCTGCACCTTCCAACCTCCGGCATGTGCGGTCAAGGCCAACCGCCTCAGAATGTCTTGGGCCTCGTGGACCGAAATGAACGGCTGTTTGTTGCCCAAGGCCATCCGCTCGCGGAGGTCAACCATGTCGAAATACGGACCCTCCTCCTGCAACAAAGACCGCCAAGTCATCAGCTGATCCGCGCTCAATGCCTTGTCTTTTCCGGGCGGTTTGACGACGGGGAAGGTGAAGTGTAAATCGGGGTGTTGAAGCTGCGCATGCTGCTGACAGGAGGGGCACTTGCCGCATGGGCGCACTCCATCCTTGCTGGTGCAGTGCAAGCGACGGGCGAGGGCCAAGGCGAGGGCCAAACCGCCGCGGCCCGGGGCCCCGGTAAAGAGCATCGCGTGGGCCAAGGTGCCTTGATCCGCCCGCTCTGCGAGGCGAGCGGCCAATGATTCTTGCCCAACGGGCGCGCGCTGCACTTCCATGTCCCGAAGATAGCGGGCTTCAGCTCGATGGCGACCAACGCACACTCATGCGCAGGTCGCGTCCGGGTGCGCTGATTCCGGAAGCAAAGACCTTGTAGTGCCGGTCCAAGATGTTGTGGACGCCAACTGCCACCGTCAGGCGGTCGGTCAAGCGGCCTTCGGCATCAACCCCCATGGTCCACCAACCCGGGTTTCCATCTGGCAAGGCTTCGGCGAGGTTATCGGTGGTGCCCGGCCCGTAGACATCCAATGCTTTGCGGCCGCTCCACATCCAGTGCACCTCTGCCGACAACCACTCCCAATTTCGCTTGGCTGAGCAACGACCAAACGCCGGTGGTATGTGGGCCAGCGGTCCTCCGTCGAGCAGGTCTCGGCCTCGGGTGAAGTTGGCTGTGGCCATCAATCGCCAGCCCGATTCCAATTGGTAGTTCAACCGCCACTGTGTCCCTTGAATGACCGCGCGACCGATGTTGGCGTTGACCTGGATGCGGTTGGTGTCGCCTTCCACCACAATTTCTGTCATGAGCGTACCACCGGCATCCAACAACGCGGTATCGACGGGGGCGATGGCATCCCGCAATCCGGTGAGAAACCCCGCGGCATGGGCAGTCAATCGCCCGTTTCGGCTGCGGTATCGGCCCCCAATCTCAGCGCTGGCCAACCGTTCCGGTTTGAGCTGATCAGCGGGCAGCATGGCAAAACCATCCTTGGCCCGCACCTTGCCCACATCGTCCACATTCGGGTTTCGAAAGGCGGTAGACAACACGGCGTGCGCCAACACACGCGGCCGGGGTGTCCAACGCAACGTGGTGCTGCCCGTCAGGGCACCGCGGTTGTAGGATACGCGGTCAAAAGGCAGGGCCAGTCCAGCCTGTGGGGTGAACCGCGCCTCGAGCCAGCCGCGCCCATACCGCGCTGCGGACTCCAATTGCCATCGGTTCCATCGCCTCGACACACTGGCATAAGCCGCCGCCGATCCCATTTCAGCACCCCCATTGGGGTAGCGCGTCATCACTTCTTCGTCCAACCTCAGGCCATCTGCTCGCCGTTCCATCCAAGCCTCCGAACCGACGTCATCCATGCTCCAGAATGCGCCAAATGCCACACGCCATTCCCGCATCATTTTGTCCATGTCCAGAGAGAGGCTGCGGACGCCCACCCGCTCGCGCTGCACCTCCCGTTGTTGGTCGCCGAAGCGGGATTTCAGGCGGGACTCTTCCAATTGTTGCCACGCGGCTGTGAGCGAAAGGCGGCCCTTGTAGCCCCAATTGCCCGCATAACGCAGCGAAACAAGGCTTCTGTTTTGAGGTCCGTAATCCCACTCGGCCCACTTCGGTCCACCTGATGCAGTGGCATCATTCAACCGGTCAAACCTTGGGACATTGGAGCTTGTGCTGTGCTGGATGTTGAGTTCGATGTGGCGCTCACGAAGGCCAAACCGCACTTTCTGTTGGACATCTGTTTGGTGGTACCCCGTGCCGGGTTGCACATCTGGGTCCGCATTGACTTCCTCCACATCTGTAATGGTCGTCCCCGTGATTTCCGATGCGACCCGCCAGGGCACGCGGCCCCAATCGGCGGCGCCATGCGGTCGCCACGAACCCATGCGCAGGTCACCGTAGGCCCGGTGTGTCACGCTGGTCAACACCCCCCACTTGCCTTGCGTCACTTCGGCATCGGCGTGGACCGTGGGGCTGCGGGATACCGAGGAGTACGCCAACTGAGCGCGGGCACGGGTTCCCGGATCCCATCGCGGGGATCGACTGCGGTAGTGGATGACGCCGCCGAGGGCATCGCTCCCGTACTGCACAGATCCCGCACCGTGATGAACCACAGTGGACGCCAGCATAAAGGGGTCCACCGTCATGGCATTTTGAAGGTGGCCACTGCGATAGATGGCGTTGTTCATCCTCACACCGTCGACAACGAGCAGAATGCGGTTGGCTTCGAAACCCCGCAACACCGGAGAGCCGCCCCCTTGTTGACTTTGTTGGATGTGCACCTGACCCGTCTGCCACAAAAGCGTCGCCGCGTTGGAGGGGACCGCCCTGGCCACGGCCATGGACGAAATGCGGCTCACCGTTTCAGCCGCATTCAATTCCCGGCTGGGCTGCACACTGGACACCACTACCTCAGAGAGGTTGACCAAATCTGGAACCAAGAGAATGGCGGTTTCCATTTGGGCTTCGGGCATGGCCACCGACTTGGTGCTAAACCCGAGGCTGCGCACCTCCAAGGTGTCGCCTTGTCTGATCAAGCTATCTAACTCCAACCGGCCATCCATGTCCGTCATCCGGACCTCACCGGTGGTGTTGCGGATGACGGCGGCAGGCACGGGCTGGCCTGCGTCATCCTGCACTTCGATGACCTGTGCGAGTGCCCCGCTCACCCCTGCTGTCAGCAACAAGGCCACGACAACGCCTGAGCGACTGTTAGGGCGCAAGGACCGTGCTAAGCACCTCCCACGACCGAATCGGCCGCGGAGAAGAGAGGTGAAGTTGGAGGTAGCGGACATGCTGTAATACGAGCAGGTTTCGGGCATCGTGAGAAAACGCTTCGGCCTGCAGTTCATCAAAATTCATGCCTTGAATGCGCAGGAACCGTTCCGCCTCTTCAACCGAAAGGTAATCCTCTCCCAGCGGTGGACCCGATTCCCAATCCGCCATCGCCAAATTGAAGCGGTCCATCCCCCCAGGAGCGGTCACGGGAGCGTCGGGCTTGAGGCCCATGACTTCCACCGCTTCTACCATGAAAGCGAGGTGCAATCGGCCAATTGCTGCCGCGTTCTCGATGCGCTGCGCGGTCCGCCAAAGCGCATCGAACAGGTCCTCATGCGGGGTGCTGCTGTCGAGCGTACGCAGCATAAATTCCGCCAGAAACATCGCCAAAGCGCCGCGGGGAACCTCCCCCGCCGTGCGGTCTTGGGCCAACATTCGGTCTGCGCGCTGAAAGCGATACAGGTCCTCCTTGACCACCCGGATGCCCACCAAATCGAGCAGAGAAAGCGGGGCGTAGAGGTTGCGGGACCGGCGCGAACCTTTGACGCCTTCGCGCACCAAACAGCCCACGATTCCATGCTCCCGGGAGAAGACCCGCAAGATGGACACCCCGTCCTTGTGGCGGACAGTGGTCAATGCGATGGCGGGATGCTGGGGAGGAGACGCGGGGTTCAATCTTCTTCTGTGGGGTCGAACAGGTTGCCAATCAGATCGCCAAAAGTGACTTCAGAACCGACAATGGACTGCCCAATCTCGTTGAAAGCCGCGAGACCGTGCAAGACAAACTCCATCGCCGCCGGCAGCTCTTCCACCGGCACATTGGGACAGTACTTGGACACCACGGCCTCAAGGCCTGTCACCGCTGCAAGTGCCGCGGCATGTTCATCGTCGGTTTGATCCTTGAGCAGGGCGACCTCGTTGCGGTTGAACCACGCCACAATGGGCTGGTAAGGGTCTTCAACCTTGCCTTTCTTGATGGATTCAGGGTCGGGAAAGACCGCAGGAAATTCGCGGCGGATGGCCCGGCGCACCAGGGCAAGCGCCACACCTGCAGCCCCCTCCTGTTCGCCTTCGTAGACGAGTTCAACCTTTCCGTTGACTGCGGGAATGACCGCGAGCAAGTCGGTCAGTCTTGCCGCGGTATGGGCCGTGCCATTGCGCAAAGTCCGCAGTTCCCCTGCGGCCACCAAGTGCTCCAAGGCACTGATGGTCAATCGGGCCGAAACCCCGCTGCGCTCATCGATGTGCTCACTCTCACGGGCCTCGAAGGCAATGCGCTCCAAGACCCGACGCACCATAGACGGCACCGACACCCGCTTCCGCTGGTCCTCCGTCAGCCGGGCCTCCTGATCAGTAATGGCCATGGAGTCCTCCAGCGACTCCGGATAGTGGGTCAGGATCTGGCTTTGGATGCGGTCCTTGAGTGGCGTAATGATGGCACCGCGGTTCGTGTAGTCCTCAGGGTTCGCTGTGAAGACGAACTGAATGTCGAGCGCCAAGCGCATCTGGAAACCCCGGATTTGAATGTCGCCTTCTTGGAGAATGTTGAACAAGGCCACCTGAATCCGCGGTTGCAAATCGGGCAATTCGTTGATGGCAAAAATGCAGCGGTGACTGCGTGGAATAAGGCCGAAGTGCAAGGCGCGCGGGTCGCTGTAATCGAGGCCTTCGTTGGCCGCCTTGATGGGGTCTATGTCCCCAATCAGGTCAGCTACACTCACGTCCGGAGTGGCCAGTTTCTCCACGTAGCGCTCACTGCGGTGCATCCATCGAATGGGCGCGTTGTCGCCCGCTGCTGCAACCAAAGCCTTTCCTTGCGGGGTAATGGGCGCCATGGGGTCTTCCGACAACGGTGCGCCATCCAACACGGGCACCCACTCGTCGAGCAGGGCGGTCAATCCACGGGCCATGCGGGTCTTGGCCTGTCCCCTCAAGCCCAGCAAGTTCATGCTGTGGCCCGCGAGCACAGCACGCTGTACCTCTGGGATCACCGTGTCATCGTAACCGATGATGCCCTCGAACATGGGGGTGCCTGAAGACATGCGGTCGATCAAGTTGGCCCGCAATTCTTCTGCGATGCTGCGGGGAGCATAACCAGTGGCGCGCAGTGCGCCCAACGTAGCCTCAGTAGGGGTGTTAGAGCTCATAAATGGGGTTTCAATTCAACGCGCTTTGCCGCGTCGGTTCCGTTCGAAGTCAGAAAAAATGGTGTCTCCAAGGCCCTTGAGTCCGGTAAAGAATGCCCGGCCGTTGTTGGCCTCAGTGAAGTCCGAGACAAACCGCTGCAAGGCAGGGTCCGTCGCGATCATGAATGTCGTGATGGGGATGCCCAGCTTGCGACACTGGCGCGCCAAATTGTGGCATTTGCCCGTGATGTAAGGGTCCAGCCCCCAGCTGTTTTTGTAGTAACCGTCGGGCTCCTTTAGACAACTGGGCTTGCCATCGGTGATCATGAAAATCTGGCGATTGGGCGTCTTGCGTCGGCGCAGAATATCCATGGCCCGCTCGAGTCCAGCGACCGTGTTGGTGTGGAACGGCCCCACCTGCAAATAGGGCAGGTCTGCAATGCTGACCTCCCAGGCGTCGTCACCAAACACCACGATGTCGAGCGTGTCTTTGGGGTACTTCACCATGACCAGCTCGGCCAATGCCATGGCCACCTTTTTGGCGGGGGTGATGCGGTCTTCCCCATAGAGGATCATGCTGTGGCTGATGTCAATCATCAGGACCGTTGCGGTGGTGCTTCTGTGCTCACGGTCCTCCACCACGAGGTCGTCCTCAGTGAGTTTGAAACCTCCCCGTCCACTTGCAGCGCCCGGACCGTGGTGGATCTGGGCATTGCGCAGAGAGGCACTGAAATCCACTTGGTCCAGCTTGTCTCCGAAGCGGTAGGGCCTGCGGTCCTCGGTGGGTTCGTCGCCCTGGCCGCGCTCGCGGGTCCGGTGCTTCCCCTGCGTTCCCTTGCGCAAGTTCCCGAAGATCTGGTCCAATGCCCTGCGGCGCATGTGCTGCTCGCCCTTGGAACCCAATTGTATGCCGCCGCCTTCTGCACCTGTGGATTCCCGCAGGTACCCCTTGTCTTTCAGCTCTTGAAAGAAGTCGTCCAAGGTGTATTCCGGCTCGGTCAAGCCGTGTTGGTCGTCCAAGGCCCGCATCCATTCCATGGCCTCATCCACGTCACCACTGGTGTGGGTCACCACCTCAGTGAACAGCTCGAGCAGCCGTTGAAACGGGCTTCGGCGGTCCTGATCGGGGCGGGTGGCGTGAAATTGAAATCCGAGCATGAAGGGCAGTGGTAAACCTGTAACAAGCTACAGACGGAACCGTCGGAAAGGCCCAAGGTTCACACCCCTCCCCGACACAAAAACTGCCAATTGTCCTGAACCGCCGTGCCGGAGCCGTGTTACCTTCAGAGCGGAAAGCACGCTAGGCGTCCTGTGCCTCGTTTCTTTCCCCTTGTACCCGATCATTAGGCCCGCATGACAAGACCGAACGACTCCCACCCAGCAGCCCGAAAAGCGACCCGGCCTGTGAACATCGGTGCCGTGACCGTCGGGGGCGGAGCGCCCCTTGTCCTCCAATCCATGACCACGGCCGACACCATGGACATCGAGGCGACCGTCTCAGAGTCCTTGCGCATGATCGAGGCGGGGTGTCAAATCGTCCGCATCACAGCACCGAGCAAAAAGGAAGCCGAGGCACTTGGTGAAATCCGTGCGCGGCTGGACGCGGCTGGACACAATGGTGTCCCGCTCGTTGCCGACATTCACTTTACCCCCAACGCCGCTGAAATCGCAGCCGATCACGTCGAGAAAATCAGGGTCAATCCCGGCAACTACGCCGACAAAAAGAAATTTGAGACCCACGAGTACACTGAGGCGACTTATGCGGAGGAACTCGCGCGCATCCGGGAACGGTTCACCCCCTTGGTGCGCAAGTGCAAGGAGCTGGGCCGCGCTATGCGCATCGGCACCAACCATGGCTCTCTGTCCGACCGGATCCTGAGCCATTATGGCGACACACCCCTCGGCATGGTAGAGAGCGCGATGGAGTTTCTGCACATCTGCCGGGATGAGGACTACCACGACATCGTGCTCTCCATGAAGGCCAGCAACCCTCAAGTGATGGTACAAGCATACAGAATGCTGGCTGACCGAATGGCTGACGAAGGCATGGCGTACCCCCTGCACCTCGGGGTGACCGAGGCGGGCGAAGGAGAAGACGGCCGCATCAAGAGTGCAGTGGGCATCGGCACGCTGCTCGCTGAAGGGCTAGGAGACACCATCCGGGTGTCCCTGACGGAAGCTCCGGAAGCTGAAATCCCGGTCGCACGCATGCTGGCCGAGCTGGCCGAGGCGGGGCGGCAGGGCCCAACGCCCACCACCTTTGCACCGCCGCCTTCAAGCAGCGACCGGTATGCATACCAAAGGCGCAACACCCGTGCAGTTGGGCCAGTCGGTGGTGGCCAAGTCCCTGTGGTCATGCACGATTTGGCAGGCCGGCCCTTGACACCTGCAGGCCTGTATGGCCTCGGTCACCGCTACCAAACCGAGCTCGACAAATGGGAGACGGATGACGCCGCTTGCGACCTGATCCTGTTGGGTGACCGCACATGCGATTTTGCCTTACCGGGCTGGATCCGCGCCATTCAGGAGGCGGCCACCTGGCAGAAGGCCGAAACCCCCGCCGAGCGACATCACCCCCTTTGGGACTTGGAAGACTATGCCACCGCCCGTGCCTCCAACGGACTCGACACCGCATTGAACCTCCTGAAGCTCAATGCCGATGGCCTGGATGAACAACGGGCCCAAATGCTCACTGAGTACGGCCATGACCCCACGGTACTGGTCCTTTCTGCCGACAGGGCCGATGCACTGCCTGTTTTGCGCTCGGCCTTCCACCGATTGGTCAGCGCAGGGTGTGACCTGCCCGTCATCGTGCACCAGGACTATGGCAACCTGGATGCGGAGCGCCTGCAATTGAGGGCTTCCACCGAGATGGGTGGGCTGTTACTCGATGGTTATGGCGACGGCGTCGGCATGGCAGCGTCGGTGGGGATTGAAGGCGGATTGCGCTTTTTGAACCGCACCGCTTTTGGCATCCTTCAAGCCACACGGACGCGCATCAGCCGCACGGAATACATCAGCTGCCCGTCTTGCGGCCGCACCCTCTTTGATCTTCAAGAAACCACCGCGCGCATCCGGGCGGTCACGGATCACCTCAAGGGCATCAAAATCGGAATCATGGGCTGTATCGTGAACGGCCCCGGTGAAATGGCGGACGCCGACTATGGATACGTGGGGACAGGACCCGGCAAAATCACCCTTTACAAGGAAAAGGAAGTCGTAGAGCGGAACATCCCGGAAGACGAGGCGGTCGATGCCCTCATCAACCTCATCCGCACGCACGGCGATTGGGTGGATGCACCCTCGCCGGTTTCGTGATCAGGCCCCTCCTTGGGTTGGGGCTTCCCGTGTAGCGACCGCGTCGCTTTGGCCCTCCGTTGACGGCGCTGGCTGAGACCAGAGCGCACCTTGACCGAGCCAGCTTTTCTGCCGCAGGATGATCCAAGCCACACCACACGTGATGGCCGCATCTGCAATGTTGAAGATGGGGGGAAACACCTCTTGGCCGACCCATGCGTCCATTGGCCACCATTGCGGCCAGCGCACCGTTATGTGCAACATGTCCACCACGTTGCCCCGGAACAAAGGTGCGTAGCTGCCCCATTCACTGCGCCACGCCCAATCTGCCGCTTGACCAAAAGAGCTTCGGCTGAACAGCTGCCCATAGAAGACGCTGTCCAAAATATTGCCTGCCGCGCCGGACAGAATCAAGGCGATGGCCTGGCGGAAACCACGAGGGGCGCCCTGCCGGGCAATCCGGTGCACGTGAATGGACAGCAAGACCACGGCCACTATGCGGAACCCAGTGAGCAAGTATTTGCCCGTAGAGCCGGGCAAGGCCCAACCGAAGGCCATCCCATCGTTTTCGATGAATTGAATGTCAAAGGCACCCGGAATCCAGGTCACCTTCTCAGCCAGGGTAAACCCCAGCTTGATGAAGACCTTGACGGCCTGGTCCACCAGCAGCACAGCCGCAATGATCCATGCCACATGGGCCGGGCGGCGATCCGCGCTCAACGCCTGTCCTTCTGGTTTTTGGCCTCGATGGACATCGTGGCATGTGGAACAAGGCGCAGGCGCTCCTTCGCAATCAGCTTGCCCGTCACGCGGCAAACTCCATAGGTTTTGTTCTTGATGCGGAGCAACGCATTCTCGAGGTTCATGATGAACTTCTGTTGGCGCGCGGCCAACTGTGCGGTCTCCTCTCGGCTCATCGTATCGCTTCCGTCCTCCATCATCTTGAAGGTGGGCGCCGTGTCTTCAGTCCGGTTGTCGTCCTCATAGGAGAGGGAACGCTGCAACTGATCAAAGTCCGAGCGCGCCTGCGTCAGTTTCTCATGGATGAGGTCTTCGAACTCCTTGAGTTCCTTGTCTGAAAATCTAGTGTCAGCCATGTTTCATCGAATGGGGACCATGGCCATGGCCACAGTCAATTGGGGTTCCAATTCCTCGCGCTCCACCTCTGCACCCAAGGGTGCCCATTCCATCTGCTCAGCGAGTGTTTCGGTTCGAATATAGTCCAAATTGGAAGCCACTGATTCTTGCAACTCCGCGGGGCCATCCAAGGTCAGCGCGATGCGGTCTGTGACCTCCAATCCAGCGTCCTTGCGGCGCTGCTGAATGCGGTTGACCAACTCTCTGGCCAAGCCTTCAGCCCGAAGTTCCGGGGTGATTTCAATGTCGAGTGCGACCGTGAGTCCCCCTTCACCGGCGACCAGCCAACCTGGGATGTCTTCGGTCAGGACTTCCACGTCGTCCAACATCACTTCCACAGGGCCATCTGACAGGCCGAGTGTCACGGCGCCATTTTGTTCCAATGCCCGGATGTCTTCCTGGCCCATGGCGGCAATGCCCGCTGCCACTTCCTTCATGCGCTTTCCGAATCGGGGGCCCAGCTTCTTGAAATCGGCCTTGAGCTTTTTGGTCAGGATGCCGCTGTCTTCAGCGAGAGGCTCTACGGACTTGACGTTGACTTCCCCCTTGACGAGTTCAGCCACCGCGGCCAAGCGGTCCCCGAATCGCGCATCGAGTACCGGCACGAGGATGCGCTTCAAAGGCTGGCGCACCCGGATTTTTTCGCGCTTTCGCAAGCTCAACGTCAGCGAGCTCAGCTTCTGGGCCAGTCCCATGCGCGCCTCCAGTTCCGCATCTTGCAGCTGCGGGTCTACCACAGGCCAATCCGCGAGGTGCACAGAGTCAGCCCCACCGAGATCCTGCCACAGGCGGTCAGCGTGGAACGGCGCGATGGGTGACATCAGCACTGACACCGATTTTAGACAGGTATGTAGCGTAGCGTAGGCGGCAGACTTGTCCGCGTCAGAGTCGCTCTTCCAGAACCGCCGGCGGCCAAGGCGCACATACCAGTTGCTCAGGTCGTCGACCACAAAAGACTGCACCAGCCTGCCTGCCTTGGTAGGCTCGAAAGCATCAAACGCCTCTTGCACCTCGGCAATGCACGTGTGCAAGCGGCTCAAAATCCAGCGGTCCAACTCACACCGCTCCGCTGTGCTCGGTGCTCCACCTTCTGGATTGAAACCGTCGATGCCGGCGTACAGGGCGAAGAACGCGTAAGTGTTGTGCAGGGTACCAAAGAACTTGCGCTGTACCTCTGCGATGCCCTCGGTATCGAAGCGGAGGTTGTCCCAGGGCTGCGCATTGGTGATCATGTACCAACGCGTGGCGTCTGGCCCGAATCGCTCCAGGGTCTCAAAAGGGTCGACCGCGTTGCCCAATCGCTTGGACATCTTCTGTCCATCCTTGTCCAACACCAACCCGTTGGACACCACAGTGCGGTATGCCACCTGGTCAAAGACCATGGTAGAGATGGCGTGCAGTGTATAGAACCAGCCGCGCGTTTGGTCCACCCCTTCTGCGATGAAGTCCGCGGGGAAGGACAATCCGCCATCTGGACCGTCAATGCGCTCTTTGTTTTCGAAGGGGTAATGCCACTGGGCATAGGGCATGCTGCCCGAATCGAACCAGACGTCAATCAGGTCAGACTCGCGGTGCATCGGACGTCCATCTGCAGCCTTGAGGACGATGCCATCTACCACGTGCTTGTGGAGGTCTACGTGCGCATAGTTGTCATCGGACATGTCGCCCGGCACAAAGTCTGGGAAGGGGTGCGCGTCCATCAGGCCGGCTTCCACCGCTTCCGTGCACGCCTTGTGCAGGTCCTCCACCGAACCAATGCAGCGCTCTTCGCTGCCGTCCTCTGTACGCCAAATGGGAATGGGGATGCCCCAGTACCGCGAACGGCTCAAGTTCCAATCGTTGAGGTTCTCCAACCACTTGCCGAAACGGCCCGAACCCGTCGCTGCCGGCTTCCATTGAATGGTCTCGTTCAGTGCCTGCATGCGGTCCTTGGCCGCTGTCGCGCGGATAAACCAGCTGTCGAGCGGATAGTACAGTACCGGCCTGTCTGTCCGCCAGCAGTGTGGGTAGCTGTGCTTGTACTTCTCTACCAAAAAGGCCCGCCCCCGGGTTTTGAGGTCAATGGCGATTTCGACATCCACTGACCGTTCGGGTGCATCGCCGTCGTGGTATTCCTGTTTCACAAAACGGCCCGCCAATGGCCCACACTCGGGCCGGAGCCGACCCTGAAGGTCAACCAAGGGAACGCCATTGCCCTGGCCGTCGTCCACCAGCAGGGGAGGCACTCCGGCGGCCTGCGCCACCCGGGCGTCATCGGCACCAAACGTGGGCGCCGTATGTACAATGCCCGTTCCATCCTCTGTGGTCACGAAGTCTCCGGGAATAACCCGGAACGCCTCGTGGGCCTGTTCCATAGGCTGTGCCCAAGGAATCAACTGCTCATAACGAAGACCGACGAGATCGGCACCTTTTACGGTCGCCAACACTTCTGATTCTGGCGCCTTCTTCCCTCCAAAATGCTTGTCAAACAAAGCCGATGCCAGCACAACGATGCCCGCCTCCTCGGTATAGCGGTTGGCTGTCCGGACGATGTGGTAGTCAATCTTGGCGCCCACCGTCAAGGCCGTATTGGAGGGCAATGTCCACGGTGTGGTGGTCCAAGCCAGCAGGTCAACCGGCAAGGCGTCCGCCGCACCATTGGTCCACTGACGCACCTTGTCGGCGTCTTCAGGCAGCAACCGGAATTGGGCGACAACGGTGGTATCGGTGACATCGCGGTATGCACCGGGCTGGTTGAGCTCGTGGCTACTCAATCCCGTGCCCGCCTTGGGGCTGTATGGCTGAATTGTGTAGCCCTTGTAAATCAAGCCCTTCTCGTGGAGCTGTGACAGCAGCCACCAGACGCTCTCCATGTATTTGGGCTCGTAGGTGACGTAAGGCGCGTCCATGTCGACCCAATAGCCCATCTGTCGGGTCAGGTCGTTCCACTCTTCGGTATAGCGCATGACCGACTCCCGGCACGCGCGGTTGTACTCCTCCACCGAAATCTTACGGCCGATGTCCTCCTTGGTAATGCCGAGGGCCTTCTCTACCCCAAGTTCCACGGGAAGGCCGTGTGTGTCCCAACCGGCCTTGCGCTCCACGCGCTCGCCCTTGAGGGTACGGTACCGGCAGAAAATATCCTTGAGGGCCCTGGCCATCACGTGGTGGATGCCAGGCTTACCATTGGCAGAAGGGGGGCCTTCAAAAAAGACGAAGCGGCGTTCGGATGGGCGTGTTGCCACACTGCGGCGGAACACATCACCATCCTCCCATTGTTGCATTACCTCCTTGGCGATGCCTGGCAGGTCGAGGGGGCCTCTTTCGGGAAATCGTCGGGTCATCGTGCTGGCTCTCCCGTCCAACCCTTAGAGCATGGCCGAACCGGTCGCGCGAAGATAACCCGGACCTTCAGGGTGTGGAACCCTTAGATTCGGCTGATTTTCAACATGTTGGACATACCCGCCTCTGCGATGGGCATGCTGGCGACGTGGATCACGTAATCCCCCTCCTTCACCTTGCCCTCACGTTGGAGCAGGGTCTTGACATCAGAGATGGTGTGGTCCGTGGAAATCATCTTGTCGTAATGGAAGGCCTCAACACCCCAACAGAGTGCCAATTGTCCCATGATTTGTCGGTTGCCCGTAAAGACATAGATGAGCGCTTTGGGACGCTGGCTCGCCACTTTGTATGCCGTGTAACCTGAGAAGGTCATGGTCACAATGGCCGAAGCCTCGACACGTTCTGCAAGGTCGCATGCGTTGTAACAGATGGCGTCCGTCACGTGGCGCTCTGGAGTGTCCGACATGAAGGCCACATTTCGGTGGAAGATGTGGGGCTCTTTTTCGATCTCCATCACGATGGAACGCATGGCCTTGATCACTTCGATGGGGTGCACACCGACGGATGTCTCGCCGCTGAGCATAACCGCATCAGCGCCATCGAGCACAGCGTTGGCCACGTCGGTCACCTCCGCCCGAGTGGGCGCGATGCTATCGATCATGGACTCCATCATCTGGGTCGCCACAATCACGGGCTTTCCACTGCGCTGGCACAGTCCGATGATCCGCTTTTGGATCATGGGGACTTGCTGCATGGGGACTTCCACACCGAGATCTCCCCTGGCAATCATGACGGCGTCGGTCGCTTCGACAATGCCCTCCAAGTCGGCCACAGCCTCGGGCTTCTCCACTTTGGCCACCACACGGGCATGGCTGCCTGCCGCCTCAATGCGCGCCTTGAGGTCCACAACATCCGCGGCATTCCTGACGAAGCTCAGTCCGATCCAATCCACGCCCAAGGTCAAGGCAAAGGCCAGGTCTTCCCTGTCTTTTTCTGTCAAACTGGGCAAGCTGATGTCGGTAGAAGGCAGGTTGAGTCCCTTCCGAGAAGAGAGGATGCCTCCGTGTTCAACCGTGCACCGAACAGTGTCCTTGCCATTGGTTTCCTCCACGCGCAACTTCAATTTGCCATCGTCGAGGAGCACGGGCTCTCCGGCCTTGACATCTTCGGCGAAATGGACATAGTTCGTCCACGCCTCCGTGCTGTTGCCTTCTTCCTTGCCCACCCGAATGGTAAACGCGCTCCCGGCTTTCAGGTCTGCACCCTCTGCCATAGGACCAACGCGCAGCTTGGGGCCCTGCATGTCCGCCAGCAAGGCCGTGTGTGTACCGAGCTTCTCGTCCACGGCCCGCACCCGCTGGACAGTGGTCTCATGGGTCGCGTGGTCGCCGTGCGAAAAATTCAGGCGGATCACATTCACGCCTTCTTTGATCATGCCCTCTAACACCTCCGGTGAGGTGCTTGCCGGTCCGACTGTGGCGATGATTTTGGTGAATTTGGCTGACATGTTCAATTCGTTATGGTCGTCTGCATCACTCGTAATACAAGACTTCTGGTTGGGTAATGGCTGAAGCTGCGACGGGGAAGCAAGCTGCCACCCTTCGCATAGAGCGCAAGGACTCCATCAGCATATCCGTTCGTTCGCCCATCATTGACTCCACCCTCAGCAGATAGTCAAAATGGACCAAGGTGGGGATCATTGCCCCTTCCGGCACCCGGTTCCAGATCACGTCAAAGGTCCATCCTTCGTTGTCATCCTGGTGACGCCAGACACAGTGTCGGGTCACGGGGCGCTTCTTGTGGGTCACCTCCAGCTCGTGATGAAAGCCGAGGTGGGTGCCCATGTTGCGATTGAGGTTCCAACAGAACTTGTGTCCAGCATCAGAACAACTGACGCCCAGAAAGGCAAAGGGAACGATGTCGTCCCCGATGTCGAGTTGAACGGTGCGCATGTGCTGTGAGCCCACCTTACGTGGAACCTCTAATCGTCGCCGAAGATATGACGGCAAGCTTCGCGGGCCGCGGCTTGTTCTGCAGACTTCTTGGATGGGCCATCGGAGACCCCCATCACCTTGCCGCCAACCATGACCTGCATCTTGTACAGTTGCTGTCCGTCACGCTTGAATTCCTTGATGACCTTGAATTCCACCTTGCGCTTACGCTTTTGTCCCCATTCGTGAAGCTTGCTCTTGAAATCCACGGTCGCTTGGATCCTCGAATCGAGGTCGAAACGCTGCAACAACTTCAACACGCCCCGCTGTGTCTTCCGGAATCCGCGGTCGAGGTATACAGCGCCCACCAAGGCTTCCATGGCATTTCCACGCAACGAAGCATGAACGGCGCCTTTGCCTGTTTGCGCGTCCAGCAAGTGCTCGACTCCGATTTCTTCTCCCAAAAAGTTCAAGGCCTCCCTGCTGACAAGGCGGGCCTTCATGCGGGTCATTTCCCCTTCGTCTCCTTTTGGAAATTTCTGGTAGAGCATGTCCACCACAATCATGTCCAACACAGAATCACCGAGGAACTCCAGGCGTTCATTGCTGGGATAACCATCGCGCTGGCACGCCTGCGAACTAGAGTGCCGCAACGACTCCAAGTAAGGGCCTAGACGTCGGGGACGCACTCCAAAATGCCGACGGATGAACCGTCGGATGCGTTGTTCTCGTTCGTCCTTGCGCCTCAGGGCATCAGAACTTGCGCACGATCACGGAGGCGTTGTGGCCTCCAATACCGAACGTGTTGGACAGGGCTGCGCGCACAGGCCGCTCACGCTTCACGTTGAAGGTGTAGTCCAGGTCCTGGTTCAACGCCGGATCGGGATCCGTAGAGTTGATGGTTGGAGGGACCACATCTTCCGTCACGGCCATGATGCATGCGAGCGTTTCGATGGCACCGGCGGCACCCAGAAGGTGACCGGTCATCGACTTGGTGCTGGAAATGCTCAACGCCGGTGCATGGTCCCCAAACACCTCTTCAATCGCCTTGACTTCTGCCAAGTCGCCCAAAGGGGTCGAAGTGCCATGGACGTTCACGTAGTCCAGCTCATCGGGCTCCATGCCGGCATCAAGCAATGCCGCCCGCATCACATTGCGGGCGCCCAACCCTTCTGGGTGGGGGGCCGTCATGTGGTGGGCATCTGCTGAAGCGCCTCCGCCCATGACCTCACAAATGATGTGGGCCCCACGGGCTTGGGCATGCTCCAATGACTCGAGCACCAGCGCACCTGCGCCTTCGCCCAAGACGAAGCCGTCACGGTTGACATCAAATGGACGGGAAGCCACGCCGGGGTCATCATTGCGGGTAGACAGCGCCTTCATGGCACCAAATCCACCGATGCCCGCCTCCACCACCGCAGCTTCAGCTCCCCCACTGATCATCGCGTCGGCCTTGCCATATCGAATGGCATTGAAGGCGTCTATGATGGCATTGGTGGCACTGGCACAAGCGGAGACACAAGCGTAGTTCGGCCCGCGGAATCCATACTCCATACTGATGTGGCCGGCGCAGATGTCGCCGATCATTTTCGGAATGAAGAAGGGATTGAACCGGGGGGTGCCGTCCCCTTGAGCAAAAGCGGTAATCTCTTGCTGAAAGGTGAACAACCCACCGATGCCGCTGCCAAAAATGACACCAACGCGGTCCGGGTCCGGATTGGACTCGGCAAGACCGGATTGGGCCACCGCCTGGCGCGCGGCCACTATGCCGTATTGGGCATAGGGGTCAAGCTTGCGGGCCTCTTTGCGATCAAAGTGTTCACTGGGGTCCCAGTCCTTGATCTCACAGGCGAATTGCGTCTTGAACTTTGACGCGTCGAATCGGGTGATGGGACCAGCACCGCTGACCCCGCGTTTCAACGCGTCGAAGTAAGAGGGGACGTCCTTGCCTAACGGGGTTAGGCAACCCATCCCCGTGATGACGACACGGTTCAGCTCCATGCGGGCTTACTTCGCGTTCTCGATGTACTCGATGGCTTGACCAACCGTACCGATTTTTTCGGCTTGGTCGTCAGGGATGGCGATGTTGAATTCCTTCTCGAATTCCATAATCAGCTCAACGGTATCGAGCGAGTCCGCTCCAAGGTCGTTGGTGAAGCCAGCCTCGTCGTTTACTTCGGATGCATCTACGCCGAGCTTGTCGACGATGATGGCGGTCACTTTTTCGCGGATATCAGACATGATTTGAATTTTTGCGAATGCGGTGCAAAGTAAACGCCTTCATTTCAAGTGTCAGACAATGAAATCGCCCTTTCGATAAACTTCCCCACGAAAGGTGAGGAATACGCCACAAAACGCTGTTTGACAGCGCTTTATTTATGTGAATTTTTATCCTCAGGGGGGTAATTGACGCAGATTTCGTCCAACGTTTTGCGCGAAAGATTAGGCACAGTAGTGTCATTGGCAGGCCAACCGACAGGAATATTGAGAAAAGCCCGCTCATTGTCGGGTCGCTGTAGCAACTCTCCGAGGAAGTTCATCGGAGAAGGCGTGTGGGTCAACGCCGCCAAGCCCGCCTCATGCAACGCCGCGAGCAACAACCCAACGGCGATGCCGCAACTCTCCTGCACGTAGTAATTGGGATGCCGCTGCCCAGTATCCGCATCGGTTTCATGAATGCGACGAAACACAATGATCAATGCAGGCGCCTCCTCGATAAAAGGCTTGATGTGATCGGTCGCCAAGGGCGCTAAATCCTCCAGCCACCGCTCAGACATGCGTTCCGAATAGCTCCGAAGCTCCTCTTCTTCTACCGCCACTCGAATCCGCTTCCGAAGGTCTGGGTCTGTGACAATACAGAAGGTCCAAGGCTGCTTGTGGGCGCCGCTCGGTGCCGTACCCGCAATACGCACAGCCTGGTGCAAAACCTCCATGGGCACAGGGTCCGAGCTGAAGGTCCTCACGCTGCGCCGGCCCGAAAGGTGGACGTACATGGCGTCCAGCCGGCCTTGCATTTCCTCATCCGAATACCGCGGCAATTGATACGGGATGTGTCCTTCCTTATGGGCCGTCATCGACCTTGCAGTTTGCCTTTGATGTCGCGCATCAAATCCGAGGCGTATACAAACTTGTCGAGCTCCTCTACGCCACTGTTCAAGATGCCCTTGCGGTCGCCACGCCACGCCACCCTGCCTCGGTGCAAGAAGTGGATGTTGTCGCCAATTTCAATCACGCTGTTCATGTCGTGCGAAATCACCACAGTCGTGGTGCCGTACTCGTGGGTGAGGTCCCGAATGAGGTTGTCGATGACAATGGCGGTTTGTGGGTCCAACCCAGAGTTGGGTTCGTCGCAAAAGAGGTAGCCTGGACGGCCCACGATGGCCCGCGCAAGGGCCACCCGTTTTTGCATGCCGCCAGACACTTCCGCGGGGAAGCGGTCCTCCGCCCCCTCCAATTCAACACGCTTCAAGCACTCCATGGCCCTGACACGGCGCTCTTCAGCATCCATGTCCGCAAACATCCTCAAGGGAAACTCTACGTTTTCAAGGACCGTCATCGAATCGAACAGTGCACCCCCTTGAAACAGCATGCCAATCTGACGGCGGATGGGTTCGCGTTCCTTGGTGCTCAAAGAGGTAAAGTCTTCGCCGGCATACTTGATCTCGCCCGCATCCACCTCAAGCAAACCCACGATGCACTTGGTCAACACAGACTTGCCCGAACCACTTCTCCCGATGATAAAGTTGACCTGCCCCGCTTCAAAACTGGCATCAATGCCATGCAGTACCGCCTTGTCTCCAAAGGCCTTGTCGACACCGCGCACCTTGATCATGTCAGCAGCAGTTGGGTGATGACAAGGTTGGCCACCATCACGAGCACCACACTGTAAACCACAGCCTTGGTGCTGGAGCGCCCTACCTCACGGGCGCCACCAGAGGTGTAATAACCGTGGTAAGCGCTCACGCTCGCAATGATCAGGGCAAATACACAGGTCTTGATGAGGGCATAGGCGACATCGAAGGCCTTGAAGTCGATTTGTATGCCATACTCGTAATCCGCAAAGCTGCTGAGGTCAGCCGCATTGCAAATCCAAGCGCCTGCACCGATGCCCAGCACCATAGCGATGACGACGAGGAATGGAAAAATAACGAGCGCGGCCAGCAGCTTGGGCAGGACGAGGTGAGATATGCTGCGCACCCCCATCACCTCCAACGCATCGATTTGCTCGGTGACCTGCATGGTGCCGATCTGCGACGCGATGTTCGAACCCACCTTGCCCGACAAGATGACCGGAATGATGGTTGGGGCAAACTCCAAGATCATGGTTTGCCGCACGGTGAAGCCTATGGTATAAGCCGGAACCCAGCCTCCCACCTGGTGGGCCGTCTGGATGGCGATGACCGCCCCCATGAACAAGCTGAGCAAGGCGACGATGCCCAGGCTCTGCACGCCTATGGCTTCCAATTCAATCAGGGTCGACTGCGCGAAGACACGGCCCTTTTGCGGCCGCCGTAGCGCCGCAGCCATGAACGCGAAATAGCGACCGATGTGGAATAGCAGTCCCATGCCTCCCAACGAAGGTACACACCCGCGCTTGCGGCGCGATGCCCTTCACCCATTCAAGTGGCTCAAACGAGGGGTTCGCCGTGGTCAGTCTTCAATTGGGAGACCAATTGCTTGACCCATTGCTCTTCGCTTCGGGGACACAGCAACAGGGCATCCTGGGTGTCCACCACGATGAAATCTTGCAAGCCCTTGGCCACAACAAGCTTCCCCCCTTCTGCCGCGACCATCAGGCCCTTGGCGTCCTCGCCCATGAAGGTCACACCACTCAAAGCGTTGCCATCGGCGTTCTTCTCCAGCTTCTCGTACAAGGAGCCCCACGTGCCCAAATCGCTCCAGCCGAAGTCGCCGAGGACCACACCGACATTCGGGGCACCTTCCATGATGCCGTAGTCGATTGAAATGTTTTCGGCTGCGCCGAAGATGGCGAGAATGGCTTCCGCTTCCCTGTCCGTGCCGAGGTCGGCGGCGCGCTCCACAAATAGGGCATGCAAATCGGGAAGCTGCTCAGCGAACTGGCTCTGAATAGAGTCCAATGACCAAATGAAAATGCCCGAGTTCCAGCAGAATTCACCTGAAGCGATGAATTTTTCAGCCAACTCGCGGTTGGGCTTTTCGGTGAAGGTGCGCACCTGCTGCAGCCGGGCGTCAAATGCCCCGGGAAGCTCCTCGTATTGGATATAGCCGTAGCCGGTGTCAGGACGGGTCGGCGTGATCCCCAAGGTCAGCAACTGCGAAGTCTCCGAGGCCTGCTTCACCGCCACCCCCAAAACGTCGCGGAACCCTGCTTCGTCTTCAATCAGGTGGTCAGCAGAGGCCACGACGATTGTGGCGTGCGGGTCTTTTTGGGCAATCCGGTGGTGGGCATAAGCCAAGCACGGCGCTGTATTCCGCATGAAGGGCTCGCACAGGATTTGATCTGCGGGGAGGTCCGGCAATTGTGCCATCACATCCTCCTTGTAGCGCACATTGGTCACCACGTACATGCGGTCGTACGGGAGCATGGGCTCCAGCCTGTCGGCCGTCATTTGAATGAGGGTCCGACCGCGGTCCAGGATGTCGAGAAATTGTTTCGGACGGCCCGACCGGCTCATCGGCCAGAAGCGGGAGCCGACGCCGCCCGCCATGATGACGGCATATGTGTGGTCGTGTAGGGCCATGTCGCAGTGCCTATCTGGGGTTCAGCCGGCAAAGATAGCCCCTTCGTGAAGGGGGCTGTTTGAGAGAAAGAAGGACATGTTTTGCATTTCGGCTTGCGCTTGCGCTTGGGTCGGTGCACATGCCTTCGAGGCGCGCAATCGACCAACAGAAGCGCCAGGGCGGACAGCAAACCGACCCGCAGCGCCCGTGTTGTGAAACGGCCCTGCATCAGGCGCCCGTCATGTTGCTTGGCACGACCCAACGGTCGTACTCCTCTTCAGTCAGGTGACCAAGTGCCAACGCCGCGGCCTTCAAGGTGGTGCCCTCTTCGTGCGCTTTTTGCGCGATAGCAGCCGCATTGTAGTAGCCGATGTGGGGATTCAGGGCTGTCACCAACATCAAACTGTCACCCACCAATTGATCGATGCGGGCGCGGTTGGGTTGTATGCCTTCTACACAGCGCTCCGCAAAAGAAGCACAGGCCTCTCCCAACAGGCGCGCAGACTCGAGGATGTTTCGGGCCATCATCGGCTTGAAGACGTTGAGCTCAAAATGGCCTTGGGTGCCGCCTACCGTCACAGCGACATCGTTGCCCATCACTTGGGCACACACCATGGTCAGCGCTTCTGCCTGTGTGGGGTTGACCTTGCCAGGCATGATGCTGGAACCAGGCTCATTGGCGGGGAGGGCCAATTCACCAATGCCGCTCCGCGGGCCGCTGCCCATCATGCGGATGTCATGCGCAATTTTATTGCAGCTCACAGCCAATTGCTTGAGCGCTCCATGGGCCTCCACCACAGCGTCGTGTGCCGCCAAGGCTTCAAATTTGTTGGGTGCGGTGACAAACGGGTGCCCCATCGAGTCTGCCATGTATGCAGCGACTTTGACGTCATACCCTTCGGGCGCATTCAATCCGGTACCCACTGCCGTGCCGCCCAAGGCCAGCTCAGCCAAGTGGTCCAGCGTGTTGTTCAGGGCGCGCATTCCATGGTCCAATTGGGCCACGTAGCCACCAAATTCCTGGCCCAACGTCAAGGGCGTAGCGTCCATCAGGTGGGTCCTGCCAATCTTGACCACGTCCTTCATCTCTGCCGCCCTGGCGGCCAATGCGTCCCGCAAGCGCTGTACCCCTGGCAATGTGGTCCGGACAATGCGGTCATAGGCGGCCAGGTGCATCGCCGTGGGAAAGGTGTCGTTGGAGCTCTGCGATTTATTGGCGTCGTCGTTGGGGTGCACTGGGCGCTCGCCCTCCCCCAATGTGCCGCCAGCCAGCACATGGGCCCGGTTGGCGATGACCTCGTTGACGTTCATGTTGGACTGCGTGCCCGAGCCCGTCTGCCACACCACCAATGGGAAGCTGTGGTCGAGTTCCCCTGAAATGATTTCCTGACAAACCTGAACGATCAGGTCGCGCTTCTCAGCGGGCAGGACCCCAAGGTCGCAATTGGCACGCGCAGCGGCCATTTTGAGGTGACCAAAAGCATGGACAACCTCGATGGGCATGGTCCCCGCCGGACCGATGGGGAAATTGTGCCGACTGCGCTCGGTTTGGGCGCCCCAATATTGATCAGCAGGAACGGCGACTTCGCCGAGGGTGTCCTTTTCGATGCGGGTCTTCATGATCCTTAAATGTGTCGGTAAATGGGGTTATCCCTGCTCGGCCGCTGCTCGCTCTGAAGCAGCGTGCATGAGGTTGGCCTTGAGCATGGCTTCGATGTCTCCGTTGAGCACGGCATCCGAGTTGGATGTTTCATAGCTCGAACGCAGGTCCTTGACCATTTTGTACGGCTGCAGGACATAGGATCGGATTTGCGACCCCCATTCGATTTTCTTCTTGCCCGCCTCGATTTCGGCGCGGGCCTCATTGCGCTTGGCCATCTCCATTTCATAGAGTTGGGACTTCAACAGCTGGATCGCCTTTTCCTTGTTGCCCAATTGGGAGCGCGTTTCCGTGTTGTCGATGATGATGCCCGTGGGCTTGTGGCGCAAGCGGACGCCCGTCTCGACCTTGTTGACGTTTTGCCCTCCAGCACCTCCGGAGCGGAACGTATCCCAAGTGATGTCCGAGGGGTTGACGTCAATTTCGATGCTGTCGTCCACCAAGGGATAGACATAGACGGAAACGAAGGAGGTGTGTCTGCGCGCCTGAGAATCATAGGGGCTGATCCTGACCAAACGGTGGACGCCGTTCTCTCCTTTGAGCATCCCGAAAGCGTAGTCGCCGTCGATCTCCATGGTCACCTGCTTGATGCCCGCAACGTCTCCGTCTTGACGGTCAATTTCCTTGACCTTGAATCCGGCCTTGTCGGAATACATGGTGTACATCCGGGTCAACATGCCCGCCCAATCACAGGACTCGGTGCCCCCGGCACCGGCGGTGATTTGGACCACGGCGTTGAGGCTGTCCGCCTCATCGGAGAGCATCTGCTTGAACTCGAGTTCCTCGATGATCGTGATCAGGCTCTCGTATTGCGCCATGACTTCCTCTTCCGTGCTCTCGCCTTCCTTGAAGAATTCGAACAGCACTTGAAGGTCTTCGATGGCGGTCTCTGCAGTTTCGTACTCATCCACCCAAGCCTTTTTTCCGCGCATGCGGCGCATCACCTTTTCGGCCTCCTTCGCGTCGTTCCAGAACTCGGGGTCCTGCGACAGTTTTTCGTCCTCCAGGATGTCGATGCGCTTCTGCTCGATGGCGAGGTAACCCATCAACGCTGCGACGCGTTCTCGGGCGGATTGGATTTGATCGGCGTTCAGCATGAGGGCCCAAATTTAGGGGGCGCATCCTCCGCCGACACCGCTTGGCGGGCGACATCAAAATTGAACCCCTTTCGGAGCAGGCTCGCGATGGCTTTGGAGGGGTCTTCGTCTGGGCGGTGCAGTTTCCGCTTGCGCACGGCGCGGCAGGCCGCTTCCAGCACGTCTTCTGAGGATACAAGCCCCAACGCCCTGTCCACGGTGTTGGCCTCAATTCCATGCTCAACCCTCAAGCCTGCCGCGACTTTGGCCGGTCCCCACCCCTTGAGGCGAATGTGGTCGGCCGCATAAGCCTCGGCAAAACGAGTGGCGTCCACATATCCGTCCTCGATCAAGGCCGCGATGAGGGGCTCGATGCCGTCCCGTTCGCCCCAAGCGAACAGCTTGCGCCGAACCTGCTCAGGTGAACGTTCTGAGCGCGCGCACCAATGTCGTATCTTCGAGGAAAGATCCTTTTTTCCGTCCACAGCGCTCAATCTACGGAGCGCAGCGTTGCCGGAAGTACCAATTGCAAACCACCGGGAACGCCTGGTGAAGCCAACTCAAAATGCCATGAAAGCCGAGATCAATCAGCGCATAGCGTCGTTGCTGGAGAACCCGGAAATCGAAGCCGTGCGTGTCGAAGTCCGCACCGCATTCGAAGTGTACAAGGATGCCCGGGAAAAGGACGTCACGGCCCAGCGGGCTGCTTTTGACGAAGTCGAACAACCCGCCCCAGAGCCCGGTGAAGAGCCCATTCGGTTTACCTACCAGCCGGATGAGGAAGACGCCCGAAACGACGAGATGTACAAGGCCTTCCGCGAGCGTGAGAAGGCATGGCGAGAGAAAGTGGCTGCGGAGCAACGGGCCAATCTCGAAAAGAAGAAAACGGTCTTGGCCTCCATGCAAGAATTGGTGGCCAATGAAGAGCACATCGGCAAGATGTTTGACGCCTTCAACGCCCTCACCGAAGAATGGAACGCCATCGGTAACGTGCCTGGAGATCAGTACAAAGAAGTCCATGACGCTTGGCACCGACTGCGCGACGAGTTCTTCTATAACGTCAACATCTACAAGCAGTTGCAGGACCATGACCTGCAGGTGAACCTCAAAAAGAAAGAGGACCTCTTGGCGCAGGCATCCCAATTGAGCACGGTGACCGACCTCAAGGAAAAGGAGCTGCTGGCACGGAGTTACATGAAGGCGTGGTTCGACATCGGCCCCAGCCCCCGTGAAACCTATCAAGAGCTGGCGGACACCTTTTTCGGCCACACCCGTGGTGCACTCGACGAAATCAAGGCCCACTATGACTCCATCCGGGAGGGCTTCCAAAAGCACCTCGAAGACAAGCAGGCTTTGGTAGAAGAAGTCCGCACCCTGTTGGAGGAGGAAATCCAAGATCCGGCCGCCTGGCCGGCACAGGCCGAAAAAGTCAAGGACGTCCAGAAACGATGGAAATCCGTGGGCTTTGCTGGGCGCAAGGACGACCAAGAAGTCTGGGAGAATTTCAGGGGCCTGTGTGACTTGTTTTTCCAGAAGCGCGATGCCGCATTTGCCGACGTCCGCGCTGCTCAAAATAAAGTGCGGGACCGCAAGCAGGCCATTGCCGAAGAAGCGGCTGGATTGGCGGAAAGCACAGCGTGGAAGCAGACAGCAGATCGTCTGATGGCGCTGCAAAAAGAATGGAAGGACTTGGGCTCAGCAGGGCCGAGGGATGAAAACAAGTTGTGGCGCCAATTCCGCGGCGCCTGCGACCAATTCTTTACGGCACGCAAGGCCCAATTCGCAGACCGCGACAAAGAATACAAGGTCAACCAGAAAGCCAAGGAGGAGCTCATCAAAGAGATTGAAGCCTTTGAACTCACCGGCAACCACGGCAACGACCTCGCGTCATTGAAAGCTTTCTCCAAGCGATGGGCCGAAAGTGGCCATGTCCCCAGAAGGGTGTTCGAGCAAATTGTCGAGCGCTACGGCAGCGCCATGGACAAGAAATTTGATGCCCTTGGCGAAAAGCGGAGCGAGCGATCAGTTGAGGCCTACAAGCAGCGCGTCGAAAGCCTGGTATCAGGTGGTGAAGGTGCAGAGCACATGGCCCGCAAAGAAGAACGTGCCCTCCGCGAGAAGATGGACCGGTTGCGCAAGCGCGTCACCCAGTACGAGAACAACATGGGGATTTTCACCGGAAAAGGAGCCGCATCGATTGTGGCCGACTTTCAGAAGAAAATCGAAGTGGACAAGCGGGAAATGGGCGAGATCAGCCGCAAGCTCAAGATGCTGAGGGATGCCCGGCAGCAGTCTCAGAAGGACTGAGGCCTTGGGGCGTTCCATCGCAATGTGCTGCGTAGAGTGACTGAAGTCGCTCGGGCAGCTTCATTCTGTCTTTTTGTTTGTCCAGGATACCGAGTACGTCGAATTCCTGGACGGCTTCGGCCAGCTCCTCGACACCGTATCCTGTAAAAAAGACGACAGGGTATTCGAATTGCAGGGACCTCATGAGGTGCAGAAACTCAACCCCGTCAATGGTGGGCATGACCGAATCCAACAAAATCAGGTTGGGGTTCTCTGTGGCCAGAATGCTCACGGCCTCCAGGGCATCAGCAGTGGTTTCGGTATGGATGCCTGCATTGAGCAACTGAAGCTGCGTCAGGGTCAATGCCATTTCATCGTCATCGATGTACAAAACGCGCAAGGGATCTGTCAAGCCGGCCATAAGCCCACGAAGGTGGCCATATAATTCCCCTGTTGTGGTCAGCGGTATGAGGCGTTTTGGTGTCGGAATATTCCGTCTAATCTGCCTTGGGCATCTGAAGCCCCGCGCTCACCCAGCCTTTTTCATGGAGGTTGCCCAGCAGGCCTTCCAACAAGCCCATGGTCCGAGGCGCTGCCTTCTCGCTGTCGTGCAATACAGTGATGGACCCCGGCTTCATGTGACGCCAAGTAGCGTCCAAGCACTCCTTCGCTGAACGGCGTTGATCAAAGTCCCCTGACAACAGGTCCCACATCACAATCGTGTTCCGCGCTGAAATGGCACGGGCTTGCGCCCGGGTCATTCGACCGTAAGGCGGCCGAAACAAACCGGAATCCGTAATGGCCTCGCACTCCAAGAAACTTTTGAGGTAGGCGTACTGTCCTGCGGTCCAACCCGATTCATGCCGCATGGTGTGGTTGCCCCAACTGTGGCCTTCCTGCCGGATGCGGTCGAAGATGCCCGGATGGCGCTCCACGTTCTCACCGACACAGAAAAAGGTGGCCTTCTGCCCCGCCTCGCCCAGCATGTCGAGAATGCGCGGGGTCCATTCGGGATGGGGCCCATCGTCAAATGTGAGGTGGACTTGATGCCCCGCTTCCGCCCCTGTCCACAGAAAGGTTGGAAACAACGTCGTTACAGGTGCCGGAATCCGCGTGGAATACACGGCAGCAATTTCAGAAATAAGGCCTGAACCGCACCCCAATCTTTGCCAATGAAGACCGGGTTTTGCCCACGTCAAGCCTGTGGGAAACACCCGCGATGCCGCGGCGATATGCCAAGGTATCTTCGCAGCTACATCCCGTGGGCATGGAATACGACTTCAAAGCCATTGAAACCAAGTGGCGCCAACATTGGCAAGAGCAGGGCACCTACGCCGTTACCGAAGACCTGCAGAAGGACAAGTACTATGTGCTGGACATGTTTCCGTACCCGAGTGGTGCCGGGCTGCACGTCGGGCACCCTTTGGGATACATCGCCTCGGATGTGATCGCCCGCTACAAGCGCCAGCAAGGCTACAATGTGCTCCATCCACAGGGGTATGACAGCTTTGGCCTCCCTGCAGAACAGTACGCCATCCAAACCGGTCAGCACCCGGCCATCACCACTGAGCGCAACATCGCGCGGTACCGCCAACAGCTCGACCTGCTCGGTTTCAGCTACGATTGGTCCCGGGAGGTCCGCACCAGCAGCCCAGAGTATTACCGCTGGACCCAGTGGATTTTTGCCCGCTTGTTCGAGCACGGCTACGACAATGGAGCCAGCAAGGCAGCGCCCATCGCTGACCTCGTGGCCCGCTTTGCAGCACAGGGCAATGCGGACCTGAATTGGTCCGTCGGAGAGGAAACCTTGATGGCCGCCGGGACCACATTGTGGGGATCCGATTTTGATGGCCAATTCACGGCAAGCCAGTGGAACGACCTCGGGGACAAGGGTCAGGGTGAAATCCTGATGGCTTACCGCTTGGCCTACCTCGCCGACAGTGAGGTCAACTGGTGTCCGGCGCTTGGAACTGTGCTGGCCAATGACGAGGTCATCGGTGGGCGCAGTGAGCGGGGCGGCCACCCAGTGGTCCGCAAAAAAATGCGGCAGTGGATGATGCGGATTACCGCCTATGCCGACCGCCTGATTTCCGGACTCGAGCACATCGATTGGTCTGACAGCATCAAGGAGGTTCAGCGGAACTGGATCGGCAAGTCCACCGGTGCCCAACTCAAGTTTGCTGTCCAACACCACGCAGGACGAACTGTGGAGGTCTTCTCTACACGGCCCGACACCTTATATGGAGCCAACTTTCTTGTGCTCGCACCCGAACACGAGCTCGTCGCCGACATTACCACCCCGGAACAAAAAGACGCGGTGGCCGCCTATCAAGCGGAAACGGCGGCGCGCAGTGAGCGTGAGCGCATGGCGGGCGACCGCGGTGTAACAGGGTGCTTCACCGGTGGACACGCCCTCCATCCATTGACCGGGGCGCCGATGCCAATCTGGATCGCCGACTATGTTTTGGCCGGCTACGGCACAGGAGCGGTCATGGCGGTTCCGGCTGGTGACCAGAGGGACTGGGAATTCGCCCGCCACTTCGGATTGGAGATTCCCCCGATTTTCGAAGGGCACGACATCGAAAGCGGCGCATGCGGAGACAAGAGCGCCATCCTTTGCAACAGTGGAGATTGGAGCGGCCTTTCCTGCGCAGAGGTTCTGCCCAAAGCCATCGCGGAATCCACCGCTGCCGGCTTCGCTGAACCCCGGGTCAATTACCGATTGCGCGATGCCGTCTTCAGCCGACAGCGTTACTGGGGTGAACCCTTCCCCATTTGTTATGTGGACGGCATTCCACAACTGATCGAAGACGAGCAGGTCCTGCTCCCCGAAGTCGACGCCTATCTCCCAACGGAGGACGGGGACCCTCCGCTTGCCCGCGCATCGCAATGGAACATCTCCCGGGGCGACCGTATGGAATTCAACACCATGCCGGGTTGGGCCGGTTCCAGCTGGTATTTCCTCCGGTACATGGACCCCAAAAACGACACCTCCCTGTGCAGCCGAGAAAAAAGCGATTACTGGGGACAGGTCGACCTGTATATGGGCGGTGCAGAGCACGGCACAGGCCACCTGTTGTACAGCCGATTTTGGACCAAATTTCTCTTTGACCTCGGCATCATTGGCTTTGATGAGCCTTTTGCCAAGATGGTCAACCAGGGCATGATCCTTGGGCGGAGCAGCTTTGTCTACCGCGTAGAGGGCACCAACACCTTTGTGACTTTCGAGCGGCGCAAAGCGCAGCGCACACAACGCCTGCACGTGGACATTTCCATGGTCCGCAACGACATATTGGACACGGAGGCCTTCAAGGCTTGGCGGCCCGAGTTTGCCGATGCCCAATTCGAACTCAACGAAGACGGCGAATACCGCTGCGGCAGCGAGGTCGAAAAGATGTCGAAGTCCAAATACAACGTCGAAAACCCCGATGACCTCGTCGAGCGCTACGGCGCTGACACCTTGCGTTGCTACGAGATGTTCCTCGGGCCGCTCGAGCAGGCCAAGCCGTGGGACACCCAGGGCATCAGTGGTGTGCACGGCTTCCTGCGCAAACTGACCCGTTTGTACCTCAATGCAGAGGGGCAGTCCGTCATTACAGATAACGCGCCTTCACCTGAGGCTGAGCGAACCCTTCACAAGACCATCAAGAAAGTCACCGAAGACCTTGACCGTCTGAGCTGGAACACTGTGGTCAGTGCATTGATGATTGGGGTCAATGAGTTGACCGAACAGGGCTGTCATGAGCGTGCTGTGCTCCAGCCATTGGCGGCCATCCTCGCACCTTATGCGCCGCACCTTGCCGAAGAGCTTTGGTCGACCGCACAAGGCGCCGGTTCCGTGGTGGATGCTCCATGGCCCAAATGGGATGGCAACAAGTTGGTGGAGTCCGAGGTTCGCTATCCCGTCCAATTCAATGGCAAGGTGCGCTTCCAATTTGAAGTCGCCGCCGACCTCAATCCAAAGGAAGTAGAGGCCGCTGTACTTGCAGACCCACGTACTTCCGCGCAACTGGAGGGTCGAGAACCCCGAAAAGTGATCGTGGTTCCAGGCCGCATCATCAACATCGTAGGCTAAGCCGGTTTTGAACTGGTAATCAAGGGAGTCGGGGCCATTTCTAAGGCCCCGGGTGACGTGCTACGCTCACAAATTTTCGTCTGCCAATTGCCTTTTTTCATCGACGAACTACAATTATTTTGCTGTTAGTCGAAGAATTTCGCATCTTTGTAGGACTTATATCTGACGTTAAGGCATTTTTATACGGCACCATGAACGCTTATCGCATGCTCCTCGGGCTTCTCTTCGCCCTCTCTTGCACTTTCTCTTTCGGACAAGCAAGTTCCTCTCCAGCTCCGGAGGGCTACGACCTCGAAATGGAGGTGGTCTCTGAAGACATTGGCCTCCTCGTAGGCGCCCTCGGCATCACCGACCTCACGGGATACTCTTGCACACGGCTCTACGTGTCCATGAACAACGCTGACGACTTCATGTCGTCCGTGTCCGGTGACGAGACCAACCCTACGTACGTCAATACCACGACGGACTTCTATCATGCGACGCTGGGTGCTGCGACCCCCAATGGCATCAACAGCCTGCTCTTCGCAGTCTATCCGGACTTGGTGTACGACAGCTGGGTGACCATCGGAATCTCTGGTGTGCCCAACCCCGGTGCCGGCGAAGCCAACGTGAGCACCGTCCAGTCTACAGACAACCCATGGGTGACCAACTTCGATCCAGGTGGCGGCATGTCCGGTGCCAACATTGCCATCGATGACCTCATCGGTGGTGCATGGTATGCGCTCAATGGAGACTCCAACGGCATTGCCGGTGACGACTTGCGCGTGCTTGTAGGCCAGTTCACCACAACCGGCGAACTGAGTGGTCAGATCTACTGTCAGGTTTTCATCAATGGAAACGGCATGACAGAATTCCGGGACACCTTCTTTTTTGGAGCAGGAGGGCCCGCCGCAGGATGCACTGACCTCGAAGCCTGTAACTACGACGCCAACTTCACCGTCGACGATGGAAGCTGTGAATATGCAGAAGACTTGTGCGGTGGCTTGACCAATGTGGATTGCGACTGCGCTTGCCTCAACGATGCCGACGAAGACAGCATTTGCGACGAAGACGAGGTGGCCGGTTGCCAGGACGATACGGCCTGCAACTATGACGCCGACGCCACAGACGACAACGGTTCTTGTACCTATCCAGAGGCCAACCTCGATTGTGCAGGCAACTGCTTGAACGACGCTGACGCTGACGGCGTCTGCGACGAAAACGAAGTCGCCGGTTGCCAGGACGACACGGCCTGCAACTACGACGCCGACGCCACAGACGACAACGGTTCTTGTACCTATCCAGAGGTCAACCTCGATTGTGCGGGCAACTGCTTGAACGACGCTGACGCCGACGGCATCTGCGACGAAAACGAAGTCGCCGGTTGCCAGGACGACACAGCCTGCAACTACGACGCCGACGCCACAGACGACAACGGTTCTTGCACCTACGCGGGCCCCGGTTTGGACTGCGATGGCAATTGCCTGGCAGACACCGATGGCGACGGCATCTGTGACGGAGACGACCCCTGTAACGAACCCGACTTGACGCCTGTCGTCATTCCCACGGTTCCGGTTTCCTTCATCTCAGAAGTGACCCTCGACTTACAACCCGTGGTCGGCATGACCTTGATTGCCCTGGTCGATGGAGAGACTGCAGGTGTGGACGAAGCCTTTGAATACGAGGGCAGCAGCTGGGTGAGCATGACGATTTACGCCACCTCGGGTGACGAGATCGAGTTCCAACTCTTCGACCCCGCAGCCTGCGCGTTGTACGACATCGACCTGTCCTTCACCGTGGGTGAAGACGGCGAAGAGCTTTCCACGTTTGACAACCCCGCCATTCTTCCCTTCATGAGTGGAAACGCTATCCCCGGTTGTACCGACGAGGAGGCCTGCAACTACAACTTGCTCGCGGACATGGACGACGGCTCTTGTATCTACCCCATCGACCTCTTTGGCACAGATGCTCTGGATTGCGACGGCGCCTGCCTCAATGACGCGGACGGCGACGGCGTCTGCGACGAGGACGAAACAACGGGCTGTACCGATCCACAAGCCTGCAACACGGGTGACTATACGGACACAGACAACTCTACTTGTCTCTACCCCTCAGACCTCTATGGTTTTGACTACGTCGACTGCGACGGCGCCTGCCTCAATGACGCGGATGGCGACGGTGTGTGCGATGAAGATGAGGTCGAAGGATGTACCGATGCTTCAGCCTGTAACTACAGCGCAGCGGCCACCGACGAAGATGGTTCTTGTGAATTCACCAGCTGTGCCGGTTGTACCGATGCTGCGGCCTGCAACTACGACGAGGACGCCACGATTGATGACGGCTCTTGTGCGGTGCTGGACGAATGCGGCGTCTGCGGTGGCGACGGCATTGCCGATGGTGCCTGTGATTGCGATGGCAACGTGCTCGACGCCCTGGGTGTCTGCGGAGGTACTTGTTTGGCCGATGCGGATGCCGATGGCATCTGTGACGATGTGGACGATTGTGTCGGAACCCCCGATGCTTGTGGCGTCTGCAATGGATCAGGCCCTGTAGACGGCTACGACTGCGACGGCAACTGCCTTGAAGATGCGGACAACGACGGCATCTGCGACTTTGAAGACCCTTGCAATGAGCCCGACACCACGGTAGAGGTGCTCCCATTGATCCCTTCTACGGTGATCGCGGAAGTGTTCTTCAACGGCCTCCCCGTTCCAG
>JAKMCW010000011.1 GCA_022428205.1 Flavobacteriales bacterium
CCCACCACGAGACGCAGCGCAGCGCCTGAAGCCAGCTTGAGCACATAGGCCCCCGGTGTGAGGGGCGTTACATCCAATGCGGGGCCCTGGCCGCGAAGGACAACCCTTCCCTGGCCATCCACCAACCACCACTGCTGCTGCAATGCCGTTCCGTCCCAGGACAGGGCGACGCGGCCAGCGGCCGGGTTTGGATAGGCAGACACTGCGGTTTGTGCAGATGGCCGCATCACCCCGGATGTATTGCCGACCACCACCGCACAGGTTCCGATGCCGGCGGCATCCCCTCCTGTCACGACCCATCCCGCCCAACTCGGAGTCATGGCCGCCTTGGACCGGCCTTCCAACAAGTCCGGATTCTGCCCCGTACCAGTCGCCCCGGGCAACCATGCCAACGAAGTGCCTGCGGTTCCCCATTCTGCGTTTCCATAAGTGGACGCCACACCACTGCCAGAAGCATCCACCCCTCCCAGTACAAACCAATGCGGGTCCTCCCCGATGCGCGCCATGCTGTGATAACTGTGGGGAGCGGTCATATCAAAAGGCGTCCAGCTCGCCGAACTGGGATCGAACAAAGCCCCTTCCGCCAGGCCGATAAAAAGGTTGGCGTCGACATCAAACACCCGCCCTCCCGTCAGGACCACACCCTGCTCATCACCCGAATTGGGCAAGGTCCATGCCGCATGATTGTCCCTCGCAACCGGGAGCGGAGAAACAGCCGTCCACACGTCTGTGACCACGTCGTACACCTCGCACTCCGCCAATTGGAAGCCGGCCGCGGCGTTAAATCCCCCAGCGGCCAGGAATTTGCCCCCGCCCAACGGCGTCAGCGTGTGCGATGCTCGGGCGAGCAACATGGGCGCCACTTCGGCCGTCTGCATGGTGGCTACATCGAGCACCTCGCAAGAGGCGGTTTCCGCCACACCATTGAAGCCTCCGGTGATCAGCAAACGCGTGTCATCAATCCAAGCAGCGCGGTGATGGGTCCTGGGCGAAACCATGTCCGGTCCAGCAGACCACACGTCGCTAACCGCATCGTAAAACTCCGTGCTGGCGTGGGTCAAATTGCCATCATAGCCGCCCGACACGACCACGTGAACATCGTCAAAGGCAAAGGCCTGAAAGTCCTGACGCGCAAAGGCCATGGACGAAACGGGCTCCCAAGTATCCGGGCCGAAACTATCAAAGCCAATGGTCCCCACCTCCACAGTGACGAGCGCTTGGTCCCCATCGCTTCCACCAATGGCGAGGCAACGCCCCATGTCGTCATCCGTGGGCATCACCAATGACACCATTTCATGGGCCTCTCGGTATTCCACCATACCCGCACAGGACCAGACATCGAAGGGAACTTCCTGTGCTTCAGCACACATTGAGCCCGAGAAGAAAAGGGCCAAGACTGCCTTGCAGATCAATTGCTTCATCCATCCAATTTGCTCTAAAAAACAAAAACAAGCAACGCACCCCTGAAGCCTCAAGAGGGTGAGGCAGGCGGCCGCGCAGCTTGCTGTTGGACGACGGGGCTCACCACGAAAACGGTCGGTCTTGTGATGATGTCAGCATCGAATTTTCCACGCTCAAAAATTTCAGGGCATCGGCGATGCACCCAACACTGTCATTACCAACGATTTCGCACAGAGACGTGTACATCATACACGACTGATGATCAATCGCTTACGAAAAAAGAGGCCCTATCATTGCCCCTTATTCCAACCAGATGCCGAACGCAGTCATCATCGGAACGGGCTCCTATGCACCCGACCACGTGGTCCCCAATACCTACTTCGACCGGGTTGGATCTAACGACGCCTGGATCCAAGAGCGACTGGGCATCAAGGAACGCCGCATTGCCCAGGGCGAAACCACCAGCGACCTCGCTACTGAAGCCGCAAAGCGGGCCTTGGAAATGGCGGGTATGAAAGCTGATGAGCTCGACCTCATCGTCTTGGCCACCGCCACCCCTGACCGCCCCGCACCTGCCTCTGCCTGCATGGTGCAAGAGAAATTGGGCGCCACCAATGCTGCAGGGTTTGACATCGCTGCTGTGTGTTCAGGTGCACTCTTCGCCGTGACCACTGCTTGCCAATACATCGCATCGGGATTGTACCGCAATGTGATGGTCATTGGGGCCGACACCTTTTCGAACATCATCGACTGGGACCGCCGCGATTCTGTGTTTTTCGGCGACGGAGCCGGAGCTCTGCTCCTCACAGCTACCGAAGAAGACCGTGGCTTTATCGGATTCGACCTCAACACAGACGGTTCAGGGAGAGACGGGTTTACCGTTCCCGCCGGCGGATCTGAACGACCTGCCAGCGAGGAAACGCTGGCACAAGGCCTCCACTGCTTCCAAATGGACGGACCTGCCGTCTACAACACCGCCATCAAAGCAGTGCCCGAATCCATCGAGAAACTGCTCGCGAAGACGGGGGTCAGCATAGACGATATCGCCTGCATGCTGCCGCACCAGCCGAGCATCAAAATCCTCGAAGAAGTGGCCCGCAGGGTGAACCTGCCTTGGGAAAAGGTGCGGACCAACATGGACCGTTATGCCAACACATCAGGCGGCACCATCCCCATCGTGCTGGACGAGACCTGGCGCTCGGAGGAATTCCAACCCGGTGACCACCTGCTCTTCGCAGCCGTAGGCGCGGGATGGACATGGGGCACCGCCCTTTACAAGTACTGATCATGCTGCACAACAAGCGCTTTCTCATCACCGGCATTTCGGACGCCGGCTCCCTCGCTCTTCACGCCGCCAAAGCCATCATTGAACAAGGCGGAGAAGTCGTGTGCGCCGGTCTCGGAGTCACCCCACACCACGACGGACTCTCCGAAAAGGCACGCGCCTACCTCAGCGCCAACGAGCAGGCCTTTCGCGACACCGTCAAGGCGGAACTGGGCGACACCACGGCCATCTATATCCTGGACGCCACCCAAGAAGCCAGCATGGCTGATTTGGCCAGCGCCTTGAAAGCGGCGGGCACGCCGCTCGATGGGTTTCTGCACTCCATCGCCATGGACCGCACCATCCGCAACAAGCAGGTCAAACCCTTGTTGGAGGTCACCCAGAAAGAGTTCTGCGACACACTCGGCGTGTCCGCTTTTTCGTTGGTCCGCATCACGCACCACCTGCTCAAAGAGGGCGTATTGCTCGACGGGAGCTCCATCTGCTCGCTCAGCTACATCGCTGCAGAAAAGGTGACCTTCCACCCCTACCGCAACATGAGTGTGGCGAAGGCCGCCCTCGAGCGGATCACTATCGAGTTGGCGGACGAACTCGGCCGCAGCCGTGGCATTCGGGTCAACGCCTTGCGCTTCTCACCCTATCTCGGCAGCAAGGCAGGCAATGCCACCTTGGAGCCGACGGATGTGGAGAAGGCCGCAGGCATGAGCCCTCTTGGCAATGCCCTCCCCCGCGACCTGGCGTTGGAAATCGTCCACCTCTTCCAACCGGGCCTGCGCATCACCGGCGAAATCCGCCACATCGACGGCGGATACCACGTAACCGGATAACGGTCATCGAGAAGCCCAGCTCATTGGGTCGATCGTAAAGTGGTGTCCCGATCGCAGCACCTCGGCGCCACAGGCTCAAGGCACCATGCCACGCCAACGCCTCAAGAATGACCGGTATCGCCGTTTCTTTACGGCCATGCAGTGCATTCGTCTTCTGACATTTTTCGGAGTCTTCCTTGTTGCCATTCCTCAAGCAACAAGCCAAGCCTTTGTAGACCAGATTGACCCTCCATTTTGGTGGACAAACATGCCGGAAGAGTCCTTGCAAATCATGGTGCATGGTGAAGGCATCGCTGCACTTGACGTCGGCATAGACCATCCAGGAATCACCCTCCAAAAGACCGTCGCCGGTGACAGCCCAAACTACAAGTTTGTCTATTTGTCCGTGGGTCAGGACGCACAACCGGGGACAATTAAATTGAAATGGACCGACCCTGAGGGGGCAGGTGGCAACGCAGGCACCACCTCCTTTGAACTCCTTGACCGAAAATCCCAAGAATTCCAAGGCTACAACGGCAGCGACGCGATTTGCCTGATTACCCCGGACCGCTTCTCCAATGGCCATCCCGACAACGATGCCGTGGAGGGTCTACTTGAGGCACCCGATCGCTCCAATGACCATGGACGTCACGGTGGTGACCTCGCCGGCATCGCCCAACATCTCGACTACCTCGACGACATGGGATTCACCGCCATATGGCTCAACCCCCTGCTCGAAAACGACCAGCCCCAATGGTCCTACCACGGTTATGCCACCACAAACTATTACCAGGTTGACCCCCGCTTCGGCACCAATGAGGAATACCGCGCACTGGCAGAGGCAGCGCGCAGCAAAGGCCTCAAGGTCATCATGGACATGATCATGAACCACTGCGGTTCAGAGCACCCTTGGATGGGCGATTTACCCACCAAAGACTGGATCAACAACGGCGGCACTTTCTCTCCAACTACACATCGCCGCACCACATTGCGCGACCCCTACGCCACGGCTTCGGACCTCGCGGGCTTCACCGACGGGTGGTTCGTCAAGGAAATGCCCGACCTCAACCAGCGTCAACCCCTGCTGGCAGATTACCTCATCCAGAACACCATCTGGTGGATAGAGTATCTCGGACTCAGTGGCATTCGGATGGACACCTATCCCTACTCTGATGCCGACTTCATGGCGCAATGGACCTGCGCCATCCGCGCAGCCTACCCCCACCTCAATATCTGCGGCGAAGAATGGAGCCTCAATCCCGCTGTCCTCGCCTACTGGCAGGCGGGGCAAAACAACCGCGATGGCTATACCTCTTGCCTGCCTGGTTTGCTGGACTTTCCACTCCACCACGCCTTCATGCAGTGCATGAACGAGGAAGAAACCTGGCACTCCGATTGGGTGAGGCTCTATGAGATGCTCGGCAACGACTTCCTCTACCCCGACCCCTTCAACCACATCGTCTTTCCGGACAACCACGACATGAGCCGGATTCACTCCCAGCTCGGCGACGATGCGCGCAAGACGCGTTTGGCCATGGTCTTCTTTGCCACCACACGCGGCATACCACAGTTCTATTACGGGACGGAAATCCTGATGTCCAACACAGGAGACGACAGCCACGGCAACATCCGGAGCGACTTTCCCGGCGGTTGGAGTGGTGATGAAATCAATGGTTTCACGGGCACTGGATTAAGCCAGGAGTCTGTTGAATTCCAGGACTTCACACGCCGCCTGCTCAACTGGCGCCAGAGCGCAAGCGCGGTGCACAACGGACGTCTGGTTCATTTCGCTCCTGAAGGGGGAACCTATGTCTATTTCCGGCAGGACGAAAGCGCGACCTTCATGGTCGTGCTCCACAAACCTGAAGCCGAGACGGTCCTCGACCTGGGCCGTTTTGATGAAGTCTTGAAGGGGCGCCGCGCATTCAAGGAGGTCATCGGCAACACCGCCCCTGAGGTCGTTCAAGATCAAATCACGGTTCCAGGCACCTCTGCCTGGATTTTGGAAGTGCATTGAAACTGCCGTTCCAGCCCCCTCACCTCAGGGTGAGCTGCATGCGGATGTCGGCCCGCTCGTAGACACAGTCGGCAGGCACAGGAACCACCTC
>JAKMCW010000019.1 GCA_022428205.1 Flavobacteriales bacterium
CACATCAGTCACTTCAATTTGGAGGAAGCACTCGAGACCATCGCAAAAGTGGCGCCCCGTCGGGCGTACTTGACCCACATCAGTCATTTGTTGGGCGAGCATGAGGCCATCGAGGCTGAATTGCCCAATGGAGTCTCCCTAGGTTGGGACGGGCTCCGGATTTCCATACCATGACCAAGATTCTCCACTTCTTGATTGTGGCCCCACTGGGGCGCTTGCCCTATGGATTGCTGTATCCATTGGCGGACGTGCTGTCTCAATTTCTCTGGTGGTCTGGCTACCGAAGAAAGGTGGTTCAGTCCAACCTCAAGCGCGTGTTCCCAGAGATGGGGGAGGCCGAATTGCGCCGCACTGCCCGACAGTTCTATACCCACCTCGCTGAAGTGCTGCTCGAGTCGCTGCGCCACTTTCATGCAGGCCGGGAAGAGTTGCTGGATCGATTTCACCACGTGAACCCAGAAGTGCTCGCTCCCTTCCAAGACAAGGCACCCGGGGTATTGCTGTGCTGCGGCCATTATGGCAACTGGGAACGATACGCCGTGACAGCAGGGGCTGCGTTGCCTCTGCCGGTTATGGGCGTCTACAAGCCGCTGTCCAGTGATTTTTACGACCCGCTCATCCTCCAGACCAGGGGGAAGTTTGGAACAGAATTGGTCGCCATGAAGCAGGTATCCCAGTGGATGCGCGATGAAATCGGGCGGGCGAAAGCCGTGACCCTGGCCGTTGACCAACGTCCGCTGAACCCCAACAAGGCCTGGTGGATGGAGTGGATGGGACAAGAGACGGCCATGCATTTTGGACTTGAGGCATATGCCCGCAGGTTTGACATGCCGGTGGTGTTTTTCGGGGTCCGCAAGGCACCAGGCAAACCACGGGGACATTGGGAGGTGCACTACGACTTGATCACAGATCAACCCAAGGCATGGCCGGAAGGGGCCTTGCTCAAGGCCACTTATGACCGCTTGGAAGCGCAGATCCGGCAAGATCCCGCCCATTGGCTGTGGTCCCACACCCGCTGGAAGCACGCGCGCCCTGAGGGTGTGCCCTTGCACAAAGTGGAAGTACCAACTGCGCCCTCAGTTTCAGAGACCAGCACATGATGCACACACCTGAAGCGCCGTTGGCCGAGCGCATGCGGCCCAAGTCACTCGCGGACTATGTGGGTCAGACCCATCTGATTGGGAAGGATGCTACGCTGCGCCGTGCCCTGCAGGCCGGGCAGTTGCCTTCCATGATTTTGTGGGGGCCGCCAGGAGTGGGCAAGACCACTTTAGCGCGTTTGATGGCCGAAGCCACAGGCCGCCCTTTCCACCAGCTGAGCGCCATCCGAAGTGGTGTCAAAGACGTTCGAGAAGTCATCGACAGTGCCGAACGTCAGGGGATGTTCAGTACCCGAGCAGTGTTGTTTATTGATGAGATCCACCGCTTTTCTAAGGCCCAACAGGACAGCCTGCTTGGCGCGGTTGAACGTGGCTCTGTGACGCTCATTGGGGCGACCACCGAAAACCCCAGTTTCGAGGTCATCCCCGCTTTGCTTTCCCGCAGCCAAGTCTATGTGCTCGAGGCGTTTGGAAGGGAGGAGCTCGAGGCCATGGTGCAACGGGCGTTGGCCGAGGACAGCTGGCTGAAGGAGCAGCGCGTTGAAGTTGCGGAGTGGGATGCCTTGCTCAGGTCAAGTGGCGGGGACGGGCGTCGTCTGCTCAATGTCCTTGAGTTGGTGGTGGCGGGCGCTGCGGCAGAACGTCCGGCAGGTGAAGATGCGGAGATTACCGTGGACGACGCGCTGGTATCCCGGTTCGTTCAAGCCAACCTCAGCCGTTATGATAAGACGGGCGACACCCATTACGACATCGCCTCGGCCTTGATCAAGTCGATTCGCAGCAGCGATCCCGACGGAGCGGTTTACTGGTTGGCGCGTATGATCGAGGGCGGTGAGGACCCCAAATTCATCGCGCGTCGCCTGCTCATTAGTGCCAGTGAGGACATCGGCCACGCTAATCCGACCGCCCTTGTGCTCGCCAACGCGACTTTTGATGCGGTCGAACGGCTCGGCTATCCCGAATGCCGCATCCCATTGTCCCAGTGTGCCACTTACCTCGCCTCAAGTCCGAAGTCCAACAGCGCATATGCGGCCATTGGCCTGGCCCAGCGGGCGGTCCAGTCCCAAGGAGACTTGCCGGTTCCCATGCACCTGCGCAACGCGCCGACCAAATTGATGAAGGAACTGGGCCATGGCAGCGGTTATCAATACGACCACGACCACGGTGGCTTCAGTGGCCAGGATTGTTTGCCGGAAGCACTGATCGGGCAGCGTTTTTTTAAGCCTGGGAACTCCCCGAGAGAGCGCAGCATTGCAGAATTCCTGCGCAGCTTGTGGGGCGAACGAAAGGGCTGATTCAGAAGTCTTTAATGGGAGTGGCGCTCCCAGGAACTGATGAAAGTCCGAACAAGTTTGTAACCTTCTTATACAGCGTGCGTATCTTTGCCGCCCGCCATCGGCAACGATGTGCAAGCCGATATAGCTCAGCTGGTAGAGCAACGCATTCGTAATGCGTAGGTCAGCGGTTCAAGTCCGCTTATCGGCTCAGGAAAGCCCCTCCCACGAGGGGCTTTTTTATTCCCCCAGGGGGTGGCCAGGAGCAGGATGCGACCCAGCGAAAAAGAGCCCCCACTCATTGCCATCCGAAATAGGGGAAGTTTCCCCACCAAGGCAGGATGAATGCGAGGTAAAGGACAAACCAGGCCAACGTTGAGAAGAACAAGATCCGGTTGATCCCCCTGCCTGAATGGGAGCGTTCGGCATTGGACTTCAAAAGGGCATACGTGGCGGGGAACCAGGCCAAGGCGGGAAGGCTGAGCAAGAAAAGCCCACTGGCGCCAGACACCATGAGGGCCAAGCTCG
>JAKMCW010000022.1 GCA_022428205.1 Flavobacteriales bacterium
TGGTGCCATTGGTCGTGGTCAGTGCTACAGTCTTTCCCTTTAGCTCACCACTCATGTATGAGCGCGGTGAATTGCCAAAGTCGAATCCCTCAACGATCTGCCCATTCCGTTCTGCCGCAGCAATGCACCCTTCTGCTTGGAGGGCCCGGGCTTGTTCCACTGTGGGCACGGGAATGATCCGGTCAACTCCATTGGCTAGACCTGTGCAAATCGCAGATGTAGCGCGCAACACATCGATCACTACGCACGTGTGAAACTCGTCCTTGTAGAGGTCAAATTGACGCGGCGAGAAGCACACTTCCACACGACGATCTTGGCGTTCAACGCGGGCAGTAGAACGTGGGGTTTGGTCAGCTTCCATTGCTCAAAGGAAAGGAATCCCGGTGACGGTGGCACGAATGGACTTGCCACGAATGGAAATAAACAACTCAGACCCCTTGGTCACGACATCCACTGGAACGTAGCCAAGCCCAATGGCCACACCCAAAGAAGGCGACTGGGTGCCACTTGTCACGATGCCGATGGACCGACCATTTTCATCGACAATTGGATAGTCCTTTCGGGGAATGCCCCGCTCATTGAGAGTAAACCCCACCAACTTCAGCTCGGGGCCATGCTCCTTGGCGGCAGCGACCGCCTCCTTGCCGCGGAAGTCCGTCTTCCAACCGACCACCCAAGAAAGTCCGGCCTCGACAGGGTTCCGTGACGGTCCGATGTCATTGCCGTGCAAACAGAAGCCCTTTTCCAGCCGCAGGGTGTCACGGGCACCGAGCCCACAAGGCACCAAACCATGTGCCGCCCCTGCTTTCATCAAAGCCTTCCAAATTTCGGGGGCTGCAGCATTGGGGACGTACAATTCAAAACCGCGCTCACCCGTATAACCAGTGGCTCCTACCAACACCTCTGCACCTTGGAGCTGTATCTGTGTATGGTGGTAGTACTTGAGCCCGCTTAAATCCACGCCCATGGCCTGCATCACGGCGTCCGAGTTGGGGCCTTGCAAGGCCAAGAGGGCTGTGTGTTCGCTTGCATCCTCAAAATGAACGTCCTCCGGCAAGCTGGACCCGATGATGGACACAACCTCGGCCCTGTTGGCCGCATTGACCACGACCAAGTAGCGGTCCTCAAAACCGTAAACGAGCAAATCCTCAACGATGCCCCCGTCCTCGTTGAGCAGACAGGTGTACAGCGCCCGACCGGGCGCCGCTTTGGCGATGTCGCCTGCCAACAGGAATTGGAGGTACGCACCCGCACCGGTTCCTGAAAACCACAGTTCGCCCATGTGGCTGACATCAAACAGACCAGCAGCCGTCCGAACCGCCTGGTGCTCTGCACGCAAACCCGCATACTGAACGGGCATCTCGTATCCCGCAAACGGCACCATCCGTGCCCCTGCGTCGAGGTGCACCTGGTGAAGCGGAGTGGTGGCCAAAGCCAACGCAGCATTTTCCATGCACCAAAAGTAGGGGGGACTTGGGGTGGCCAATTCCATAAGGACGCGGATTTTTGAGTGCCTTTGTTCGCGCTTGGCGATCTTTCGCCTGTGAACAGAAATGTCGTCATCGCGGACCGGGCTGTTACGGCCATGGAGCGCATCGTCCAGCAATTGCAAGGCGCCTCTCTCATCGGCGCCGAAAAATCCAAGGATGAGATGCTGGCCAAAATCAGGTCACTCGGGCGAAACGCCACGCCGAGTGATGCACGCAAGGCCAAGTTTGAGGCCATCCCTGGCGACATCCGCAGCGTTTTGACGCACAACTACCGCATCTATTATCTCATCGAAGAAGAGCGGGTCGTGGTCCTCGATGTCATCCTGGATGCTGAGGTGCATTCGGTGACGTCGGAGTGATCAAGCCAGCCGCCTCGGGCCCAAGATGAAGGAGCAAGTCTAATATCCCGAGGTTTTCATACGGGATGTGTGGTTGCCTGTCCTGCCAGACATGGGGCCACCTGGGGCGCATGTGCACTACAGCTGACGCCATCAGGTTCATCATGGAACATGGCGGCGATACACGGCGTTGGTCAGGTGTGGCATCCAAGGGCACAGCGATGCCCAGCCAAGAACCAGCCCAAGCCATGGTCGCCCGGTTCCAGCCACCCAAAGACGCTGGACCGTTCCGAAACAAGTCCTCAAGTTCTCCCGACATCTCTTCGAAATAAGGCGTTCTGCCGTACGCGGTTTTGACCGCTTGCCAGGCCTTGCGGTCGGGCTCACCTGTTATCCGCATGGTGTCGTCTTGAGGGCGCGGCCGGCCACCACGTCGTTCTACCGGCACGGTTTGACACACCACACCTGTCGATTGCATGATGTGGTATCGGTTCCGAAAAGTCCGCTTGGGATAATGCTCCAAACCATCCAGCATGACATCTCCACTGAGCACCGCACCCCACCAGGGCAGGGGCGGAAAGGGACACAATGGCAAGAGGGTTTGCTCCACGGTTACTTCACCGCCTTGAACATCCGATCCCATCGGATTCCAGAGGTCCCATGTTGTGCTTCATTCATCTTGCTGAACCAGGTAAAGGACGCCCTGCCCACGACATGATCCTCTGGCACAAAACCCCAATACCTGCTGTCTGCTGAAGAATGACGGTTGTCTCCCATCAGCCAGTAATAACCTTGCGAAAACGTGTAAGTCGACACTGGCGCACCATCAATCAACACTTGGTCTCCCTGTTGCACCAAGGTGTGGCCTTCGTAGGCGGTGATGACCCGCTTGTACAACGCCACATTTCGAGGTGTCAATTCAATGACTTCACCCGCAGCAGGCAGATGAATTGGGCCATAATTGTCCAAATCCCAAGTGGCAAAATCGAACTTGTTCGTGTTGGGATACATATCCAAGGTTCCACGCCGTGAGGTGCTGTCAAACAGCTTGATGTCCGCTACCATACCCTGCTCCTGAAGCAAGGCTGCCTCGTCCTCTCTCAAAGCGATGAAATAAGTGCCACCGTTGCCTTTGCCCTGAATGTCAATGTCCGTCAAACCCAAGCGTTCACGGATGATGCGCATGTCGGCTTCGCGCTTCAACCTGACGAGGTAGTTGAACTGAAGCCCTGGAGGTGACGCCACCACTTCGCCGTTGATGACCAGCTCACGGTCCACAATGGCCAAGTCTTCGCCTGGCAAACCCACACAGCGCTTGACGTAGTGCTCTTTCTTGTCCACTGGGCGGGCCTTGATCCCGTGAGTGCGGGTCCAATTCTGGCGGGAACGGGCCTTGAACCGCTCTGGGTCCGCCTCAAAAGCCACCGGGTCACCGCCTGCAAAACTCATGGCTTGCTGGCGGATCAACGCATGGTAATCGTGTCCGGCCAAATAAGGATCGACGATGATGGAATCTCCATTGGGGAAATTGAACACCACTGCATCGTACCGCTCTACATCACCGAATCCCGGCAAGCGCATGTAGGGCAACGTGACCCACTCCAAATAGCTCTTCCGCAATTGCGTTCCCGGGATGGCGTTGTGTACGAAGGGCAGTGACAGCGGAGTCTCAGGCACTTTGGGGCCATAACTCATCTTACTGACAACGAGGTAATCCCCCACCAACATGCTGTCCTCCATGGAGGCCGTAGGAATGGTGAAAGCCTCGAAGACATATCCCCTGATCAGGGAGGCGACCACTGTAGCCCACAAAATGGCCTCGCCCCATTCACGCAAGAATGACTTCTTGACGTTGGTCCAATCACGAGGGCCTTCAAACGCTGCGCTGTCCTTGAAAGCCAACCAAGGCAGGGCCAACCAGGGCAAGGCGCCAAAAAACCATTGGTCCTTCACACTGCGCTTGCCAAAAGTGATACCTATCTCTACGTGAAGGATCGCCCCCATCAGAAGGTTTGGCCCCGGAAAGAGGAGGGGCAGCAACCAATGCTTTGGGCGCTTGAGCATGCCCAACAACATCCAATAATTGAGACCGGGAACAGCGCCATGCCAAGGGGTCAAGCCAGCCCGGCTGAACAAGCGGGGCAGAATGACCATATGAATCAATGGAAGCGCAAGCAGCAGGATCAAGGGGAGGCTCATGGGGCAGTACGGAACGCGTTGTTCAACAGCGCAATATCACCCCCAAACATCATCCATACCGAAAATTTTGTGACCATTGGCAGGTTCATGCACAAGCCACTCAGCAGCCGCGACAGCACCATCGGCAAATCCATTGCGGCTCATCGCACTGTGGGTCAATTCTATGCTGTCTATTTCACTGCGCCATGTGACGGTATGTGTACCGGGAACGCCCGCTATACGCTGCGCTGTAATGGGCACCTGCGCGCCTCCTCGGGCCTCAATGTCTTGAGCCACGGCCTTCGCCGTCCCACTCGGTGCATCCCGCTTACCTGTATGGTGCACTTCATGCACCGCGACATTGAATTCAGCATGTCCGTCCATGTCGTTCATCACCGAGCCCAAAGCCTTGCGAAAGAGGTAAACACCCTTGGAAAAGTTCGGGGCCCACAACAGGCGATGTCCGGAGGATGCCACTGCGTCCGATACTTTTTCCCAATGCTCCTCCCATCCTGTGGTGCCGCTCACCAAGGGCATCTGGCGCGCTCTGCAAGCAGCCATGACCGAAACGGCACTTTCAGGAGCGGTGAATTCTATGGCCACATCTGCTGTTGGCCAATGGCCCTCTGCCAATTCAGTGCGGCCCCAAATCCCGACAACTTCGTGTCCAACGCACTCAGCAGCCGCTTTCACGGCCACCCCCATACGGCCCGGGCCGATAATCAAGATGCGCAAAGAGGGAGTGGGCTTCATCGCTTGGCTGTTTTTGGATACGAACCCAAGCTGCGGGTCAGTTTGACCCCCACTGTGGTGCCAGTGTATGGATTCCACCCCAGGTCTTCACTTACATCAAACCCCAACAGGTGGGCATCGACATGGGCATCGACCACCTGGGCACCCCACAGTAAGGCAAACACCAAAATGGACTGCTCGAGGTTGGAACGGTGGAAGTCGCGCAGGTCCCTCACCGTCTGCACATCAAACTCCGTGGGATACAAGGTCATCGGGTCATCATCCGTTAAGGCCACATAACCATCACGGTATCCTCTATACGTCTGGCCTTCGGTATGGATGAAGTAAGCACTTGTGCCCAAGGCGCCGTAGACCAGTGGCACCTTCCACCACTTGCGGTTGTCAACTTGCCCCCAGCCCGGAACCACCGCACTGTGCCAGGTGGTCTTCCCAATGCGCTCAACGCGCTCATCCTCGGTTTCATCGCGTTGCGCATCCATTGTACCACAGGACATCAAGGCCAGGGCCACACACAAGGCACGCAGGCAAGGCAACATCAGCGGGCGCCCAATTCATCCAGCAACTGCTGGAGGTCTTCAGGGTTCTGGAAGTAAAGTTCTACCCGGCCCGCACCGTCTTCACGCGTCTTAAGGTCCAAGGTCCGTCCACCAAAACGGCTCCTCAGCTGCATCCGCATCGTCTGCATTTGCAAGCTCAAGGCGGCGCCTTTGGCCGACTTCTTGGATGGCTTCCTCCCCAGCATGTCACTGGCCTCGCGCTCAGTTTGCCGCACATTGAGTCCCTTCTCTATGATCCTGCGGTAAAGGGCCTTTTGGTTTTTGGTCTCCTGCAAACCGGCAAGGACCCTCGCATGTCCGAAACTCAAATGGCCCGCGGCCACGGATTGCTGCACATCGGCTGGCAAACCCAGTAGGCGGATGTAATTGGACACCGTCGACCGTTGCTTGCCCACGCGCGACGCGAGTTCTTCTTGTGTCAAAGCACATTCCTCCATCAAACGCCGGAAACTGATGGCCACCTCGATGGCGTCCAAATCCTCACGCTGAATGTTCTCGACCAAGGCCATCTCCAGCATCTCTTGGTCGTTGGCTTCACGCACATAGGCCGGAACCTGATCCAACCCTGCCAATTGAGATGCCCGAAAACGGCGTTCTCCTGAGATCAGTTGGTACTTGGCAGCACTCATCCGGCGCACGGTCAACGGCTGGATGATGCCCAGGGTCTTGATGCTATCTGCCAATTCGTTGAGCGCAAATGGCTCAAACGTTCTGCGCGGTTGGTCTGGGTTGGCCTCAATGGCCGAAATGGGAAGCATGGCCACCCTGCCCGCCATATCCACGGCAGGCGCATCGGCTGGCTGCTTCGCGGCACTTGGAGTAGCCGGTGTCCCGGCAGAAGCTCCGGACTGACCTACTTGCTGGGCCTGTAGGAGCGCCCCCAAGCCTTTGCCCAATGCCGGTTTTTTAGACTTCTTCGCCATGGCACTGGAGCGCTCAGTTCAACCCGATGGGGGTGTCGCCAGCAGCGGCAGCGGTCATTCCCGCATTTTCATCGAGGAACTTCTCTGCGTTGGGAAGCTTGGTGAGGTCGTTCTTCTGCAATATCTCTCGGGCCAAATTGAGATAGTTGATGGCCCCTTTGCACGAGGCATCGTGCATCACAATCGTTTCACCGTGACTCGGCGCCTCACCCAATCGGGTATTTCGGTGAATGAGGGTGTCAAACACCATTTCGCGGAAGTGCATGCGGACTTCCTCAACGACCTGATTGGACAGGCGCAAGCGGGTATCATACATGGTCAACAGGATGCCCTCAATGTTGAGTTCTTCATTCAAGCCGCCCTGCACAATTTTCACCGTGTTGAGCAGCTTGCCCAGTCCCTCCAAGGCGAAATACTCGCACTGAACGGGGATGACCACGGAGTCTGCAGCCGAAAGTGCATTGAGCGTAATCAACCCCAACGAAGGAGAGCAATCAATCAAGATGAAATCGAAGTCATCCTTCAAGGGCTCCAGAGCCTTGCGCAACCGAAACTCGCGCTCTTCTTCCGAAATCAACTCAATTTCGGCACCCACCAAATCGATGTGGGAGGGAAGCAGCCAGAGGTTGGGGTTGCCCGTTTCCAAAATCGCCGTTCGGGCTTCAGTCCCGTTGATCAGGCACTGATACGTCCCATTGTCCACAGACTTGGGGTCCACTCCGACACCCGAAGTGGAATTGGCTTGGGGATCAGCGTCCACAAGCAAGGTTTTGTACTCGAGCGCACCGAGGCTGGCTCCGAGATTGATGGCGGTTGTGGTTTTGCCCACTCCGCCTTTTTGATTCGCTATGGCGATGATCTTACCCATTGTCAATGTTGTGTTTCAAGCACCGAGCCTATGGCCAACAAGTGCAGTTTACCTCCCGCACGTTCCACCGTGCGGCTGGCCTCCTCCTGATCGATGGCGATCGGAGGAAAAGTGTCGTAATGCATCCCTACCACCTCTCGGCACTGCAGCATATCCATCGCTGCTGGAACATCGGAATACCCCATGGTGAACGTGCCCCCAATGGGAAGTATTGCAAGGTCTGGCGACCACATACGCCCCACGAGCTCCATCTCCATGGAGAGGTCTGTATCGCCGGCATGATATACCCGAGTGCCTTCAAAATCCACCACATATCCGCAGGCCACTCCACCGGGACTGCCATCAGGCAGGGTAGACGAATGGACCGCGCCTACCACCCGAATGCTGGCTTCGTCATGTCCGGCCTTCAGTGAAATGCGGGCACCGGGATTTACCGCCAACACAGAATCCACACCCTTGGCACCAAACCAAGTGGCCACCTCATATGGCGCCACCAGAACAGCACCGGATGCTCCAACAAGAGCTTCCACATCGGCCACGTGGTCCTCGTGGCCATGCGTCACCAAAACGTGGGTGGGGTTCAACGCAGCGACGTCCACATGAGCCGCCATAGGATTCGGTGTAATGAAAGGGTCTATGACCAGACGCAATTCACCCGAAACCAAGAGAAAACAGCTATGTCCGAGGTAGGTCAGGTCCATGGGGGATTCTCAAAGATAGCCGTGACGTAGGCCAGCAAAACCCACGAATTATCCACACGAAACCCCGCCGTTGTGAGGGAAGGGAGGCTTACAAATCCTCGAAGCGGACATCGCCGCTATCGCTGCCGCCGTCCTCTTGGCGACCAGGGCCATTGGGCTCGCCAGATTGGAATCCGTCGGTCCCTTGAAGCTCCCCAATCTTTTCGAGGGAGTCCCGGAGGCCGTCGCTGAATTTCTCGAAGTCCTCCTTGTACAGAAAAAGCTTGTGCTTGCTGTAGGTCACCTCACCGGAGGCGTGCGTCTGTCGCTTGCTTTCCGTAATGGTGAGATAAAGGTCCTTTGCACGGGTAGCCCGGATATCAAAGAAATAAGTTCGTTTTCCCGCTTTGACAGCAATGGTGTGAACATCCTCCTCACGACGGTCATTCCGTCCCCAGTTCGATTGATTGCGCTCGCCTTCCATGGTCCCAATTTGAGTCGAAAAGGTAAGCAGAATCAAATACGACGCTATCTGACCAGCTGTATTTGACCTGAATAGGTAAATGGAATGCGCAATTGATCTTCCAAATACACATCGTACAAATAGATGCCATCAGGGGCATAATGGTCTCCATTTTTCACATTTCCGAACCACCCTTCCTCAGGGTCCGTCGTACTGAACAGCACTTCACCCCATCGGTTGTAGACGGAGCACTTGTAAGCGGAAAGCCCAGTAGAAGTAGGTCTCCAGAAGTCGTTGACGCCGTCGTTGTTGGGCGTAAAACTGTTGGGCGCATAAAACAAGGTGCCGTTTACCCCCACTTGGCCCTGTGCCGTGGCCGTACAGCCATACTCATTGATCACAGTTTGCGTAACATCGAACGCCCCCGCGCCCTGAAACACGTAGGAACCACTGGCCTCAGTGGAAGACCCGCCGTCACCAAAATTGTAGTAGTGCTGTACCGCTCCCACGCTGAGGTCCTCCACCTGTACCAACGGCTCCAAAATGTCCACCAGCGAAGGCTCAATGGAAAAGCCCGCCGTCGGAACAGGGAGCACTTCAATCATGGCCGTTTGTGTGGTCGCCAGTTCCTGAACACAATAGCCGGTGGTGCTCATCTCCAAAGTCACTGAATACGAGCCCGGCACTTCGTAGACATGGTTCGGAAAGGGGGCATTCGAAGTCGTACCGTCTCCGAAATACCATGTGTAGCTGGCGGAGGTTTCCGTTTGAGAGAAGTTCTCGAAACTGACGGGCAGCGGGGGACAACCAGAAAGCGGTCCACCATCAAATGCCACGGAGGGATCGAACAACACTTCGACTTCTGATTCAAAATCGCGTTCACAGCCTTCAGCGGTCACCACCACTTCCACTGTGTAAAAACCCGGTGCGGGAAAGGAAAGGCCTTGCAATAAAGGACCCGCCTCGATTGCCGCATTGCCAGGGCTGAAATTCCATTCGAACGTCGCATTGGGGTCGGTCACACCGATGGCCTCTAAATTGAAGCTGTGTTCCTGGAAACACTCAGGTTCTGGGGTCTCGAAAAAAGGCTCCAACAACCACGCTACTTCAAACACTGCCGCCGCAGTGTCTGGACAGTGAAAGTCCCCTTGGGCAATCAGCTCCACCTCATATGACCCGGGCCCGTCATAAGTCCAGGTCGGAAAGGCATCATAACTCACATCATCATTGCCGGGCTCACCGAAAGTCCAGACGTACCCCAGTGCATTCGTGCTGTTGTTGTCGAAGGACAAGGTGAAGCCTGTGCAGAAATCTTCCTGGGGCTCAATCGCGGCCTGGGGCGCATCTGGTGGTGACCAGTCCAACACACCATCACCCACACAACCGTTCTGGACCACCGTCAGCTCTGCCTCTACGTCAAAAGGAGAGGGGAAACCAATGCCACTGGGCGCCTCAAGGTCCGAAATGTCGGTAGAGGCCTGAGGCCCAAAGCTCCATTGGAACGTCGCATCAGGGTAATCGTCTACCGTACCAAAATCGTACAGCGGACTGCCATTGGGGCACTCAAAATCCGTGACCACCAGCTCGGGCTCCACCGGTGCATAGACCTCATAAATGGAAGTGGAAGAATCCGCACATGGCCATCCAGGGTTGGCAATCAACAACACTTCATACGTGCCCGGTTCTGGGAAGGTGTATGAGGGACTTTCCAAGTTAGAAGTGTCCGATTCAATGCCCTCCACGCCGAAGTCCCAAAAGAAGAACGTAGCATTGATGCTGTACTGTTGGAATTCAATGGTTTCACCTATGCACAGCTGATCTCCCGTTTGGTTGGCCAACAAAGAAGAGATGTTCGGATCGCATACCGTGACGTTGAATTGAAAATCACGGTTAGAGGTGCTGAGCAACTGTCCGTCTCGCCACTCTTCCACACAGATTCCAATGACGTACTGCCCTGCTGCAGTCGGCATGCCTGTGATGAAGCCTGATACGGGATCAATGGTCAATCCAGGGTCACTGTCCAAAGGGTATGTCGCAGAGTAGCCCGGCGCCCAATTCACCGCGGTATAAGGCGGTCCATTTGGCGGATTGGGTGCAGGCTCGTTGGGCGTACCCCCAAACATGGGGGAGCAAAAAGTGTAAGCAAGGCTGTCCCCATCAAGGTCCGTCGCACTGTGGTCGAAAAAGAAGTCAAATCCCGCACAGAGCGCCACAGGAGGCAGGCTGTTGAACACCGGACTGCTGTTGTCGGCGGTGGTCACATTGGTACCTGGAATCTGTGTCGTGAACGTGGCGCCCGCATCATCGGGGTTGTTCAAATTGACAATCGACGGATTCCGACAACATCGCTGGTAACTCAACGTGAATCCGTTGGGCGACTCCCCGATGTCCACGACCTGTTGGTAGACCGCCTGCTCCACGCAAACTGAAGGGGGAGGAGTGCCGCAAGGATTCTCTAGGGCCACCGGGACCTCGCTGACGTTTTGAAAGGACAGCGGAATGTTGACCACATTGACCAAGAGTCCGTTGGAATTAAAAATGCCCACAGACGCCGCATCGTCGAAACCCGTCCCATTTTGATTGGCAGGTCCACAATCGCGATACACCACCAACCGGATCCGATACGCACCACCTCCGAGGTCCTCGTAACTTATTTCACCACCAACAATGTGTGTTGCAAGCGCATCAGCCGTCCCTAAAAGAAGCAGCGACAGCAACACAAACAAGCGTGAAAGTGGATTGAACATGGCTTACGCTAAAAGTAACCATCGCAGGGCCCTAAGGTTGCGCAAGACCCAATATTCGACTGAAATGTCGGGGCCTGCCGTCTATGACCGACATTTGTAGGGACCGCCTCAACGGCGGAACCCTTTTACATGACAGATACGCAAACGTCCAACGAATCGTTGGAGGAACAAAATGCGTCCCAGCCCGAACAGGGCCACCAAGAAGCCAAGGCGCCGGATGCGCCAACCGGGGACGAACAAGAAGAATCAACGGAGGAAGGCGCCTCCGAAGAACCACCCAAACTTCCTTTCAAGGAGCTGCCTTTGTGCGATGCGGTCCAAGACGGATTGGACGCCATGGGCTTTGAAGTGGCCACACCCATTCAATCGTTGGCCATTCCACCCACCACTGAAGGCAAGGATGTCATCGGCATCGCGCAAACAGGAACAGGCAAAACAGCCGCATTTCTGTTGCCCACGATGCACAACATCTGCGAGTCGGAGGGAGGAGATCACATCAAGTGCCTCATCATCACCCCAACCCGGGAACTGGCCTTGCAAATCGACCAAGCTTGTGAAGGCTTTGGTTATTTCTCTGGCACGTCAAGTGTGGCCATCTACGGAGGGGGAAGTGGCAGCGATTTTGACCGCGAGAAAAACGCCCTCACAACAGGCGTAGACATCGCCATTGTGACACCCGGACGCATGCTCAGTCACATGAACCTGGGCTATGTCGACCTTTCTAAAATTCAAGTCTTGATTTTGGATGAAGCCGACCGCATGCTCGACATGGGCTTCCTTGGCGACATCAACCGCATCACAGAGCACTGCAATCCCAACCGTCAGACCTTGCTGTACAGCGCGACCATGCCGGAGCGCATCAACAAGCTGGCGACCACCATGCTCAAGGACCCTGTGACGGTGCAAATCGCACTTTCGCGACCTGCCGAGAAGGTCATGCAGGTGGCCTACCCGGTACACGACGACCAGAAGCCCAAGCTGCTGGTCAGCCTGCTCAAGGACCGCGGATTGGAGTCCGTCATCGTGTTTTCCAGCCGGAAGCGCTCGATCTCCATCATTGCCCGTTCGCTATCCAAAGCAGGACTGAACGTGGGCTCCATCAGTTCTGACCTCGATCAAAAGGACAGAGAAGATGTCATGCGCAGGTTCCGGAACCGAAAAGTGCATGTACTGGTGGCCACCGACGTGGTGAGCCGGGGCATTGACATCGACAACATCGAAATGGTCATCAACTACGATGTCCCGCCAAACGAAGAAGACTATGTGCACCGCATTGGTCGAACCGCGCGTGCCGGACGAGGAGGGATTGGCATCACGTTGATCACCCCTGGTGAGATGCGGAACTTCGCCAAAATCGAAAAGCTCATCCAAATGGAAGTGCGGAAGGAGCCGCTGCCAACAGAATTGGGGGAGGGGCC
>JAKMCW010000024.1 GCA_022428205.1 Flavobacteriales bacterium
TCACACTCGCTGTGCCTTTGATAGGGTGGGCACAACCGAGCTCAACAGACCCTTGCGACAGTCCGTTGAGTTTTGACGCGGACCTCAGTAATTACTCGGTAGAATGCCTCAGTGATTTACCTACGTCCTGTGACGAAACCGTTGGTGCAAACCGCGGTGATGTGACTTGCATATATGGTGAAGAGCGTTTGGCTTCAACTGTTTGTGACGGAACTACGGCCTTGGGCACGGGTGAAGACGGCGCGATCGTGCTGTTCGACATCGATGGTGACCCTAACGATGACCGCTATTTCGCCCCAACCACCGAGGGCATCACACTTACTCAATACGAGAATGGTGTGGCCCAGATTACTGGTCAAGTCGCTGACATCGAGAATGACGACTTCATTCTCAACGTGAACATCATCTATAGTCAAGGCGTCTCCGGCGCTGACTGGGATGGTGGTTTTAAGCACGACCAGTCTTGCCCGGTCACTACGGATGTGACGGACACCTGGATGGTGTACATCATGAACGACGGTATGAGCTATCTCCAAGGAGAAGGAGATGCGGACGGAACCTTGCTCATCTTGAGCCATGCTCCTGCCAGCGAGTACTTCGGATTCCAGATTGGCGATATGGCCAACGACCGCAACTGTAACTACGGTGCAGGTGGTTGGTTCAGCTACTCAGGTATGTTGAATGGGCAGACCATTCAAGGTGCTCAGGGTGACGTTTTGCTCGATCTCGCGTGCACCAACGAGACGTTGGATCCTTGCGAGGAAGACGAGTCTAGCGTGACCTTGATCTACACGGCCATCGACACCGACTGCGGTGACGCTTTGACTGTTTCTCAGGTGGTGAGCCGTGATGATACGACGGACCCCACTTTCGACAATGCTCCTGCTGATGCCACTGTTGCTTGCGCCAATGGCCTTCCAGCAGTGCCTACGGTTACGGCCAGCGACAATTGCGACGATGGACCTGACTTCCCTGCTGTCGAATACACCGGTCAGAGCGAGCCTTATGAGGTTGAGTGCACAGGTACCTACAAGGTAGACCGCACGTGGACCGCTACGGACTGTTCTGGCAATGCCATTGGACACACCCAGACCATTACCGTTCAAGACCTCGTCGCTCCTGTGATTTCAGGCGGTGATAATGAATTGGTGGAATGCGACGGTGCTGGAAATACCCAGGAACTCAACGATTGGCTCGATGCCAATGGTGGCGCTACGGCCACGGATGACTGCGGCACGGTAAGCTGGTCACATGACTATGAGGGCAACCTCAGCGACCTCTGCGGCGCTACAGGAACTGTTGCAGTGACGTTCACCGCTTCTGACGACTGCGATAACACGAGCAACATCACGTTGAACTTCACCATTCAGGACACCGAGGCTCCCGAGTTGACGGTCGCTCCTATGTTTGAAATCGACTGCGAGCTGTATGACAGCAATGGCATCTATGCATCTTCTGCCACCGACGTTTGTGGCGATGCAACGGTGGTGTTGGTTTCCGTGAACGAGGTGAGCAGCAGCTGTGCTGGTCAGTACCTCCACAAGTACAAGGCAGTGGACGCTTGCGGCAACGAAAGCGCTGAATTGGACCAAGTCGTCACTTTGCTTGACGCCGTCAATCCCGTTCCTAGCATCACTTGCCCAGCCGATACTCAACTCTACTCAGACGAGAACTGCCAGGCCGACACGAGCGAGGGTACCAACGGTTCTGCCACAGGCAGCGCTACGGACAACTGCGACGCCAGCCCCAGTGTGGAGATCTCCTTCGCGGATGAGCAGACTGACATTTGCGCAGGTAGCTACACGATTTCACGTACTTGGACGGCCACGGCCACTGACCACTGCGGCAATCAGGCCAGCACCACGTGTGTTCAGACCATCACAGTGACGGACAACACCAACCCAGTTCCCAGCATTTCTTGCCCAGCGGACTACACGGTGAATGCCGATGCAGACTGCATGGCTGATGTAACGCCTTCAGCTGCCGGAACGGCAACGGGAAGCGCTACGGACAACTGCGACGACGATCCAGCTGTTGAGATTACGTTCGCTGATGGAGCGTCCAGCAGCACCTGTGAGGGACAGTACAGCTTTACGCGTACTTGGACCGCCACGGCAACTGATGATTGCGGAAATACAGCCAGCACGACTTGTGATCAGTTGATCACCGTCAACGATGCTACGGCCCCAACTTGGGACGCTTATGACGTCTACGTGAACGCTGCTTGTGAAGACTTGCTCGATCCGAACAATCCTACGCTCGTCCCCATCAGTGCCAGCGACAACTGCAGCAGCAGCTTGACATACACCATCGTTTCCTATCAGTTGTCCGGCGGATGCCCCGGCACTTGGATGCGTGTTTGGACGGCTACTGACGATTGCGGTAACGCTT